>RFVO01000024.1 GCA_009928005.1 Chitinophagia bacterium | reverse complement strand
CAGGTACCTGTATTATTGACAATTGAAAAAGATAAAATTATTATTAGTGGTCATATTATGCGCAAGCAAGAACATACCAATGCTTTTGAAATAAATAATAAAGTATTAGTTATTTTTTCTGGTCCATCGGCCTTTGTAAGTGCGAATTGGTATACCACGAAAAATATGGGAAGCACATGGAACTATCAGTCGGTACAAGCAAAAGGAAATTTAGAAATTAAAGATGAAAAGCATTTGTATAATTTATTAGAAAAGCTAACACTCCATTTTGAAAAAGACGCCAATAGCCCTACGCAAGTAAAAAACTTATCGGCTGAATACATGGAGCAAAACATGAAGGCTATTTATTCCTTCGATATAATAGTGAGTAGCTTACAACATGTTTTTAAACTTAGTCAGAACAGAGACGAGGCTTCTAAGGCCAATATTCATACTGAATTAAGTAAGGGAGATGCAGCTTGTAAACTTATGGCTGCTGCTATGAAGGCTCAATAAGGTCCCATAAATTTCCATAGATATCTTTGAATACTGCTACCATTCCGTATTCTTCTTTATGGGGTGCAATGGTAAATTCAACACCTTTAGAAATATAATTTTGGTAATCTCTTTCAAAATTATCGGTATATAAAAATAAAAATACACGACCACCTGTTTGGTAACCAATAAATTTTTCTTGTTCAGGCGTAGCGGCTTTGGCAAGTAATAACATACAACCATTTTCTGCACCAGTAGGCTGCACCATTACCCATCTTTTGGTTTCAGATAATAGGGTGTCTTCTATTAAGGTAAAGCCTAAAGTTTTTGTATAATAAGTAATGGCTTCGTCGTAATCACGCACCACCACAGCAATATGTGCCAAGCTTTGTTTCATGTTTCAAATATACTATTAATTAAAATCTTTCTTTAACTTCACCTTTCTTTTTATACGTAAACTCTAAAAAATCAATGGCTGGTATAAAAAATTTAATTTTCGATTTAGGTAATGTTTTATATGACATTGATTTTAAAAAAATGAATGCTGCTTTTACATCTATTGGAATAGAAGGTATTGATAAGCATTTTACTTTGAATAAATCGCACCCCTTATTTTTAGACTTGGAAATGGGCTTTGTAAATGAAAGTGAATTTTATGAAGGTGTTAGAGACTTAGTGAATTTATCTTTAAGCAATGAGCAAATTCAATTTGCTTGGAACGCTCTACTTGTAGGATTTAGAAAAAATAGCATTGAGTGGATCAAGCAAAATAATATTAAGTACAATACTTTTTTATATTCCAATACCAATCAAATTCACCACGATTATTTTATACAAGAATTTGAAAACAAAGTGGCTAATTATCCTTTTGCTTCACTTTTTAAAAAACCTTATTATTCACATGAAATGGGTATGCGTAAACCCGACCCCGCATCTTTCACTTTTATTCTAGAAAAAGAGGGCTTGGTGGCAAGTGAAACCCTATTTATTGATGACAATGAGCCCAATATTATAGCAGCTGCCTCAGTGGGACTTCAAGTGCTTCATTTAAAAGAGGGAATGACAGTAGAAAAGGATATTGCCGCCTATTTATAAGGATCCTGTACAAGCTTATTTTTTCGCTCTATTTTTTCGCTCTATTTTTTCGCTCTATTTTTTCTTAACTTCCTCAAATTCAATATATTCGGCTTCAATTGGCTCATCCTTTGTGCCATAGTTTGCATTCGTATTTTGACTATATTTTTGACCGTTTTGATCATTTCTAGCATCGGCCTGATTCTTCTGCATTTGCTCCATAGTTTGTCTCACCGACTTCACCCCTTTGCTTACTGGCACTACTACCTGGAAGATTAGTTTATATAAAAAGTAAATCAAGAACCCGTATAAAATTAGCTTCGTCATACTGCAAAAATAAGGCCCTTACCAATATTTTTGGGATATTTCATCCTGTTTTATTACCTTTGGCGTAGAATAGAAGAAAATGTGAAGGGAACGAAATCGTTCCCTTCTTCTTTTTTAAGTATGCAAGCAAACGAGATAATAGCCTTAGTAAATCCAATTTTGGAACAACTTCTTAAAGAGGAACCTAGTTATTTCTGCGTTTCAGTGAAAGTGAAGCCAACCAATAATATCAAAATATTCTTGGACGGCGACCAAGGCTTGCCAATTGAAAAATGCACTTACATTAATCGGAAATTATACCGCATAATAGAAGAAGCGGCCTGGTTTCCAGAAGGTGATTTTTCCTTAGAAGTTTCTTCGCCAGGTATTGATGAGCCTTTAGTCTTGAACCGTCAGTATGTCAAGAATATAGGTCGAAAAGTAGAAGTAACCTTTTTGGATGAGCGTATTAAAGAAGGCATTTTAAAAACAGTAACAGAGAAAGATATATTAATAGAATGGACAGAAGGGAAAGGTAAAAAAGCAGCAGTGCAAACTTTATTAATTCCTTTTGATCAAATAAAAACAACAATTGTTCAAGTTCAATTTTAACAAACAAATCATCAAGCAAGTAGCTTGAAAAAAAATTATGTTATGGCAAGTATAAATTTAATTGAAGCCTTTCAGGAGTTTAAAGACGCAGAAAGCATTGACCGTCCTACCATGATGAAAGTAGTAGAAGACGTTTTCAAAACCTTACTTAGAAAAAAATACGGTAGCGATGAAAATTTTGATGTTATCGTAAACGCTGAAAAAGGTGACTTGGAAATAATTCGCCGCCGTCAAATTAGAGACGATGATGATGTAGATAATCCTTTAGAAGAAGTATCGTATTCTGAAGCTATTAAAATTCAACCCGACTATGAAGTAGGAGAAGATTTATTAGAAGAAGTTGACATCTTAGACTTCGGAAGAAGAGCCATCCTAGCGGCTAAGCAAACATTAGCTTCTCGTATCAACGACTTGAAGAAAAATGCTTTAGTAAAGAAATATTCTGATAGAATTGGCGATATAATTAACGCAGAAATTTATCAAGTTTGGAAAAAAGAAGTATTGTTATTAGATGAAGAAGGCAATGAATTAATTCTTCCAAAGTCGGAGCAAATTCCTCAAGACTTTTTTAAGAAAGGAGAAAATATTAGAGCGGTTATAGAAAGAGTGGATATGAAAAATAATTCACCAGTCATTATTTTATCTAGAACTAGTCCTTTATTCTTAGCAAAATTATTAGAAATAGAAGTGCCTGAAATTTTTGACGGTTTAATTACTATTAAAAAAATTGTTCGTGAACCAGGAGAGCGTGCGAAAGTGGCGGTGGAGTCATACGACGATAGAATTGATCCAGTAGGTGCCTGCGTAGGTATGAAAGGAAGTAGAATTCATGGTATTGTTAGGGAATTGAAAAATGAAAATATTGATGTGATCAATTTTACTACCAATACACAATTATTAATTCAACGTTCATTAACGCCTTCTAAAATTAGTTACATGAATATTGATACTGAAAAAATGCATGCTGAAGTGTATTTAAAAGCAGATCAAGTTTCTTTAGCGATTGGACGTAGAGGTGTGAATATTAAATTGGCTTCTGAATTAACAGGTTATGAATTAGATGTATACCGTGAAGATGAAGAAATTGTTGATGAATTTGATATTGATTTAGATGAATTTAGCGATGAGATTGAAACTTGGATCATTGATGAATTTAAGCGTGTGGGTTGTGATACGGCAAGAAGTATTTTAAACTTAGGCGCTGAAGAATTAGAAAAAAGAACAGATTTAGAAAAAGAAACTATTGCAGAAGTGCGTAGAATCTTACAAGAAGAATTTGATAAAGGTGAATAACCTTTGGTTTTTGAAAGTATATTTGTATTAGGCGAATCGTTCCAATAAATTAGTAAATAATTAGAGGAACAAAAAACAACAGAATGTCAGAATTGAAACTACCAAGATTGTTAGCAGCTGCTAAAGAATTTAACATTGGTCAAGATACCTTGATTGAATTCTTAGTAAAAAAAGGTTTTCCTAAAGACGACCTAAAGCCAACAGCTAAATTAACTGAGGATCAGTATTATTCTCTGCAAGCAGAATTTCAAAGCGATAAAGTAGCTAGAAATAAAGCAGATCATGTAGAGTTACCTAAAAATGCTGTGGCCGATAAAGACAAGGCAAAGAAGCCTTTAGTGGCAGAACCAGAAGCGGCTAAGCCTGTAGCAAAAGAGGTGGAGAAGCCTAAGATATCGAAGGCTGCAGAAAAAAAAGTAGAAGAACCTGCTAAAGTTAAGATTGATGCACCTGAAGTAGAGTCGCCTAAAGTAGTTGACAAAATAGATCTATCTTTAATAGATTCTTCAACAAGACCTAAAAAATCTGCAAAGAAAACAGAGGAAACAGCTGACAAGCCAGCTAAAGAAAATACTGGTAAAAAACCTTTAAAGAAAGAAGATTCAGCAGTAAAGCCAGAAAAAGAAACACGCGCTCCAATTGATCATTCTATATCACCTGAAAATGTACATGGCAAAATCGAAAACATTGCCACTAAAAAATTAGAAGGTCCTAAAGTAATGGGTAAAATTGATTTACCTACAAATAGCGATACACGTCCGAAACCATTGAGTCAAGAAGAAAAACGTAAACGCAAACGTATTCCATCTCAAGGTCAACAAGGTTCACAGCAAGTTGGTGGTCAAGCACAGGGCGCTGGACAAAGACCAGGGAGTGGTTATCAAGGTCAAGGCGGAGGACAAAGAACTGGTGGCTATCAAGGTCAAAGTGGTGGACAAAGACCTGGTGCTGGTGCAAGAGGTGGTAACAGAAATACTCCTCAAACAGCAGAACAAAAAGAAATTGGTCAAAAAGCTATTCAAGATAAGATCAAAGAAACGCAAGCAAAATTAGCAGGTGCTGGTGGTAGAGGAAAAAGTTTGAAGTCTAAATACAGACGTGCTAAAAGAGATGAAGCTGCAGAAAATGAAACCAATGAAGTAACCGATAATAAATTACAAGTTACCGAGTTCGTAACAGTAAGTGAGTTATCAAGTTTGATGGATGTCAGTTTTGCCGATATCATTAGCAAGTGTATGAACTTGGGTATCATGGTTTCAATTAACCAACGTTTAGATGCGGAGGTAATTGAACTGGTCGCTAGTGAATTTGGTTTTGAAGTTGAATTCGTAGGATTAGAAGAAGCGGTAGAAATGGATGAAGAAGAAGAAGCAGACGATTTAGCCAACTTGGTAGAACGTCCCCCTATTGTAACTATTATGGGTCACGTTGACCATGGTAAAACTTCTTTATTAGATTATATCCGAAATGCCAATGTAGTAGCGGGTGAGGCAGGAGGTATCACACAACATATTGGTGCTTATGAAGTGACATTGCCGAATGGCAAAGCCATCACTTTTTTAGATACACCTGGTCACGAAGCCTTTACTGCAATGCGTGCGCGTGGTGCGAAAGTAACCGATATAGCTATAATTGTAGTAGCTGCTGATGATGCTGTGATGCCACAAACCAAAGAAGCCATAAGTCACGCACAAGCAGCGAATGTGCCTATGATTTTTGCGGTAAATAAAATTGATAAAGATGGTGCAAATGCGCAGAAGATATACGAACAACTTTCTCAAATGAATATTTTAGTAGAAGCTTGGGGTGGTAAATTTCAAAACCAAGAATTATCTGCTAAACAAGGATTGAATGTAGATGCTTTATTAGAGAAGGTTATTTTAGAATCGGATTTATTAGAATTAAAAGCTAACCCTAATAAAGAAGGTTCGGGAAGTATTATTGAAGCCTCTTTAGATAAAGGACGTGGTTATGTTGCCACTATACTTGTACAAAATGGAACTTTAAAACAAGGCGATTTAATTTTATCTGGTCAGTTTTATGGTAGAGTGAAGGCTATGTTTAATGAGCGTAATCAACGTATTGAAGTAGCGCCACCTTCTACACCGGTGGTAATTTTAGGTTTGAATGGCGCCCCACAAGCGGGAGAGAAATTCAAAGTATATGAAGACGAAGCAGAAGCAAAAGAATTAGCCACTAAGCGTGCTCAATTATTAAGAGAGCAAGGTTTAAGAACTAGAAAACATATTACACTTGATGAAATTGGTCGTCGTTTAGCCTTAGGTAATTTTAAAGAATTAAATATTATTATTAAAGGTGATGTGGATGGTTCTGTGGAAGCTTTAAGTGATTCATTACAAAAACTATCTACTGAAGAAATTGCCATTAGAGTTATTTTGAAAGGGGTAGGTCAAATTTCTGAGTCTGATGTTTTACTTTCTGCTGCTTCTGATGCTATTATCATTGGATTTAATGTAAGACCTTCTATGCAAGCTAACAAGTTGGCAGAGACAGAAGGAGTGGAAATTAAATTATACTCTATTATATACAACGCAATTGACGAAATCAAGTCTGCGATGGAAGGTATGTTGGAACCAAAAATTCAAGAAAAAATTGTGGCCAACGTAGAAGTAAGAGAAGTATACAAATTTGATAAAGCAACCGTTGCTG
Source organism: Chitinophagia bacterium (assembly GCA_009928005.1). Taxonomy (GTDB): domain Bacteria; phylum Bacteroidota; class Bacteroidia; order Chitinophagales; family Chitinophagaceae; genus Sediminibacterium. The sequence continues at coordinate 16,760 of RFVO01000024.1, read as the reverse complement.
GATGTTTTGTACTCGATGGCAAGTTGAGTAGAAATAGCAAGATTAGAATTATCCGTGACGGTATTGTGGAATATCCTAAAGGGGAAGGTCAAAGTGCTGAATTAGGAAGTTTAAAACGTTTCAAAGACGATGTAAAAGATGTTGTATCAAATATGGAATGTGGTTTAACAATTAAAAACTTTATCGACCTTAAAGTAGGGGATATTGTAGAAGCCTTTGAAGAAGAGGAAGTAAAACGTACTTTATAAAAAAATTAAGATTTGCTATTTGGGTAAATGACTCAAGCGGCAGAACTTTACCAAATAATAAAAAATTGATGAAATTAATTAGCATTGCATTTTCTATATTTTGCTTGACTATCTCCTATACTGCAAAGGCGCAAGTGAAAAAAGTATTAGCTGATAAAATTATCGCTACAGTGGGTGATAAATTTATTTTAAAATCTGATGTTGAAAATGCAATTGGTGACTATAAGCGTCAAGCACAAGGACAAGAAAATGTAAATATACCTTCAGAGTGTCAAGTGGTGGAAGGTCAATTAATTCGTAAGGCCTTAGTATTACAAGCACTCATCGATTCTATCAATGTTACAGAAGATGAAGTAGAAGTAGCGATGGAAGGGCGTATTCGTAATTTCATTCAACAATTTGGATCTAAAGAAGTGTTAGAAGAGGTAGCTGGCCGTTCTGTTTTTCAATTAAAAGAAGATTTTCGTTTGTTAATTAAGGAACAAAAATTAGCCGATGAAATGCAGTCTAAAATTGTAGAGAAAATTAAGATTACACCTACTGAAGTTAGAAATTACTATAATAAAATACCTGTGGATAGCCTTCCTTTATATGAAAGTGAAGTACAAGTAACAGAATTGGTAATGCATCCTAAAGCCAATAGAGATGTGGAAGAATATGTGATTAAGCAAATGTTAGAGTATAGAAAACAAATTGAATCAGGTGCCAATAAGTTTGATCAATTAGTAAAATTATATTCTGAAGACCCTAGTGCTAAAGAAAATTTAGGTTTATTTAATTTAAATCGTAACGAGAAAAATTTTGACCCTGCTTTCATGGCGGGTTCTTTCCGTTTAAAAGAAGGTCAAATTTCTGCTCCTATTAAATCTAAATTTGGTTATCATATTATTCAACTTATTTCAAGATCAGGGGATGAAGCGGTTGTAAAACATATTTTACGTATTCCTCCTATTACCAATGATGAAATTAATGAAACAAAAGTGTTCTTGGACAGCATTAGAAAAGAAATTATAGCAGGTAGAATGAGCTTTGGGGAAGCAGTTAATAAATATAGTGATGATGATGGTAGTAAGTTTAGTGGCGGTGCCATCACTGGCCGTGATGGTTCTACTTATGTTAATATTGACCAACTAGACAAAGAAATGGTAGTTTTAATGAAAAATATGAAGCCAGGCGATATTTCAACGCCGCAGGTTTATTTAGACGATCGTGGTAGAAAAACAGTAAGACTTATTTATTTTAAAGAACGCACTACTCCTCATAGAGAAAATTTAAAAGAAGATTATAATAAAGTGGCACAACGTGCACTAGAAGAAAAAAAAGCAAAGTCAATGGAAGCTTGGTTTAAAGAACATGTTCCAAATTATTATGTTTTTATTGATGATTCTTTTCAAGGCTGCGCTGAATTAAAGGATTGGACTAAAGTGGCCAATCAAATTGTGAAAGAAAAAGCATTTTAATGCTCCCCTACATTTATGCCAATTATTTTTTATCCAGCGAATGAAAGAGGCCATGTTAAATTTGATTGGCTAGATACCTATCATAGTTTTAGTTTTGGGCAATACCATGATCCCACTAAAATTCATTTTGGTGCGCTACGTGTTTTAAATGATGATAAAATTGATGCAGGCATGGGATTCGGTACCCATCCACATGATAACATGGAAATTATTACCATTCCTTTATTTGGCGATTTACACCACAGAGATAGCACAGGAAGAGATTGTATTATTAAAGAACATGATGTTCAAATAATGAGCGCAGGTTCTGGGATTCAACATAGTGAGGTTAATCCTAATAAAGATAAAAGAGTTGAATTATTTCAAATTTGGATTTTCCCAAAGCAAAGAAATATTACACCTAGGTATGATCAAAAATCATTTCGTCCAGAAGATAGGGTGGATCAATTACTCACGGTAGTATCTCCCAATGAGCCAAATACCTTATTTATCAACCAGGATGCCTGGTTATCTTTAGGCCATTTTAAAAAGCCTTTTTCAACTAATTATCAGATGCATCAGCCTGGACAAGGCCTTTTTGCCATTTGTATTGAAGGAAATTGCACAGTGGAGGGTCAGGTCTTAGGTCGTAGAGACGCAGTAGGTATTTCGGGAGTAGAAATGGTCCAAATTGAAGCCGCAGCAGGTTCTGACCTACTCCTTATAGAGATTCCTCATTTTACAACGAGCGCTTAGAAATTTTTTTACTTCTTTACGAGAATACAATAGCTAACTATTGTAAATTTGGGACTCCTTAAACTCCATCATGAGCGACGAAATCAAACACGAGTGTGGCCTAGCCTATATTCGACTTAGAAAACCTCTTTCTTATTATCTTCAAAAAAGAGGGTCGGTTACCTACGGATTAAATAAATTATACCTGTTGATGGAAAAACAGCACAATCGTGGCCAAGATGGTGCGGGTTTAGCAACACTTAAATTAAATATAGAACCAGGCAATCCTTTCTTATATCGATTACGAAGTAATGCACAACAACCTATTGCCGATTTATTTTATAAAATAGGTTTAGAAATACAAGAGCTTGAAAAATTTCAACCAGATATTGCAAAGCATCCAGGTTTAATGAAAGGGCATCTGCCTTTTATGGGTGAAATTTTATTGGGTCATTTACGCTACGGAACCCAAGGAAAAAATAATCTTGAATTTTGTCATCCTTTTATCAAACGTAATCTAGTGCCAGGTAAAAATTTAGCACTAGCAGGAAATTTTAATTTAGTCAATACTGACGAATTATTTGAACAAATAAAATTAGACCCTGGTCCTTTTGAAAAAGAAAGTGATTTAGCTGCAATGATGGAAGTGATTCATCATTTTTTATCGAATGAAGAAACTATTAATCCTAATAATCCGAATATTGTCGATGTTTTAAGAAAAGCAGTTCCTTTATTTGACGGAGGCTTTACAGTGGGTGGTTTGGTAGGCAATGGCCATAGCTTTATCTTAAGAGATGCCCATGGTATTAGACCTGCTTATTATTATATTGATGATGAAGTAATTGTTGCTGCAAGTGAAAGAGCCGCTATTAGAACTACATTTAATGTGGCTGAAAATGAAGTTCTAGAACTCATGCCTGGACAAGCTTTATTAGTTGACGATGAAGGAAAATATAGCATTGAACAAATTATTGAGCCCAAAGAAAGACGCGCATGTTCTTTTGAAAGAATTTATTTTTCAAGAGGTAGTGATGAAAAAATATACAGAGAAAGAATTGCATTAGGTAATCATCTTAGTAAAATTGTGTTAGAGCGAATTGACAATGATTTAAAAAACACCATTTTTTCTTATATACCCAATACTGCCGAAGTAGCTTTTTATGGCTTAGTAAAAGGAATGGAAGAGTATTTGAATAAAATTAAAGTAGAGAGAATTTTAAGTTGGGGTACTAAAGTTGATCCAGAGAAATTGGAAGCTATGGTGAATCGAAAGATTCGTCAAGAAAAAATTGCTATTAAAGATGTGAAACTACGCACCTTCATTACAGAAGATGCCAATAGAAATGAGATGGTGCAACATGTGTACGATATTACTTATGGTACTGTACGTAAGGATGAAGACACCTTGGTAATAATTGATGATAGTATTGTAAGAGGCACTACATTAAAAGAAAGTATTATTAGAATGCTATCTCGCTTGGGTCCTAAAAAAATTATTGTCGTTTCTTCTGCGCCACAAATCAGATACCCCGACTGCTATGGAATTGACATGAGTAAAATGAATGATTTTATAGCCTTCAGAGCAGTGATTGCCTTATTAAATGAGAAAGGAATGGCTGATATTATTGATGAGACTTATCAAAAAATAAAAACCCTGGAGGCTGCTAATAAATTACATACTGAAAATGTTGTGCGTCAATTATACAAGCCCTTTAGTCCTGAAGAAATTTCAGATAAAATTGCACAATTAATTACGCCTGAAAATATTGATATACCAATTGAAGTTATTTATCAAACAATAGAAGACTTACATGAATGTTGCCCAACCAATACTGGAGATTGGTATTTCACGGGTAACTACCCTACACCTGGAGGTAATAAGGTTTGTAATAAAGCCTTTAAAAATTATGTTGAAGGAAAAAATGTGAGAGGGTATTAGTTACACTTTGTAACAAATAGCATTAATATTCATGCCAGCTCCTACGGAGGCGAATATAACCACATCGCCTTTCATTAACTGGTGCTCTTTGTATTTGCCGCGCTTTACCATATCGTATAAGGTAGGAATGGTAGCCACCGAGCTATTACCTAATTCATGAATGCTCATAGGCATTACATTTTCAGGAATATTTTTAATACCGTATAATTTAAACAAGGCTTTTATAAAGCCTTCATCCATTTTTTCATTAGCCTGATGTAAGAAGAATTTTTTTACCTCATGAATATCTACACCTGCTTTTTCAATACACTCTTTCATTGCAATAGGTACATTCTTAATAGCATACTCATATACTTTACGACCTTTCATTTTTATATATCTAGTGGCTTCCTCACCATCTGGATGATAAGACTTACCTAAATACAAGAAATAAGTTTCATCCATACAATGGCTTTGTACACTGCTTGCCAGTATACCGCTTGATGTATCAGTTGAGTTTTCTACTATGCAAGCACCTGCACCATCACTAAATATCATACTATCTCTGTCGTGAGGATCTACCACTCTACTCAAAGTTTCTGCTCCTATGACCAAACATCTTTTGGCTAAACCCGATTTTATAAAGGAGTCGGCATGTATAACACCTTGTATCCATCCTGGGCAACCAAATAATAAATCATAAGCTACACAATTAGGATTTCGAATACCTATTAAATTTTTAACCCTTGAGGCAATTGCGGGTATAGTATCGGATTGAATTGTACCGGTTAGTACATTACCGAAATTATGTGCAACAATAATTTGATCAATTGTTTCAGGATCAATTGATGCATCTTCAATGGCTAAGGCAGCTGCTTTAAATGCAAGGTCAGAGGTGTTTACATTTTCTTCTGCATATCTTCTTTCATAAATACCCGTGATATCTTTAAATTTTTCAAAAATTTCAGCATTGGGGCTATTAATTAATAATCCATCTTCTCCATAAAAGCTATGATTGCTAAAGGAATGATTGGGTATTACAAGACCAGGTATATAGCTTCCTGTTCCAGTGATGATGGTTGCCATTTGGGGAATTTAGGTTTATTAAGCTAAGGTGTTCTAAACTAAGATAGGATTTTCTTCCCAATTTTAATGTATTTGAGGCTAGATGTATTTATCGCCTTTATGTCTTTTCACTTCCGCAACATATTCTTTTATAGACTGCTCTTTTTCTTTACTACATATAAGTAGTACATCTTTAGTATCTACTACAATAAAATCATCTAAACCTTGGACAACTACTAATTTATCCTTAGGCGCATTAATCATACACTTGGTAGCGTCAATAACAATCACATTATCAGAGGCTACAGCATTTGCGAAATAATCTTTTTCCATGCTATCATAAGCACTATTCCATGTACCTAGGTCACTCCATCCAAAGCTTGCAGGTATAACATATACGTTATCTGCTTTTTCCATAATGGCAATATCAATAGATATATTTACACACTGCGGATATATTTTTTGAATAGACTGCTTTTCTGCTGAAGTATTAAAATGTTCTTTTTCCGAATCAAATAATTCAAACATTTCTGGTTGGTACTTTTCGAAAGCAGCAATGATAGTGCTGGCTTTCCATGCAAAAATACCTGCATTCCATAAAAAATCGCCGCTAGCTATAAAGGACTCTGCAATTTCCACCGTGGGTTTTTCGGTAAATGTTTTTACTTTGTATACACCATTGCTTACTTCAAGTCCTTCATATTGAATATAGCCATAACCAGTATTGGGGTTGGTAGGCTTAATACCTAATGTGGCTAAAGCTTTGATATGAGTTACAAAATCAAGCGATTGCTCTACAATTTTTTGAAAATTTTCTTGCTCTAAAATTAAGTGATCACTTGGTGCTACCACAAAAGTTGCTTGAGGATCTTTCTGGGCTAATTTAAAAGAGATATAAGCAATGCAAGGTGCTGTATTTTTTTTACTAGGTTCAGCTAAAATATTTTCTTTAGGTAAATCAGGTAATTGTTTTTCTACAATAGAAACATATTCTTCAGAAGTAACTATGAATATATTTTCTGCAGGTATAAACTGGGTATATCTTTCGTAGGTCCACTGAATTAAAGTTTTACCTGTATTAAGTACATCTAAAAATTGTTTAGGATAAGCAGTTCTACTCATTGGCCAAAATCTACTTCCAATACCTCCAGCCATAATGGCTACATAATGATGTTTGTTTTGCATACTTTTCTTTGATTTATAAAATCCCCTCTTTCATTAAGTCGTGTATATGAATCATTCCTACAAAAGTATTTTCTTGTGCTACTATTAATTGACTAATATCTTTTTGTTCCATCAATGCCAAAGCTTCTATAGCTAGTGCGTCAGGCGCAATAGTAATAGGGCCTGCGTGCAATATGGTAGCTGCTGTTAAGTCTTGTATGTTTGAATAATTTTCTAGCATTCTACGAATATCTCCATCTGTAATAATACCTAGTACTTTTTCATTATTATCTATTACTACTGTAGCACCTAATCTATTTTTAGAAATAACTAATATGACTTCTTTTAAAGGTGTACTTAAGTTTACAGAAGGTCTTGGATTTACTTTTGCCATTTGACCTGCAGTCAATGTTAATCTTTTTCCTAAGTTTCCACCTGGATGAAATTTTGCAAAATCGTTAGCTTTTATTTTTTTCAATTCCATTAAACACATTGCGATGGCATCACCCATTGCCATTTGTGCAGTAGTGGAAGAAGTAGGGGCTAAATTATGAGCGCAAGCTTCTTTATCTACAGTTGTGTTAATTACCCATTTTGCATGAGTGGCTAAATAACTTTCGGTATTACCAACCATGGCAATGATAGAATTACCAAAACCAGTTACTAATTGTACTAAATTTTTTATTTCAGGACTTTCGCCACTTTTACTTATAATTAGAACAAGGTCTTTTTGATTAATCATTCCAGAGTCGCCATGAATAGCATCGGCTGCATGTAGAAATAAGGCAGGGGTTCCAGTAGAATTGCAAGTAGCTACTATTTTTTGAGCAATGATGGCGCTTTTACCAATTCCACTAACGACTAATCTTCCCTCAGAGGTATAAATTGCTTTCACCGCTTCTATAAATGGGGTATCTATAAATTTTTGTAGGCCAGTAATAGCTGCCGCTTCAATTTCTAGCGTTCTTTGGGCAGTAGCGTTTATTTGATTATCCATATGCGGTTTAAGAATCAGCAAAGTTAACGTTTCAAGCATATTCCTCCCTATTTTTAAAAAATCCTTAAAAAAAAGTTTTTTAGCAAAAAAATGAACAGACTTGATTAATAGTGAATTAAATTCGTTAACTTATATAGCTATTTTATACCGAAATAGTTGATTTTAAGATAATTACAGATGGCGACCACTAAAAAAGCAATAAAAAAAGACCCTACTTCTTCAGCTAAGAATAATTCAATAAGCCGTGTCGAATTATTAAAAGCACTAGAGGATCAGTTTGGATTCAAGGAGTTTAAGGGTACTCAAGAAAAGGCTATTGTCTCCTTGTTGAGTGGTAAAGATACTTTTGTGATCATGCCAACAGGAGGTGGTAAAAGTTTATGTTATCAATTACCTGCATTAATGTTACCTGGTTGCGCCATTATTGTATCTCCTTTAATTGCATTAATGAAAAACCAAGTAGACCTAGTACGTGGTTATAGTGAAAAAGACGAAGTGGCCCATTTTTTAAATTCATCTTTAAATAAAGGACAAATTAAAGCAGTGAAGGCCGACCTGCTCAGTGGCAAAACCAAATTATTATATGTAGCACCGGAAACTTTAACAAAGCAAGAAAATTTAGATTTTTTTAGTGACTTAAATATTTCCTTTTTTGCAGTAGATGAAGCCCACTGTATTTCAGAATGGGGCCACGATTTCAGACCAGAGTATAGAAGACTTAAAGAAATGATGGAAGAAATTAATGCAAGAGTTCCTATCATTGCTTTAACAGCTACCGCTACCCCTAAAGTGCAAAGCGATATTGTTAAAAATTTATCGCTGCGTGATCCTGAAATTTTAATTTCTTCTTTTAACAGAGCGAACCTATATTATGAAGTACAACCAAAGTTAAAAAAAGAAGTAACTGTAAAAAGTATTGTAAGATATATTTCTAAGCATAAAGGTAAGAGCGGTATTATTTATACGCTTAATAGAAAGACCACTGAAGAATTAGCAGATTTATTAATTGCTAATAAAATTAAAGCAGTGGCTTATCATGCAGGCTTGGATCAAAAGCTAAGAGCCAATAGACAGGATCAATTTTTGAATGAAGATGTGCAGGTTATTGTTGCCACCATTGCATTTGGAATGGGTATTGACAAGCCGGATATTCGATTTGTAATTCATTATAATATTCCTAAGTCCATTGAAAATTATTATCAAGAAACAGGCCGTGCTGGTAGAGATGGTTTAGAAGGTAATTGTATTTTATATTATTCTCATAAAGATGTTTCTAAACTAGAACATTTTTTAAGAGATAAGCCTTTGAGTGAAAGAGAAGTGGGAGCACAATTAATAGACGAAACAGTAGCCTTTGCAGAAAGTGGTGCCTGCCGCCGTCGTAGTTTACTACATTATTTTGGAGAAATTTGGGAAGATAAAAATTGCGGCAAATGTGATAATTGTTTACAACCTAAAGAAAAAATTGAAGCAAAAACACAGTTGGTTCAATTATTGAAAGTCATAGAAGCTTTGAATGAGCGTTTTGTAGCAGATTATGTTATACAAGTTATTATAGGTGATTATACACCTCAATTAGGTTTATACCGTCATGAAAAATTACCCGAATTTGGTATAGGTAAAGACCATGAGCCCTTATTTTGGAATAGCTTAGTAAGACAGGCAATGCTTGAGGCAATTATAGAAAAAGATATTGAAGAATATGGTTTGCTTAAAATTACAGAGAAAGGTAAGAAGTTTTTAAAAAAACCTACAAGCTTTAAAATTGTTTTAAACAATGTATTTTCCGATGAAAGTGTTGAAGAGGATGACACAGATAGTCCAGAAACGGCAGGTGCAACTGATGAAGTATTGTTTGAAATGTTGAAAGATTTACGTCAAAAAGAAGCAAAAAAAATTAGCCTTCCGCCGTTTGTTATTTTTTTAGAGACTTCCTTACAAGATATGGCCACTCTTTATCCTACAAGCATTGAGGAGTTAGACAGATGCCAGGGTGTAAGTAAGGGTAAGGCTATTAAATATGGTAAACCCTTTGTGGCCATGATTGAAAAATATGTGACTGAAAATAATATTGAAAAGCCCGATGATTTTGTAATGAAGTCAGTGGTAAATAAATTCAATCATAAAATCTATATTATTCAGAATGTAGATAAAAAAATTCCTTTAGAAACCATTGCTAAAAACAAGGATTTAAAATTAGACGCATTATTAGAAGAAATGGAAACCATTGCGGCCAGTGGCACTAAATTAAATTTAGATTATGCTATTGATGAATGGTTAGATGAATATGATCAAGAAGAAATTTTAGAATATTTCAAAAACTGCGAAACCTCTTCACTTCAATTAGCACAAGAAGAACTTAGTGAAAATAATTATTCTTGGGAGCAATTAAAAATAATGCGCATCAAGTTTTTAAGTGTCGTTGGTAATTAATTAATGTGTAAACTCATTGCCTGTAGTTAAATAACTATTTACTCTTTCTGCTACATTTTTTCTTACACTCATGTAATAAAAATTGTAATCGACAATATGATAATTTTCAGTTTTGTATAAAAAGCTACCAAAAAAATGAGGCTTTTCTGTCCATAAAACACCTTGATGATTTTTCGCACCCACTACAAAAGGAGTGACCTTATTAAAATTATACAAAACTGCACCACTGTTTTGAAACCTGTCCACATTAGTTATATTATTAGACCAAGAAAGTGGGTTGGTTACAATGGCTGTAAATTTTTCCTTTTCTACGAATTCAGTGACAAAACCTTCATGGAAAGTTCTCCAAGAACAAATACAACCAGTCGCACTGGGTGTTTCGCAGGCTTTCAGGGATGTATAAATGGCAGGGTCAACTGGCATTCCTACTAAATAAGCTACCACTAATTTTTTACTTAAAGGTTTACCATCAAAAAATTCCTTTAACAATCTAATGGCATGGGTAGAACCTTGACTATGAGAGGCAATAATAATAGGCCTGCCATTATTATAATGCTCCATGTAATATTCAAAAGATTTTTTTACGTCCTGATAGGCTAATTCAAAAGCAGCTAGCGCGTAACCGGTATCAATTTTATTATTGGGTGTGTAAGATTTTATATGTGCTTGACGATACCTTGGTGCAAATATTCTGCCCGCTTCATTGAAAATACTAGCTTGGTTAAGAATTACATAATAATCTGTTTTAAGATTGGTTTTGTAATCATTGAAAGAAGCGGTCCATCCATAAGGTTTTGAAGAATCTAAATAAGTAGTAGGGTGTACAAAAAATACATCTACATTATTATTTGGATGATAATTTGCTTTTAAAGGAGCAGGTATGCTATCAGAAGGGTCTCTTTTGTCAGGATGTGCAGCCCAGTATTGCAAATTGCTATAATCTGGAACCTCTTGGTATTTTTGTTGAGCATATATAGGCTCTAATTTTGCATAATTGCTATTTGAACAACTAATCAAAATAAATAAGGCGATAATAGATAAAAAGGCTTTCATAGTAAATGTATTTTAATACTTTTTCAATAGTATTTGCAAAGGTATTAAATGTAATTAACTTACAACAAGTTAACTTAAAACCGCTTTTATATAATTAGACAAATGTTTTAGCATTTTGTTTAATCATAAATGGTTTAAATAACCTAAAAATTAATTATTTTTAGGGAGGTAGCATTCACTTTTTGAAATCACTTATTTGAAATTATTACGACATATCCCTTTTCTGATAGCTGTTTTAAAACACAGTCTTACTGCTTTTGGTGGGCCGCAAGTTCATCTAGGGTTAATGCAGCATCGTTTTGTAGAAAAACGTAAAGATATCACTAGCGAGGAGTTAATGGAATACAATGCCTTTTGCCAATTACTCCCAGGTGCTTCCTCTACACAAACTATTATTTTAGTGGCTTATAAAAGAGGGGGCATGGCACTTGCTTTTTTAACTCTATTGGTTTGGATTTTACCTGCTACTTTTTTGATGATGCTAGTTGCCATTGCTTACAACTATTTTGATATGAGAAGTGGTCTTCAAAGTTTTATATTAATTCAACCAATGGCCATTGGATTTATTGTGAGTGCCACCATTATTTTATATAAAAAAGCTATTAATAATCTAATCACTAAAATTATTTTTATACTTACTGCTGTATTTGTTTTTATAGCTTTCAAATCTCCTTGGGCTATTCCTTTTGTTATCATTTTAGCTGGTATTGTAACTAACTTTAGTCAAAAAAGAATTCCAAATGATGGCGCTGCACCAAAAACCGTAAACTGGGGCACATTATTTATTTTCATCTTTTTATTTTTAGCAGCAGGTATTTTATCTGAAGAAGCCACGAGAAAAAATTGGGAGCAACACAAAGTCATTAATTTATTTGAAAATAATTATCGTTTTGGAAGCTTTGTTTTTGGTGGTGGAGACGTTTTAATTCCTATGATGTATGAGCAATATGTAGCAAGACCCAATTCAGAGCGAGTGAAGAAAAATAAAAGAGATGTATTAAAAATTTCCAAAGATGCATTTTTAATGGGGGCTGGTATGGTAAGAGCTATGCCTGGTCCTGTATTCTCGGTGGCCAGTTATACCAGTGTTATGGCCTTAAAAGAAAAAACAATGCCCATACAAATAATGGGAGCGTTGATGGGAAGCTTTGCCATTTTTTTACCTAGTTTTTTTATTGTTTTATTCTTTTTTCCCATTTGGCAAAACTTAAAAAAGTATGCTATCTTTCACAGATCCTTAGAGGGTATATATGCAGCAGTAGTGGGCATAATGTTAGGTGCTACACTTCAATTATTGGGAGGCATTTCTATTAAAATAGAATACTATTCTTCACTTACTTTAATTACTTATATTTTTGTATTTATGGCTAGCACTTATTTAATTTATAAACAAAAAATAGCAGCACAATGGGTGGTTTTATCAACTATTGCCCTTGGTTTCTTGCTTACTTTTCTAAATACAAATTGGTCTTTTTAATTAAAAGGTAAAAACCTTTTAATTATATATATTGCACACGCTATGAATGCTAGAATTAATTTTATTATTGTTTTATTGCTTTGTTTGACATCTACCATGAATGCACAAACTATTCCGGTTAGTGGTGTGGTATATGATTTATCAGGAAGAAGACCTATTGAAGCTGTGATTGTATATAGTAACTCAAATCATGCTTTTACCGATTCCTTAGGGCGTTATTTAATCAATGTCAAAGCAAAAGATTCACTTTGGTTTTCTTTATTTGGAAAGACTACACATAAATATCCAATTGATACCATTGAAGACCTACATAATTTCAATGTTATGATTCATGTTACAGGATTTGATTTACCAGAAGTGCGTGTGAGAAATAGCTATTATAAATTAGACTCCATTCAAAACAGAATTGATTATGCTAAATATTTCAACTACCAGGCACCAGGCATTAAATTAAGTGGAGGACAACCATTATTTGGTTCCAATGGCTTAACCATGGGATTTGATTTAGATGAAATAATAAATATGTTTCGTGTTAAAAGAAATCGAAACTTGCAATTTTTACAAAAAAGATTACTCTCTCAAGAACAGGAAAAATATGTGCAGTACCGTTTTACCAAAAGATTTGTAATTAAACTTACACATTTAGAAGGGGAGGAGTTAGACCGTTTTATGATTTTTTGTAGACCTTCCTATGAGGTTTTAGGCTTATTAAATGACCTAGAATTGGGCTATTATATTCAAAAGAAATTCGAAGAATTTAAAAAACCCAGTAAACCATAGTAGTAAACCCTGAGGTATAAGCCACCACTCATCTATTTTGTTTTTTAAAAAGGCAATTTTTGGCTATCTTGAGTGACTAAAAATGACCACTTTGAGAAATTTATTTATTCTTTCTTTTATCTGCCTGATGGCAGCTGTTGGATGCAAAGAAAAACCTAAGGGCTTTGACAAATTTAATCCAAACGCACCTGTATTTGTTGACGTTGCTGTAGCAGCTACTCAAGTAGTTGATAAATCGGTTGAAGTTACAGGTAGTGTTTTAGCGACTGAGTCTATTGAACTACGACCTGAAACAAATGGTAGAATTACCTATTTACAAGTTCCAGAGGGAAAGTTGGTGCAAGCGGGCACGGTTTTAGCTAAATTAAATGATGCAGACTTGCAAGCACAATTAGAAAAAATTAAGGTGCAATTAGAATTAGCTACCATTAATGAGCAAAGAAATTCGCAACTCTTAAAAGTCAAAGGTATTAATCAAAGCGATTATGATATATCCTTACAACAAGTAAAAAGTTCTAGAGCAGATTTAGCCTACACTCAATCTTTAATCGATAAAACAATAGTAAAAGCGCCTTTTACCGGACAAATAGGATTAAGGCAAGTGAGTTTGGGGGCATATATTAATACCACGACTACCATTGCAACTTTACAAAAAACAGATAAACTTAAAATTGATTTTACGTTACCTGAAATGTATGAGCAATATGTTAAAATAGGCAAATCTATAAAAGTAGAAGGTATAGAATCAACTAATGCAAAAATGAATGCAAACATATTTGCCATTGAGCCACAAATAAATGCTACTACTAGAAATATTAAAGTACGTGCGCAATTACAAGGCAAAATGTTACCAGGTGCTTATGTAAAGGTATACTTAGCTGAGACTTCAAAGAAACCCAGTATTATGGTGCCTACTAATGTTATTATTCCTGAATCTAAAAGCAAGCAAATTGCAATTGTTAAAATGGGTATTGCGCAATTAGTAGATGTAGAAACAGGATATAGAACTTCGGGTGCCGTAGAAATTACCAAAGGGCTCAATGTGGGAGATAGTGTCATTGTAGCTGGAATGCTTTTTGTTAAACCGGGAAGTAAAATAAAAGTGGGTAAAACACTAACGATGTTAGAAATTACTAAATAGTTGAAATAAAGTCCCCTTAAATAATCTTATTAGATGAATATATCTGAACTTTCTTTAAAACGTCCTGTGCTTGCCACTGTAATGAACATTGCCATTATTATATTTGGTTTGGTAGGTTTTTCTTTTTTGGCATTAAGAGAATATCCAGCAATTGACCCACCTATTATCAATGTGCAAACTTCATATTCAGGAGCGAATTCTCAAGTTATCCAAAATCAAATTACAGAACCTTTAGAAAAGTCAATCAATGGTATTCCAGGTATTAGAACAATTAACTCTTCTAGTTCTGTTGGGTCTTCTAATATTACAGTTGAGTTTAATTTGGGTGTGAATTTAGAAACGGCAGCTAATGATGTTCGTGATAAAGTAAGTCAAGCAGCTAGAAGTTTACCTGAGGACATTAATAATCCGCCTATTGTTTCAAAAGCTGATGCCAATACAGATTTCATTTTGCTAATGACAGTAAGAAGTAAAACAAAAAGTGCCTTTGAATTAACTGAATATGCAGAAAACGTTTTACAACAACGTTTTCAAACCATTGATGAAGTAAGTAGTGTGGGCGTTAGAGGAAAAAGATTTTCTATGCGCATTTTCCCCGACCCAGACTTATTGAATGCTTATGGTATTGCTTTTAATGATATTCAGACTTCTTTGAATAAAGAGAATGTGGAATTACCTGCAGGTAAAATTTATGGTAAAAAAACAGAGTTCATTATTAGAACATTAGGAAGACTAACTACTGAATCAGATTTTAGAAATATTATTTTAAAGCAAGATGCCACAGGGATTGTAAAATTAGGAGATGTAGCAAAAGTAGAATTAGGACCAGAGCAAGAAGATCAAGGAACTTTTTTTAATGGCATTCAAACAGTCATGATTACTTTGTCACCACAACCGGGTGCAAACTATATTAAAATTGCAGATGAATTTTATAAAAGATTAGAGGAGGTTAAAAAATCTAATAAATCAGATATTGAATTTGCTGTACCCATTGATAACACTAAAACTATTCGTCGTGCTTTACAAGAAGTAAGAGAAACTATTTTTATTTCCTTTGGACTGGTCGTACTTGTTATCTTTTTCTTCTTTAGAAATTGGTTAATTGCCATTAGACCTTTAATTGATATTCCTATTTCATTAATAGCCACATTCTTTATAATGTATTTAGCAGGTTTTTCTATTAATGTATTAACCTTACTTGCTGTTGTACTTGCAACTGGTTTGGTGGTGGATGATGGAATTGTGGTCACGGAAAACATTTTTAGAAAATTAGAAGAAGGGCTACCACTAAAAGATGCTGCAAGAGAAGGGAGTAAAGAAATTTTCTTTGCTGTCATTTCCACCTCTATCACACTTGCTGTAGTATTCATGCCAGTTATTTTCTTGCAAGGATTTATTGGTTCATTATTCAAAGAGTTTGGTGTAGTTATTGCGGGAGCAGTTTTGGTTTCTGCCTTTGTTTCTTTAACAATCACCCCAGTATTAAACGTTTACCTAAATAGAAAAGATGGCAAACAAGGAAGTTTTTACGAGAAAACAGAACCTTTCTTTAAAGGAATGGAACAAGGCTATAAAAATGCATTAAGCAAATTTTTAAAAATTCGTTGGATGGCTTGGGTAATTGTTTTAGCCTGTTTAGTTATTATTGTTGTTGTAGGAAAAAATATTCAAAGTGAGTTAGCTCCTATTGAAGATAAAGGAGCCATTAGAGTTAATATGACAGGACAAGAAGGAATTAGTTATGAAGAGATGAAAGGAAATTTCTTAAAAGCAGTTAAGCTTATTCAAGACTCTGTTCCTGAACAAGCTTTTACTTTTGGAAGTGTTCCAGGATGGGGGCAGGGAGGAAGTACAGTAAGTAGTAGAGTTGGTTTTGTACCAATTGCTAATAGGAATAGAACACAAACTGAAATAGTAGCTGACTTAAACAAGAAGTTTAAGAAATTTAAAGATGTAAGAGTATTCTCAATTGAAGAGCAAACTATTTCCGTGGGGATGATGTCTAGAGGCTCTTTACCTGTACAATTTATAATTCAAAATTTAGACTTTGATAAATTACATGCAGTCATTCCTAAATTTTTAGAAGCGGCAAGAAAAGATAAAACTTTTCAAAACGTAGATGTAAACTTAAAGTTTAATAAACCTGAATTTGACTTAACAATTGATAGAATGCGTGCAAGAGATTTAGGATTAAGTACTGCTGATGTCTCTCAAGCCCTACAGTCTGCATTTAGTGGTGCTCGTTCTGCTTATTTTATCATGAATGATCGTCAATATCAAGTTATCACGCAAGTTAAAAGATCTGACAGA
>RFVO01000023.1 GCA_009928005.1 Chitinophagia bacterium | reverse complement strand
AAAAAATCTCGTCCTGATATTTTAGGACGAGATTTTTTTAAGCAAGGAATCGTAAATCAGCATTAAATGCTATACCAATAATATTAATTTTTCTTGAATCTCTCTTCTTTTTTTATCCCTATTAGAATAGGGCCTATTTTAAATTTCTAACTATTTGATTTTCATTTACTTATATGAATAGAAGCTTGAAGTATTTCTGCCTGCTCAGCAGTTAAATCAAATAAAATAACTAGCTCTTTCCAACCAATACGCCCACCGTTTTCTTTTCTCAGACGTAAAATTTGAGCAATTTCTCTATCTCCAAATAAGCCAAGCGCCTTCCAATTTTCAAAGGACATAGTACTTGCATTAAGTTTGTGATTATAAACTTTACTTAATGTAAGATGAGGTTTTAATAAATAATAATTTGCTTCATTGAGGCCATATACTTTTTTTATTTGATTCAAATTCGTAAAACCTCCTAAATAATTTTTATACCTCATTATATTTTGAATAATGGATGGGCTTAATTCTGTTTTAGCTGCCCACTGCTTTTCATCTGCAATATTTATATCAATGCTCCACCCCTTTTCTTCTTTATTTGTTTCTTTGTCTTTTACTTTATATACTTTCTTTTCTTTATCAAATACTTTATTTACAATTAGTGCGCTTGATAGATGGCTTTTAGAAAATGTTTTATAGACATAGAGTAATTTTTTGGAATAGGCTTTTGCTTTATTATTAATAACTACATAAGGAATTAATTTTTCAACTAACTCTTTTTTAAGCCCATAAAGTTTGGCAATATCTTCTTTACGATAAAACCTACCTCCTTTATTTCTATAACGTAGTAAGGTTAAAACTTGCCTGCTAGGTATACCTAATCGTATGGCTGTCAAGCTATCCATAGTATTAGGATCAAAATAAAACAAAGGCCCTACTTGCTCAGAAGTAATATTGTCAGCAGTATTATTTTTTTCAAATACATTATTCTTCTCATATCCTTTTTCTTGTACATAATAATACTGGTTGAACTTATCTTTCATCACCATTTCTTTTCTTGGGAAAAGTATACCTAATAGCATTGTGCTAAGTAAAATAAGGCCCAATACCATAATACCCCTTTGTTCTTTTTTAGAGAATATAAAATAGGACTTCCAACCGCTTTGCATAAGTAAGTTTTGCACTAGTTAGCAAATATTAAAATGAAATTGCTACGTATAAATACTTACCTGCTATCAGAAAAATAAATTATTAAAAGGAACATTTATAAAAAAAATCAAAGGCTTTAAATAGAAAACTGAAGGCCATCATAGGCCAGATGAATGCCCTTTGGCAGACTAGCTTCCACTTCATCATGCAGGCCTATTTGATGACTAAAATGTGTGAAATAAACTTGAGGTATATCTAAACTAGCCACAACTGTTAAAGCCTGTTCTAAATTATAATGTGTGGGATGTGTCTCTTTTCTTAAAGCATTTAAAATTAAAACTTTTGAGCCTTTAATTTTTTCCATTTCAGTCTCCGGTATAAAATTTGCATCAGTGATGTAAGTAAAATCACCTATTCTAAAACCAAGTACTGGCATTTCTCTGTGCATCACCTGAATGGGTATAAATGGAATATCTCCAATTGTAAAAGCATCCTTTTTAATAGTGTGTAAAATCATTTCAGGCAAACCCGCGTCTTTATCTTTTTCAAAAGCATAATAAAAGTCTCTTTTTATAGCTATTTGTGTTAATTCATTTGCATAAATAGCCATAGATTTTTTTGAAAAATAATTAAAAGGTCTGATATCATCCAGTCCTGCATAATGGTCTCGATGCGGATGCGTAAAAACCACTGCATCAATATGAGTAGTGCTAGTACGAAGCATTTGATATCTAAAATCTGGAGTTGTATCAATGACCACAGTGGTATTTGGGGAACTTATCTTTATACTTGTTCTTAATCTTTTATTCTTGGGGTTATTGGAAGTGCATACTTCACAATCGCATCCTATTAAAGGGACGCCTGTACTTGTTCCTGATCCTAAAATTGTAATATCAAGCAAACTAAATAATTTAAGCCGCCGTTAATTTATGATGTTGTTGCTGCCATCTTAGACTCTGTCAATGAAAGCTTTTGCACTTCCATATAAAGTTTTTGAGATTCATGCGTTAATCTATCAAATTGAATATCTAAAACAGGTATTAACTCTAATAATGTATTAATTCTTGCCTCAACATTCAAGAACTTATTCAAGACTACAATTCTTTTGGCTTCTAACAAACACCAACCACTTTGAAAATTACCACGCTCATAACGTACCACAAATTCTGATTCGCTTAAAATATCCTCTAATTTGTCTAAAGTTGTTTGGGTCAATTTCATAGTAAGTATTGATTTATAGGATAATACGTTGCTTTACAAAGGTAGTTTTTTGTAGAATTACTGTTTTAAATAAGCGCTAGGAGTTATTCACATTTCGTACCTTTGTGAACACAATTTAACTATGGCTTTTACACACCGAAAAATTATAAATGATCCCGTTCATGGTTTTATTACCATCAACGATCCACTTATATTTGAACTCATTGCGCATCCTTATTACCAAAGACTAAGAAGGATTCAACAAATGGCTTTAGCACAGTTAGTGTATCCTGGTGCGGTGCATACAAGACTTCATCATTCTTTAGGTGCCTACCATTTAATGTGTATTGCCATTGGAGAATTAAAAGATAAAGGCATTGAGATTACCCCTGAAGAAGCGCAAGCTGCAAAAGCGGCTATTTTATTACACGATATTGGCCACGGCCCTTTTTCTCATGCACTTGAAAATGTATTATTAAAAGGAGTAAGCCATGAGGACCTCTCTTTATTAATCATGCGAAAATTAAATGAAGGCCCTGGTGAAAATTTGAAAGGCAAATTAGATGTTGCCATTCAAATATTTACTAACCAATACCCTAAAAAGTTTTTACACCAATTAATAAGTGGGCAATTAGATGTAGACCGTTTAGACTATCTTTCTCGCGATAGTTTTTTTACAGGTGTAAGTGAAGGCGTTGTGGGTTACGAAAGAATTTTAAAAATGATCACTGTACATAATAATGAATTAGTAGTAGAAGAAAAAGGTATTAATAGCGTGGAAAAATTTCTACTTTCAAGACGTTTAATGTATTGGCAGGTATACCAACACAAAACAGTTATTGCTTCAGAAAATATGTTGGTTAAAATTGTAGAACGTGCTCAATATCTTTACCAACAAAAGGACCCTTCCGTAAAAATTTCTGAAGTTTTAGATTATTTCTTAGCAGAATTCAGCGGAAAATTAAGCGATATAAACTTGGATTTTTACTGCCAATTAGACGATACCGATCTATTATTCGCTATTAAAAAATGGCAAGTCCATAGTGACCCTGTACTTTCTTTATTATGTAAAAGACTCATGACTAGAAAAGGTTACAAATGCCAAATGCAATCAAACCCAATTTCAAAGCAAGAATGGGACAGTGCCTATGCACAAACCAAGGCGGCCTTTCCTATGAGTGATAGCGAATTATCTTATTTATGTTTTAAAGGAACTGCTTCTAACACTTTATACAAAGAAGATGTGGAAACCATTAAAATTTTACTTAAAACAGGTGAAGTAAGTAGTATTTCTAAAATACAAGACACTATCATTAATGAAAGTCTTTCCGCACCGGTTAAAAAATTTTACATTTGCTTATTAAAGGCATAATCCCCTCATTTAAATAATATCCTATGATATCATTTACTGCCCAACAGATAGCTTTACTTATTCAAGGAAAAATTGAAGGAGAAGCGACTGCTGTAGTAAAACAATTTGGTAAAATTGAATCGGCCATGCCGGGAGATATTTCTTTTTTAGCCAACCCAAAATACGAGGACTTTCTTTATACAACTAAGGCTTCTATAATAATAGTAAATGAGTCTTTGGTGTTGAAAAAGAAAATAGAGGCTACTTTAATTAGAGTATCCGATGCTTATGCAGCTTTTGCTACTTTATTAACTAAGTACCAAGAAATGAAAAATGAAAATTTAGTAGGCATTCAATCACCTTCTTTTATTGCAAACACTGCAAAACTTGGCGATCAAAATTTTGTTGCGGCCTTTGCCTACATTGGTAAAAATGTAAAAACAGGAAAAAATGTAAAAATATTTCCAAATGCTGTAATTGGAGAAAATGTAAGCATCGGAAACAATGTGACCATTCATGCTGGTGTGATTATTTATTCAGATTGTGTTCTAGGTAATAATATTACCATTCATTCAGGATCCATAATTGGAAGTGATGGTTTTGGATTTGCACCTAAAGCAGATGGATCTTATCAAAAAATTCCACAGCTTGGAAATGTAACGATAGAAGACGATGTTGAAATTGGATCAAATACTACTATTGACAGAGCAACCATTGGATCGACTATTATCAAAAAAGGAGTGAAAATTGATAATCTAATACAAATAGCACATAACGTTGAAATTGGAGAAAATACGGTTATTGCAGCTCAAGTGGGCATAAGCGGAAGCACTAAGATTGGAAAAGGAGTTATGATGGGTGGACAATCTGGCACTATTGGTCACTTAACAATTGCTGACGGTATTAAAGTTGCCGCCAGAGCAGGCATTACCAAGGACTTCAAACAAGCTGGAATTACCCTTTCTGGTTATCCTGCAGGGGAGCAATCTAACGCTTTAAGGGCTCAAGTACATCAGAAAAACCTTCCTGCGCTTGAAAAAAGAGTTAAAGAATTGGAAATAATAGTCCAACAACTGTCTCAAAAAGGTTAAATCAGCTAATTTTGCTGAATATCACCACTTTAAGTAGGAGATATACATTAAACAATAAAAGCATGGATCAAAATTTTAATCCCGACAAGCAACATACTATTGAAAAGAGTATTAGTATTAGTGGAACTGGATTACATACTGGTGTTTTAGTGGAAATGACTTTGAATCCAGCCAATCCAGGTTTTGGTTTTCAATTTCAAAGAACCGACTTACCCAACCAGCCTTTTATTAAAGCCGACTGCGATTTAGTCACCGATACTAGTAGAGGAACCACCCTACAGTTAGGTGATGTTAAAATAAGCACCGTAGAACATATTTTAGCTGCCTTAGTGGGTTTAGGAATTGACAATTGTTTAATACAAGTAAACGGACCTGAAATTCCAATTATTGATGGAAGCTCTGCTCCTTTCATTGAGATTATTGAAAAAGCAGGTGTGGTAGAACAAGATGCAGCAAAAGCTTGGTACAGTATTGATGAAAATATTTTTCACTACGATGACGCGAAGCGCGTAGAGATGGTAGCCCTTCCTGCATTAGATTATCAAATAACTACTTTAATAGATTTTAATAGCCCTGTATTAGGTACACAACATGCGGCTTTAAAAACAATCAAAGAATTTAAATCTGAAATTGCCCCTTGTAGAACATTTTGTTTTTTACATGAACTAGAGGCCTTATTGAAAAATGATTTAATTAAAGGTGGCGATATCAATAACGCCATTGTAGTGGTGGACAAACCTGTATCTGAGCAAGAGATGAGTCGACTCGCAAAGGTGTTTAAAAGAGAAAAAATAGAAGTAAAAAGCGAAGGCTATTTAAATAATTTAGAATTAAGATTCCCAAACGAACCTGCAAGACATAAGCTATTAGATGTTATTGGTGATTTAGCTTTAATTGGCTATCCAATTAAAGCACGCATTATTGCCAATAGACCAGGCCATAGCAGCAATGTTGAATTTGCTAAAAAAATTAAACAGTACATCAAAAAAAATAAGCACGTTAAAGATGTACCAGTTTATGACCCAACAGCAACTCCTGTATTTTGTTTGGAGCAAATTGAAAAAACTTTACCACATCGTCATCCGTTTTTATTTGTAGATAAAATTATTGAATTAACTGACACCGTTATAGTGGGTGTAAAAAATGTAACTTTCAACGAATGGTTTTTCCCTGGACATTTTCCAGGCAATCCTGTAATGCCTGGTGTTTTACAAATAGAAGCCCTTGCTCAAACAGGAGGTATACTTTGCATAAACGCCATGCCAAAAGGTGAATACGATACTTATTTTTTAAAGATTGATAATTGCAAGTTTAAACAAATGGTAAAACCAGGTGATACAATGTTACTTAAAATGGAATTAACTAGTCCAATTAGAAGAGGTATTTGTGAAATGCGTGGCACCGTTTATGTGGGTGGAAAAGTAACGACAGAAGCAGACTTAGTGGCACAAGTTGTAAAAAGAACAGAAAAATAATTGAACCCCCTATTATCATTATGACACACCCCTTTACCTATATTGATCCAAATGCACAAATTGCATCCAATGTTAAAATTGATCCTTTTACCGTTATTCACGGCGAAGTAATTATTGGAGAAGGTACATGGATTGGAAGTTCTGTAACCATCATGAATGGTACTAAAATTGGAAAAAATTGTCGCATTTTTCCAGGGGCTGTTATTGGCGCCGACCCACAAGATTTAAAATTTAACGGTGAAAAGACAACTGTTGAAATTGGAGACAATACCACCATTCGTGAATTTGTTACCATTAATAGAGGTACATCCGACAGATGGATTACTAAAGTGGGTAGCAACTGTTTAATTATGGCCTATAGCCATATTGCACACGATTGTATTATTGGCAACCATTGTATATTAAGTAATAGCGTTCAAATTGCAGGCCATGTTACCTTAGGTGACTATGCTTGGATAGCAGGGGTGAGTGCCGTGCATCAGTTTGTAAACATTGGACAACACGCCTATATTGCAGGAGGTAGCTTGGTAAGTAAGGATGTACCTCCTTATATTAAAGCAGTGCGTAATCCTTTAAGTTATGGCGGTGTGAATAGTGTAGGATTAAAAAGAAGAGGCTTTGACTTAGAAAAAATTAACCACATACTAGATATCTACCGTTATATATTTAATAAAGGAATGAATACCACGCAAGCACTTGAATTTATTGAAGAAGAAATTCCAGCCACTGATGAGCGTGATGAAATTGTAACCTTTATTCGTGATAGTGGTAGAGGTGTTATTAAAAGATTTGGCAAAGGAATAGTGGAAGAAGACTAATCATTTATGCAAATAAACCTAGAACAAGCCTGCAAAAGATTTAACAAAGAATGGATTTTTAAAAATCTTAATTTTCAATTTGAAGCTGGTAAGCATTATGCACTTGTTGGCAACAATGGCTCTGGGAAAAGTACATTACTACAAATTATAGCGGGTTATAGCAGTCTTACCAAGGGCTTTATTAGTTGGGAACCTTTTGACCCCAATACTATTTACGAGCAAATTAGTTTTGCAGCTCCTTATTTAGAATTAGTAGAAGAATTTACCGCCATAGAACAATTTGAATTTCAAGCACAATTTAAACCCATACAAAAAAAGTTAAGTTCTGAAAAAATACTAGAGCTCATTGGTTTAAAAAATGCAGCGCATAAACAAATTCGTTATTATAGTAGTGGTATGAAGCAAAGATTAAAATTAGCCTTAGCTATTTTTTCAGACTGCCCTATTTTATTACTAGACGAGCCTTGCAGTAATTTAGATAAAGAAGGCTATGCCTTATATGATACCTTAATTAAAGATTACGCTATGCACAAATTAATTATTGTAGGTAGCAATGACCCAGCAGAATATAACTTCTGTAATGCACAAGTAAATTTAATGGATTATAAACTAGACTAACTTCTGCTGGCAATAATCAAATTCAAATCGGTAAATTTTAAATCAAATTTTGCACTTATATACAAATCGGTTAAAGCTCCTTTGTATAAATAAATGCCTTCTCTTAAATGTACTTGTTGCCAAATAATTTCGGCAAGACCTCCCTGATCTCCAACTTGAACTAATAAAGGCATTAACACATTACTAATGGCTTGACTAGCCGTACGTGCAAAACCACTAGGAATATTGGGCACACCGTAATGAAGTACATTATGCTTAATAATAATGGGGTTTTCGTGATTGGTTAACTCACTGGTTTCAAAACAACCTCCTCTATCAATTGCCACATCAATTATAATACTACCTGGGCGCATAGCAGCTACCATTTCTTCCGTCACAACAATTGGCGCTCTTCCAAAATCATTTCTTAAAGCCCCTACTGCTACTTCACAAGTTTTCAGTTGCTTGGCTAAAATTTTAGGCTCTAAAACACTAGTCCATACTCTTTGTCCCAAATTATTTTGAAGCCTTTGTAATCTTGAAACATTATTATCAAATACTTTCACACTGGCACCTAAGGCTAGCGCATTTCTTGTAGCAAATTCTCCAATAATATCGGCTCCAATGATAACCACTTTTGTAGGCGGTACGCCACTAATACCTCCTAATAAAATTCCCTTCCCCTGATTAAAATTACTTAAGTACTGCCCTGCAATTAACATCACAGCACTTCCTGTAATTTCTCCCATACTTCTTAAGATTGGATAGTTTTGATTTTCATCTTTAATATTTTCAATGGCAAGTGCAGTAATTTTTTTAGCCATCAATTGCTCCATTAATTCTTTTTTTACTGCTGTTAAATGCAGGGGAGAAATTATGGTTTGATGCATTTGTAAAAAAGGCAAATCGGCTTCAACGGGCGGAGCCGTTTTTACAAGTATAGGACATTTATACACTGCTTCTTTATCAACTACAATTTGCGCACCCGCTTCTGCATAATCATTGTCTGAATACCTACTTCCTTCTGCTGCATTAGATTGCATTAGTACTTCATGCCCATTGGCAACAAGCACACTAACTGCTTCTGGAATAAGACCAATTCTATTTTCTTGAAAAGCAGTTTCCTTAGGAATACCAATTAACAAGGGCTTACTTTTTTGAGGAATATCTAATACCTCTTCCTGTGTTTCATAGGAAAAAGCACTATGTATTTGTGGTTTGATACTACTCATTGTAAAAAATATTTTTATGAAGTTATAAAAATCCTTCTATGTTCTGGATCTAAAATTTCAATTTGGAAGTGTAGGGTATGCTCAGGAAGTAGGCCTTTGGCATTTTCAGGCCACTCTATAAAACAGTAGTCAGCTTCTTCAAAAGCGGCTTCTACCCCGGCTCTGAGGGCTTCGCTTTCATCTTGCAAACGGTACCAGTCCATATGATAGACTAATTTACCCGCCGCATCATATTCATTCATAATGGCAAAAGTAGGGCTAGCGACATGGTCATTAATCCCCATTTCTTTACAAATAGCAGCTATTAAGGTAGTCTTGCCTGCACCCATGGGTGCTTGGAAAGCCCAAATTGGCTTGTGACCATAGGCCTTTAAGAGGTCCCCTGCCACCTGACTTAGTTCGCTTAAAGAATAGCTCATTTCCATAATCCAAAGATAAGCAAGAATAGAATCTCTACTAGCGTATTAATGCTTTAAAATAAGCTAAAATGTCTTCGTACCTTTAGGTTGAAAATAGAAGTTATGGAATCAGTACAGTGGAAGGTAGACGGCATGAGTTGCACCAATTGCGCTTTATCAATACATAAATATTTACAAGCGAGTGGGATTGAAGAACCTAAGGTAAGTTTTATGGATGGAGAGGTACAATTTAATATGCCTCAAGAAATAAAAAAAGAAACATTAATTCAAGGTATTCAAAAACTAGGCTATAAAGTTAGAGGGCAGGAAGAAAAGCAGGTTAAAAAATGGTTGGACAATAATAAAGACCGCGCTTTATTTTCTTTTGTATTCGCAGTACCATTAGTTATTCATATGATACCTGGTGTACATATTCATTTTCTAATGAACCCCTATGTACAACTTGCTTTTACTTTACCAGTATTTATAATTGGTATATCTTATTTTGGAAAAAGCGCTTGGTATAGTATTACCCAGGGTATCCCGAATATGAATGTGCTAGTGAGCATTGGCGCACTTGCCTCTTTTGGCTATAGTTTATATGGTACCATCATTGGACAAGGTGCTTCCTTTGCTTATTACGAAACCACTGCCACCATAATTACATTAGTATTTTTTGGTAATTATTTAGAAGATGCCTCTGTGCAATCTACTCAACGTGCTCTAAAGGATTTAGTGAAAGCACAAAAAGTAATGGCCAATATGATAGTCTTTGACGAAAATCATAAAGAAATTATTTTCAATGTTGAAAGTACAAGTTTAAAAGTAGGCGATATTATTTTAGTTAATGCAGGGGAAACCATTCCAATGGATAGTAAAATTTTATGGGGAGAAGCCAATGTGAATGAAAGTATTGTGACTGGAGAAAGTGTGCCTGTATATAGAAAAATGCATGATATTTTATTAGGCGGTAGTACTATTGAAAATGGAACTATTAAAGCTTATGTAACTGCCGTAGGAGACGATACAGTACTTGCTAATATTTTAAAAATGGTGAAGGCTGCACAAGGTGAAAAGCCTCCTGTACAAATTTTAGCTGATAAAATTAGTGCCATTTTTGTACCCCTGGTTTTAGGTATAGCCCTACTTACACTTATAGGCAACTTAATAATTACAGATATTGGTTTTGGAGCTAGTATGCTAAGAGCCATTGCTGTACTAGTTATTTCCTGCCCTTGCGCTATGGGCTTAGCCACCCCTGCAGCCATTGCTGTTGGGCTAGGTAGAGGTGCACGTAATGGTGTTTTGTTTAAAAATGCAAAAAGTTTGGAAACATTTAAAGATATTAAACAAGTCGTATTTGATAAAACGGGTACATTAACTTCTGGCCATTTTACTATTACCCATTTTAATGTGGAGGTAGGAATAGCAGAAGATGAATTTAAAAAAATTGCATACTCTTTAGAAAAATATTCTAACCACCCTATTGCAAAATGCATTAGCACCCATTGGAAAAATAAAGATGATATTAAATGGAAAACAATTGAGGAAATAAAAGGAAAGGGAATTCAAGCAATAGACAAGGAAGGCAATACTTATTTTGCAGGATCTTATGCAACTTTGAAAGAAAATAAAGCAGAGGATGGTCATAATATTTACATTCAAAAAAACAATGTCTTTCTAGGTTGGATTGACGTAGCCGATGAAATTAGAATGGAAGCAAAAGAAGTAATTGCCACTTTACATGCACAAGGTATTCATACAGTTTTATTAAGTGGTGATAGAAAAATAAAATGCGAACAAGTAGGTAAGGCTTTAGGTATACAAGAAATTATTAGTGAACAAAGCCCCTCAGATAAATTAAATAAATTAGAAGCCCTTACTAAAATAAACCCTACTGCTATGGTGGGTGATGGTATTAACGATGCACCTGCTTTAGCCAAGGCCACTATTGGTATTTCTTTAAGCAATGCATCTCATATAGCAATTCAAAGTGCTCAAGTAATTCTAATGAACCAAGGACTTAAGAATTTACCTATGGCATTGGGGCTTGGTAGAAGAACTTATGAAACCATTAAAGAGAATTTAGTTTGGGCTTTTTCTTACAATATTATTGCCATTCCTGTAGCAGCTCTTGGCCTTCTTGGTACCTGGGGACCCACTTATGGAGCACTTATTATGGGATTAAGTGACGTTGTACTAGCCATTAATTCATTGAGATTATTTAAGAAAAAATTGGTCTAGTTCTTTTGGAAAATATACAAGACATACTAAAAAAGTATTGGGGTTATACTCAATTTAGGCTTCAACAAGAGGCAGTCATAAAAGCAGTTATAGAAGGTAAAGATGTACTAACCTTACTGCCCACAGGGGCTGGTAAATCACTTTGTTTTCAAGTACCAACTATTTATCAAAAGGGTATTTGCGTTATCATCAGTCCTTTAATTGCGCTCATGCAGGACCAAGTAAAAGATTTAAAAGCTAAAAATTTAACAGCCGTAAATTTAGGAGGAGAAATAAATGCGGAACAGCAAGAAGCTATTTTAAAAGACGCAGTTGCTGGTAAATATCAATTTATTTACCTCTCTCCAGAAAAATTAATACAGAAATCTTTTCAAAGTTTTTTACAAACACTAGACATTAGCTTATTTGCCATTGATGAAGCCCATTGCATTTCACAATGGGGTTATGATTTTAGACCCTCTTACCGAAAACTAGATGTATTAAAAAAAATATTTCCTTCAATTCCTGTATTGGCTATGACGGCATCAGCTATTCCTTTAGTACAAGAAGATATTATTAAACAATTAGTATTAAAAAATGCTTCAGTTATTAGCAGTTCTTTTTTAAGACCTAATCTAAGTTATAGCGTTCATAAGGTAGTTACTAAAATACATAGCCTTCGGAAAATTTTAGAGAATATAAAAGGCACTATTATTATTTATGGAAGTACCAGAAATAATGTAAGTCAATTAGCAAAACTATTGCAAGACTATGGCTACCCCGCGGGTGAATACCATGCAGGCATGCCATATGCCCTAAGACAAAAAGTGCAAGAAAACTGGATGAACAATACTCTTCGAATTGTCGTTTGCACAAGCGCTTTTGGCATGGGTATTAATAAACCCAATGTGCGTGCTGTTATACATTATGACTTACCTAATAGCATTGAACAATATTACCAAGAAGCAGGACGTGCGGGAAGAGATGAGAAGCCCGCTGAAGCCATTTTACTTTTTCAACAAAACGATTGGGATTATTGGCAAATGATTCAAGAAAAAAAATATCCACCCATTGATACAATTAAAAAAGCTTACCAAGACTTAGCCGATTTTATTCAAGTACCCATTGGCCTTGGTGAAAAACAAGAATATCCTTTTGACTTTGAAAATTTTTGCAATATCTTCAAATGGGATAAAATGATAGCGCGTAGCGCACTACAGTGGATAGAACAAGAAGGCCATGTAAAATTTTCATCAAGTTCATTTAAACCATCACTAGTTCAAGTCATTGCAGATAGAAATACCATTGAAGAATTTGAGCAGGCCAACCCAAATGCAGGCGCTGTATTACAATTAATATTAAGAACTTATGGGGGCATTTTGGATAGTCCTCAATTTATCAACGAAAAATTAATTGCCTCCCTATTACAAAGAGACATTGAATTTGTGCAAAAGAATTTATTGTTTTTAGCACAAGTGGGGCAAATAAGCTTTGAGCAAAAAGAGAATCACCCCGTGGTACAATTTTTATGGAATAGAACGTCTGCTGCTTTTATGAAAATAGATCTTGATAATTATCAACTTAGGAAAAAGGCATTTTTACAACGCGTGAAGCATTTCACAGACTATATCTGGGCCCATAATATGAATTGCAGAAGCATATATTTAGCCACTTATTTCGGAGAAAAAAATCCAAGTAAATGTAAAATATGCGACCTTTGTGGAGGTAGTCAAAATAGCAGATTTTAACAATACATTATAATAGGCAAATTAAACGCCTTGTTTTTAACAAAAGATTGGAAATTAATATTTTGAACCAGGCATTGAATCATCGTTTCTTTACATAGAAGCAAAGAAATAATGAAAAGAGTTAATCAAATAGCAATTATTTAAAGAATTAAAAAGAAAAAATTAATTATATGGAAGACAAAAAAAAGTATAAAATTTTATTATGTGAGGATGATAGCAATTTAGGATTAGTCCTGAAAAACTATTTAGAACTTGATGAATACGAAGTAACTCTTGAAAGAGATGGCCGTTTAGGATTAGCAGCCTTTCAAAGAGAAAATTTTGACCTCTGCTTACTTGACGTAATGATGCCCCATGTAGATGGCTTTACCTTGGCTGAAGAAATTAGAGATATTGACCCTGAAGTACCTTTATTCTTTTTAAGTGCAAAAACTTTAAAAGAGGATATTATTCATGGTTATAAATTAGGTGCGGATGATTATATAACTAAGCCTTTTGATAGCGAAGTATTAATGTTAAAAATAAAGGCTATCATTAAAAGAAATGAAGAAGATAATAAGGTAAGCGACAATATCGAATTTCAATTAGGTAAATATCATTTTAATCCAAGATTACGAGAATTAAAAATGGCTGATATTACTCATATACTTTCTCCAAAAGAAAATGAATTATTAAAAATGTTGGCTGAAAATATAAATGATTTACTGACCCGTGAAAAAGCTTTGAAAAAAATATGGGGTAGTGATACTTATTTTAACGGAAGAAGTATGGATGTTTACATTGCCAAATTAAGAAAATACTTAAAGGAAGACGATAAAATTGAAATCGTTAACATTCATGGTAACGGTTTTAGATTAGTAGTCGCATAGTTGTAGTAGAACATATGTAGTAGAATAAATTTTAAACTACTATTCAATAAATTATATTTATTTGCATCATATTTGACAAAAAAAGACCCGATAGCTTTCAACTTTTCGGGTCTTTTTTATATACATTACTACTATCTAAATAATTCAGGATTATTAGAAGCATGGCCTGAAGGCGGCTTCTTTCCTAAGTGCTTATAAGCTTTCTGTGTAACCTCCCTGCCTCTTGGAGTTCTTTGTAAAAATCCTTCTTGAATTAAAAAAGGTTCATATACTTCTTCAATAGTCCCCGACTCTTCCCCTACAGCAGTTGCAATAGTGCTAATACCAACAGGGCCACCTTTGAATTTTTCAATAATAGCTAATAAGATTCGGTTATCCATTTCATCTAATCCATGCTCATCTACATTCAATGCTTTTAAGGCATGCTGAGTAATACCTATATCAACAATGCCATCATTCAATACCTGTGCGAAATCGCGTACACGCCTTAATAATCCGTTTGCAATTCTGGGTGTTCCTCTACTTCTTCTAGAAATTTCTCCAGCAGCAGCGGAATTAATATTCACATTCAAAATGCCTGCACTTCTTGTAATAATTTTTTCTATCACATTAGCTGGATAGTATTCCAGACGAGACTTAATACCAAATCTAGAAAGTAAAGGCGCTGTTAATAAACCACTTCTTGTGGTAGCACCCACTAATGTAAAGGGATTCAAATTAATTTGAATACTTCTTGCATTAGGACCACTGTCAATCATAATATCTATCTTATAATCCTCCATGGCCGCATATAAATATTCTTCTACTACTGTACTTAAGCGGTGAATTTCATCTATAAATAAAACATCATTAGGTTCAAGACTTGTTAATAAACCTGCTAAGTCACTTGGCTTTTCAATTACAGGACCTGAGGTTTCTTTTATTTGCACACCCATCTCATTAGCCACAATTCTACTTAAAGTAGTTTTCCCTAAACCTGGAGGGCCATGAAATAAAATATGATCTAAGGCCTCTCCGCGCATTTTAGCGGCCTTGATAAAAATGCTAATGTTTTCAATAAGCTGCGGCTGCCCTGCAAAGGCTTCCATCTCTTTGGGCCGAATACTATTTTCAAACTCTTTGTCTAAAGAATTGATTTCATTATTCATATTTTCTAATGGTGAGTTTGCCATACTTATTTTTAAACTTTTAAATTACAATATTTACCATTTTACCTTTTACAAATATGAGCTTTTTAATAGGCTTACCCTCTACCCATTTTTTAATTACTTCATTTTCTAATACAATGCCTCGCACTTGATCCTCGCTAGCATCCAGTGCAATAAGAATATTAGCCCTTAATTTTCCATTAATACTAATAGGATATTCTTTTGCAGTTTCTGTTACATATTGTGGATCAAAAACCGGATATGTAGCGTCTACTACTAAACCTTTCATACCCAATAACTGCCATAATTCCTCTGCAAAATGAGGCGCATATGGGGTTAATAAAATAACTAATTGAGATAAAATTTCTTTTTTATGACAATTCAAGTCTGCCAGTTCATTCACACAAATCATAAATGTACTCACAGCTGTATTAAAACTATATCGCTCAGTATCTTCTTCAATTTTTTTAATAGCCTTATGTAATACTTTTAATTCAGCAGCTGTAGGTGCCTCGTCTACCCAAACCTTTCCTTTGATTTCGTCAAAAAATAAACGCCAGCATTTTTTTAAAAATCGGTGAACCCCTTCTATACCCTTCGTATCCCATGGCTTACTTTGCTCCACTGGACCTAAAAACATTTCATACATTCTAAAGGTATCAGCACCATATTTTTCCACTAAGTCATCCGGGTTCACCGTATTAAATTTTGACTTAGACATTTTCTCTACCTCTACCCCACAAATATATTTTCCGTCTTCCAATATAAATTCAGCATTTGCATAATCAGGTTTCCATTTTTTAAAGGCAGTTATATCCAATTCAATCCCATCTACAATGTTTACATCCACGTGCAGGGCATCTACTTCATGCGCCTGCTTTAATCCTGCCGATACAAATTTTTGTGTGCCTCTTATTCTATATACAAATCGAGAACTACCTTGTATCATTCCTTGATTTAATAATTTCTTAAAAGGTTCATCAAATCCAATATGACCTAAATCAAATAAAACCTTCGTCCACATTCTACTATATAATAAATGCCCTACTGCATGTTCTGTCCCACCAATGTAAAGGTCCACCTGTCCCCAATAATCACTTGCTTTTCTACTACAAAATTCATTCTCATTGGAAGTATCCATATACCTTAAAAAATACCAACTACTCCCTGCAAAGCCAGGCATAGTATTGGTTTCATAATTTTCTGCTTTCCACGAAGTAATATTGGCCAAAGGCCCTTCTCCTTCTGGTCCGGGAGAATAGTTGTCGACTGTGGGTAATAATAAAGGAAGTTCTTTTTCTGATAAAGGATAAGCTATCCCATCTTTCCATTTAATAGGAAATGGTTCCCCCCAATAACGTTGTCTACTAAATGCTGCATCACGCATTTTATAATTAATCTTAGACTTACCAATACCCATGGCCTCTATTTTTTTAGCCACTATAGCAATTGCATCTTTTTGCACCATCCCATTTAAAAAATTGCTGTTCGATAAAATAGCTTCTTTAGTAGGATTAGCTTCTTCTCCGTTGAAAGCATCTCCTATAATATTAGTAATGGGAATATTAAAATGTTGTGCAAATTTAAAATCACGATCGTCCCCACAAGGCACAGCCATAATCGCTCCTGTACCATAACCTGCTAAAACATATTCAGATATCCAAATAGGAATTAATGCATTATTAAAAGGGTTGGTTACATAGGCACCTGTAAAACATCCAGTAATTTTTTTCTCAGCGATGCGCTCTCTTTCACTTCTACTTTTTACATAAGCTATATATTCAGCTACTGCTGCTTTATGTGAAGTTGGTATAATAGATTCTATAATTGAATGCTCAGGTGCAACCACCATAAAGTCCACACCAAAAATAGTATCTGGTCTTGTGGTATATACCTTTAAACTAACTGTATGTCCTTGAATAGCAAAATCTATTTCGGCACCTTCACTTCTACCAATCCAATTGGATTGCATTTCTTTCATAGCTTCACTAAATTGAATAGTCTCTAGTCCCGATAAAAGCCTATCTGCATATTCTGTAATTCTTAAATACCATTGACGCAATTTCTTTTTCTCTACAGGATGCCCTCCTCTTTCACTAAATCCATTAATAACTTCATCATTTGCAAGAACAGTTCCTAAAGCGGCACACCAGTTCACTTCACCATAACCACAAAAAGCTAAACGGTATTGCATTAAAATTGTTTGTTTTTCCTTTTCTGAATATGCTTTCCAATGATCAGCTGTAAAAATTAAAGAAGGGTCGCCTGGGCAACTATGATTTGAATTGCCTTGCTTTTCAAAAGCAGCTTCAAGAGTTGATATAGGCATTGCTTTGGCAGCCCCTTTATCAAAATAGCTATTGAATAATTGTAAGAAAATCCACTGTGTCCATTTATAATAACTTACGTCGCAGGTTTTAACTTCTCTATCCCAGTCAAAACAAAAACCTATATTATCTAATTGCTTTCTAAAATTATTAATATTGTCGTAAGTACTTTTAGAAGGATGTACGCCATGTTCAATTGCATATTGTTCAGCAGGTAATCCAAAAGCGTCATAACCCATGGGATGTAAAACATTAAAACCTTTTAATCTTTTATACCTGCTATAAATATCTGAAGCAATATAACCTAGGGGATGGCCTACATGTAAACCTGCTCCACTTGGATAAGGGAACATATCTAATACATAAGCCTTAGGTTTAGTAGAATCATTACTTACCTTATACGCCTTTTTTTCCTGCCAAATAGTTTGCCACTTTTTTTCAATGGCCCTAAATTGATACTCCATTTCTTAGTTTTCTTTATAAAAGGTGGAAAAACTAACAATTCTTTAACCAAATGTTGGATTGCCCCCATTTTGTATAAAAAATCTCTGAATTCACCCTCTGCAAATGTAAGCCATTAGCGTTCAAAACCCTACATTTGCAAAGCGAACAAGTAAAATTTTAATGCTATGGCATCTACCGGTACTTCGGCTCTAAAACGCAGCAAACCCAACTATATTTATAGTATTGTAGGGGTAGCTATTGTTTTATTTATTATGGGCATTATGGGCTGGTTATTTTTAAACCTTCAGTCTATTGGGGACAGTTTTAAAGAGGATATTCGAATTAGTGTTTATGTAAGAACAGCTGATAAAAACACTGTAGGTGCCATTGAAAAATTTATAGCAAGTCAACCCTATGCAAAAAATGTAGAATATATTAATAAAGAAAAGGCAAAGGAAATATGGAATAAAGAAAACAATGAAGATTGGGCTAAAATTTTAGACTCCAACCCCCTTCCAGAAAGTGTTGACTTTTTTGCTAAAGCCGACTATGTAAATACAGATAGCTTATCAAAAATTACAGCAGCTATTGAAAATACTTTCAGCAAAGATGTTGCAGATATTCAATATCCTAAAAACTTAGTCACTAACTTAAATGAAAGAGCTACTAAAATTGGTATCATATTTTTAGTGATGTCTATTATTCTTTGCATTATTGTTATTATTAGTATTGATAATACCATTCGCTTAGCCATGTATAGCAATCGTTTTTTAATTAAGACCATGCAAATGGTTGGCGCTACTCGTAATTTTATTTCTAAGCCTTTATTAATTCGTGCTTTATTAAATGGATTAATCAGCGCCTTTATAGCTATCTTTCTTTTATTTGGATTAATTGAATGGGCCACCACACAGTTTCCTCAAATTGGCATGTTGCAAGGCATAAGCAATAGTTTAATTTTATTTGGAGGCCTTATTTTACTAGGAGTTGGTATTTCGGTATTTAGCACTTACCGTAGTGTATTGAAATATTTAAAAATGAAATTGGACGAATTATATTAATTGCAACCAAATTTTTACAAAAAATTTATTGAAAATAAAACTTGAACTCATGAGCCAAAAAGAAAAAAATAAATCTCTTGATTTTTTTGGAAAATCTAATTATACATGGATGCTTATTGGAGCAGCTTTGATCATACTTGGCATGGTCTTGATGTCTGGTGGTAAAAGTGCTGACCCCAATGTATTTAATGAATCAGAAGTGTATAGCTTTAGACGTATTACCCTTGCACCAATTGTGATTATCGCAGGCTTTATTGTAGAAATATATGCGATTTTCAAAAAATCTTAAGAATGAATACTTTACAGTCAATTATAATTGCCATTATTGAGGGTATCACAGAGTTTTTACCTATTTCAAGTACTGCTCATATGAAGTTTGCTAATCCTTTTCTAGGAATTGCAAAAACTCCTTTTGTGGACTTATTTGAAATTGTGATTCAATTAGCAGCCATTGCATCAGTGGCTGTTATTTACAGAAAAAAGTTTTTTGATTTTAAGCATTATAGTTTTTATATTAAATTAATAGTTGCAGTTATCCCTGCTTTAATCTTTGGCGCTGCCTTGAAAAAACATATCGATAAAGCATTGGGTAATTTATGGGTCATTGCCATAGTTATGGTAGTAGGTGGTGTTATATTACTTTTTATTGATAAATTTTTTGAAAAAGCGGAGGCTACAAAAAACGAGGAATCGGATCAAGATAGCATTACTTATAAGAAGTCTTTTATCATTGGTTGCTTTCAAGTATTATCTATATTATTTCCTGGATTGAGTAGAAGCGCCGCTACCATTATTGGTGGTATGAGTCAGCAATTAAATAAAAAAACAGCTTTAGAATTTTCTTTTTTCCTAGCAGTGCCTACCATGTTAGCTGCTTCTGCAAAAAGCACTTTAGATGTTTATAAAATCAATCCAGAAGTTTTTGGAAAGGATAATCTTTTACTATTATTAATAGGTGCAGTAGTGGCATTTTTAGTAGCCCTACTAAGTATACAATTTTTTGTGCGCATTGTACAAAAGCGTGGCTTTGCCCCTTTTGGTTGGTACCGTATTGTATTAGGCCTGAGCATCTTAGGTCTTTTATATACCCAATATCTTAGCTAATTACTCCCTATAGGAGAGTTGCACAATTATTAGTATTTTTAAAATAATAAACAATTGATTATGCAAACAGCTTCTAAAAAAGTAGTGAACGGTTGGGCTATGTATGACTGGGCCAATAGTGTATACAACCTAGTTATTACTTCTACCATATTTCCTGCTTATTATGAAGCTGTCACTGGAGATGGCAATGAAAATACTTTAATCGATAAAATCAAAATTGGCCCTTACGAATTTTCTAATACAGCACTTTACAATTATGTATTAGCTATTGCCTTTGTCATTGTAGCCCTGCTCTCTCCCATTCTCTCCTCCATTGCAGATTATAGAGGAAATAAAAAACAATTCCTTCGTTTCTTTTGTACTATGGGTAGTTTAGCCTGTACCTCATTATACTTTTTTGACAGTAATCATATTATAGGTGGTTTATTTTCTGTTATTATTGCCTGTGTTGGATTTTGGGGTAGTTTAGTATTTTACAATTCTTATTTACCAGAAATTGCAGCACCGGAGGACCGAGACCGTATTAGCGCAAAAGGTTTTATGATGGGCTATATAGGATCGGTACTCTTACAACTTATCTGTTTTGTCTTTGTATTGAAACCTGAACTATTTGGTATAACGGTTGGCAAAGCTTCTCAAATTTCATTTTTATTAGTAGGTATATGGTGGATGGGGTTTGGCTGGTTGTCAATTTCTAAATTACCTGAAGGAACTGGTGTAAAAGGAGCACATAAGAATAATCTAATTACGCAAGGATATAAAGAATTACATAAAGTTTGGTTAGAATTAAAATCATTACCGATACTCAAACGATTTCTACTTTCTTTTTTCTTTTATAATATGGGTGTGCAAACCGTTATGTTAGCAGCGACTTTGTATGGAAAAAGTGAATTGAATATACCTACCACTAATTTAATCTTAGCAATATTAATTATACAAATTGTAGCCATACCAGGGGCGCATTTAATGGCCAAACTAGCTAGTAAATGGGGTAATTTCAATACTATTATGATGGCCATTTTAGTTTGGATTGGTGGTTGCATCATGGGTTATTATTTACCAAGAAATGCGGTAATTCCTTTTTATACTTTAGCTGTTGTAGTAGGCTTTGTAATGGGAGGCATTCAATCGGTAAGTAGAAGTACTTATTCAAAATTAATGCCAGTGACACACGATACCACTAGCTATTTTAGTTTTTTTGACGTTACTGAAAAAATAGCCATTGTCTTTGGCATGTTTAGTTTTGGTTTTATTAATGAAATAACTGGCTCACAAAGAAATTCGGTACTGGCCTTGTGTACATTTTTTGTCATCGGACTTATATTATTATACCGCACTTCAAAATTAAAGGGACATGCAGGTATTTAGTATAGACACAGGTAAATTTAAATTAGATGGTGGTGCTATGTTTGGCGTAGTTCCTAAATCTATTTGGAATAAAACCAACCCATCAGATGAAAATAACTTATGTACATGGGCACTGCGTTGTTTAGTTATAAAAGAAGCTAGTAGAACTATATTAATAGATACAGGTATGGGCAATAAGCAGGATGCCAAATTTTTTAGTCATTACCAGCCTCATGAAACAATTGCTTTATCTGATGCACTACAAAAAATAAATATTGGAGTAGAAGATATCACCGATGTATTATTAACACATTTACATTTTGATCATGTGGGTGGAGCAATATCTAAGATAAATGATAAATTACTGCCTACATTCCCAAAGGCAACCTATTGGATAAGTGAGCCTCAATGGAATTTAGCCATGCATCCAAATAGAAGAGAAAAAGCATCTTTTTTGACTGAAAATATTTTGCCCATTAAAGAAAGTGGCCAACTTAGATTAATTAGCCTACCAGCTTTTCAAAGCAGTACAAGTTTACAAGAAATAAAATTTACAGAGGCTATAAGTTGCCTAGTGGTGCATGGGCAT
Source organism: Chitinophagia bacterium (assembly GCA_009928005.1). Taxonomy (GTDB): domain Bacteria; phylum Bacteroidota; class Bacteroidia; order Chitinophagales; family Chitinophagaceae; genus Sediminibacterium. Next base: position 1,458 of record RFVO01000023.1, on the reverse strand, counting down.
ACCGAAGCTATGTTACTTCCTAAAATTAAAATGGGTAATGAAACAATTGTGTACATGGCAGACCTACTACCTTCCACTGGACATATACCTCTGCCCTATGTAATGGGTTATGATATGCAGCCACTTATAACCCTAGAAGAAAAAGAAAAGTTTTTAACAACTGCTCTTAAGGAAAATTATATCTTATTTTTTGAACACGACGCAGTTAATGAATGCTGTCGACTAATTGAAACCGAGAAAGGAATAAGAGCAGGGTCTTGCTTTAGTTTAAAGGAAATAGTTAAATAATAAATTACTACTTATTACCAAGACTCATTTTGATCTCTAATTATTCATTCACTAGCTCTATCAAAGCACTCAAAGGATATCTAATATTTTGATAATCTACCATGTCAACTTTAATACTACCCACCACAATGGGCGTTTCAATACGAACAGGAATATGATTTTCATCGTCTGTGACCCATATTGTCATTTTTTCACCCCCTTCAAACATACTACCTTTTAACAATAAGGGTGCTAATTTAATAACTTTAAATTTACCATACTTAGTGGCAATCACCTCTCTGCCTAAATACTTAAAATAGGAGGGATATAAATTTTTATCTAGAAAAAAATTAAGATAAATTTTATCATTGATAACCAAATTTGAATAGTTAAAATTCCTAGCAGCATATATAGCACTCACTACGTCAAAAGTACATTCTGATGTTTTATATACTTCATCTTCGGTGCTAGCTGTTCTGGCTTTTTGATTAAATTTCACCATTTCTTTTTTATGAAAAGAACCTTCGTTAATTTGTCTTGAAAATTGATACGGCAGTAATGTTTTGGCGTCCACCACCGATTCGTACTTATCTCTTACTTTAAATATCCAATCATATTTTGAATTAGATTTTCCTATAGCGGTGAACGTAAAAGTCTCATTATCATTATAAGTAGCAGACTGTACCGTAAAATCGGTTTTACCTGCGTTGACATAAAGCCCAATCACATTATAATAAATAGTATAGCTAATTTTTTCCCCCGAATTAAAGGCAGTATTATTTAAATTACATAATCCTTTATCATTGCTTGGCATAAAGGTGAAAAAAGAAAATATAAGAAAAAGAAAATGCATCTTAGTTGTTTACTTGGTTGATCAGCTAATGCAAAATTATTGCTTTATCCTGTAATTTATTAATAGAATAGAGCCTATTATCGCTGGTAATAAAAAATTAACAGCCCATATAATTGTACTCACACAGATAAGCATAAGGCTATTGTCATAAAAAGGGCTTAATAATAAAACAATGAGCTGTCCCCTTATTACTACATCCGTTAGTGCAATTGAAGGAATGAGGCTTAGACAAAAAAACAAGACTGACAAGGCCACCCAAAGATCAAAAATGCCAATAGGAATATTAAATATTTTAACTACCCATGTATATTGAATAATAAATACACAATATTTTAAAA
>RFVO01000213.1 GCA_009928005.1 Chitinophagia bacterium | reverse complement strand
TGTGCTTATCACCACCATGATGAGCAAAAAGGCTTTCTCTGACCAATACCCGGACGCAGAAGTTGATTCCTTCCAGCAACGCGGTACGGGCGATGCCCAATCCGAGTGGATCACTAAAGAGGACATTCGCCTAGCCGAATACTTCTACACGGTTCGCAAGGAAACCGAACTGGTGATGTTGTCCGATGGGACTACGGTTTACAAGGACGAACTGCCCTCAGACGAGGTGTTAGCCGCTGCCAAAATACAGATTCTTGACAGACGCCGCACCGTCAAGAAGGAAATCCGCTGGTGTAAGCTGACTGCCATTGAGGTGCTTGAGGAAAAGGTTTTCCCTGGTCGCTACATCCCGGTTATCCCGGTTTACGGGCGTCATGTGGTTATTGGCGACAAGCGTAAGAAGTTCGGCATGGTGCGTCACGGCAAGGACGCCCAACGGATGTACAACTTCTGGCAGACCAGCCTGACCGAATCTGTGGCGCTGGCTCCCAAGGCCAAATGGCTCATGGCAGAGGGTCAGGACGAGGGCCACGAGAACGATTGGGCACAGGCTAACGTCAAGTCCTATCCTGTCCTGAGATACAAACAGACGGACATTGATGGACGCGCCGCCCCTGCGCCCCAACGCCTCCAGCCCGAACCGCCAGCCAACGGCATCATGCAGGCCACAGTAGCGATTGATGACGACATCAAGACGCTGATGGGCATCTTTGACCCTGCTCAACTGAAGCAAGGCAACATCTCTGGCAAGGCTCTCAACGGTCAGCAACAACAGGTTGACCTAACAAACTTTGACTTTTACGACAATTTCACTAAGTCTTTGGCCCAGGTTGCCCGGATTATTCTGGACATCACGCCCACGATTTACGACACTCAACGGGTATTGCGGATCATTGGAGATGACGGAAAACCAGAGATGGTGACGGTCAATGAGAAGGACGCCGTTGGCAAGGTTTTGAATGACGTTACTGTCGGTCGCTACGATGTGGTCATGGAAACCGGCCCTGGATACAACTCCAAGCGCCAAGAGGCTGTAGAGGCCATGATGCC
>RFVO01000212.1 GCA_009928005.1 Chitinophagia bacterium | reverse complement strand
TAGAATAACAATTACACTTCCAGAACCACCTCAAACATATACTGTTGAAGGTATGAGACAAATTAATCAAGCATTGGAGACTTTACAAAATCAATTAAATACGTCATATCAAAATGATTTGAACGAAGATTTACAAACTTTTAACTGGTTTTTATTTGGAACAGAATGACAATAGAATATAAAAGCGAAATTTTTAGATTACCTACTACAAACTTAACTACAGTTCTTACTGTAAATGCAACTACTAGATTTATTGTAAAAGAAATTGGTGTAGCTTCTCAACACAATAATACAGTTGAATGTGATTTTTATTTAAATAAAGCTAATGGAAGTGCTGTATTCTTTCATATACAAATTCCAGCCGACTCTCATGATAATGCAATTCATAATACTTTAGTTATGGAAGAAAATGATTACTTAACCTTTCAAGTATCAACTGCTGGAGTAGTATCTGGTCAAATATCTTATGCTGTTTTAAGTAGAAAAAATCAGAATGGCTAGAAAAATAAGTAATGGCTCAGGAGCTTTTATAAAACAAACAAATAAAAAAAGACCTGGAAGACATAGTAAAAGACCTAACAAAAGAAATAGTAAAAAAGAATATCGTGGACAGGGAAGACGTTAATAGTATATAATAATAGTTTATGAAAACTACAATAATTGATGGAGTAGAAGTTCCAATCTTACCAGCTAAAGCTGAAGAAATTATTAAAAATAAAGTAACTGGGCAAATCTACTCAAGTATAGAAGAATTTAATGCAGATGTAGCAAATCCTAATACACCTACAAAAGCAGAAGATTTACAACAAGACTTAAAAATAACAGTTGCATCTTTGTCAGTATTTGGTAAAACCAAATAATGAATCCATACGGCGGAACCGAAATCCAAGTAGAATACTTAAACAAGTATGTTTCTAAAGAACTTCTTGATAAAGTTAGTATTACAACATCTATACCAGAAAAGAATAAATTAGTTATTGATAAGCATAATGTACTTTGGGTACATAATAGTTATGATCAACCTAATGTCATGCCTTGGTTTAAGAATAA
>RFVO01000211.1 GCA_009928005.1 Chitinophagia bacterium | reverse complement strand
TGATCAATGAGATAACCATTGGCTGCGTGGACTTCGATCATATCGAAACCAGCTTTTTTTGCATTCAATGTCGCTTTTGCGTACTGCTTAGCGAGCGATTTTATTTCATCAGTTTCTAATGCTTTAGGTTCGGACACATCAACCAAGCCCTTACTATTAAATGTTTTGGCCTTTGCCCTGATGGCTGAAGGCGCTTGGGGCGCCATGTTATTCGGTAATAACTCGCTATGCGAAATGCGGCCCACATGCCAGAGCTGTAAGCATATCTTTCCATTCTTTTTGTGCACGGCATCGGTCACCTTTTTCCAACCCTCAATCTGGCCTTCAGAATAAATACCCGGTGTTGAAATATAGCCCTGACCCTCAGGGCAAATTTGTGTAGCCTCCGCAATAATTAAACCTGCAGTTGCACGCTGTTCGTAATAAGTCACATTTATGTCAACAGGCTCACGGTTCTCATTAGCGCGATTACGTGTTAGTGGTGCCATGACGCAGCGATTATTAAGTGTTAAGTTACCTAATTGATATGGGCTATAAAGTGTATGTGTGGTCATAATGATTTTTTTTGAAATTTGATTGAAGTTACAAATTGAAGAGCCCTATTCTACTCTCAAATAGGGCGTGAATGACTTTAAAGCGACTTACTTTTTAACCGACTTTTTTTCTTTAGCCTTAGCGGGCTTTATTTTTTTATTTGTTTTTTTATTGGCAGTAACTTTTTTTGTTTCTTTTTTCGGTAATACTTTTGTTTTTTTAACTACTGCCGGTTTAGCAGCGCTTTTAGAAGCTAATGAAGCTTCTAATTCTTTCACTTGGTTTTCAAGAATATCAATACGCTGTAATTTAGTATTTGCATCTTCTAGTTGGCTTTTAAGATTTTTAATTTCTAAATCTTTAAAATAAGTCGCCTGATAGCTTGCGTAACCATAGATGAGTGAACTGATCGTAATCACACCTGCAGCAATGTAGATGGCTAAAGTTTTCTTATCCGCTTTCTTTTTTTCAGGGATATTAAAAGGCGTTTCTTCTTTTTGATCAAATTCCATTATA
>RFVO01000022.1 GCA_009928005.1 Chitinophagia bacterium | reverse complement strand
CTTCTACCCCCGATTCTGTTTTTCCCAATAATTGGGTATCCACTCATGTTGGCGGAACGCTTTGCTTATATCCCATGTATGCAGAAAATAGAAGAGCTGAGAGAAAATCAAGCGTTATAAAATTTCTGCAAAAAAATTATAAAATTGAAAAAATACTTGATATAAGTAATTTTGAAAAAGATAGAAAATTTTTAGAAGGTACAGGCAGTATGGTACTCGATCACCAAAATAAAATTGCCTATGGTTGTTTATCAGAAAGACTAGATAAAGATGTCTTTTCTTATTGGTGCGATAAAATGCAATTCAAACCTATTTGTTTTAATGCATTAGATGAAAAAGATCAACCCATTTACCATACCAATGTAATGATGTGCATGGGTACTCAATTTGTAGTAATTTGTTTAGATAGTATTTACATTAAACAAGAAAAAAAAATGTTAAGAGATAGCTTTGAACAAACCCATAAAGAAGTCATTGAAATTAGCCAGGATCAAATGAATCATTTTGCAGGGAACATGCTACAAGTTTTCGACATTGCTGAAAAACCTCATTTAATCGTCTCGGAGCAGGCCTACCAATCTCTCCATATTGCACAGCTAAAAAGGCTAGAAAAATATAACCCCATCCTCCCCATTTCTATACCTACCATTGAGGCATTAGGAGGTGGTAGTACTAGATGCATGATGGCTGAAATATATTTAGAACCTGCATAATATTGAAATAGGCTTCATAATAGTTTGATTATATACACTTTAGCAGGTTTTAAGCCTGCGTTAATAACAGGCGTTAGCATAACAAAACTGTTCATAAATTGAATGGAAAATTGGGCTCAATTGATTAAATTTGTAGCTCGGTTTCTTTTACATCGTATTGGAATTACTATTGTAAATCAATACATTAATGATCAATTGAAAATTATGTCTGCTAAAAAAGTAAGCAAAATCGCAGTTTTAACGTCTGGTGGAGACGCCCCCGGTATGAATGCCGCCATCAGAGCCGTAGTTAGAACCAGTGTATATCATGGACTTAAAGTATTTGGCGTTGCAAGAGGGTATAATGGAATGATTGAAGATGATATTTTCGAAATGGACTCAAAATCGGTGGGGAATATTATTCAAAGAGGTGGTACCATTTTAAAAACAGCAAGAAGTGCTCAATTCTTCGAAACAGAAGGAAGAAAAATAGCCTATGAGAATTTAAAGAAAAGAGGCATTAATGGCATTGTAGTCATTGGAGGAGATGGTAGTTTTAAAGGTGCACAAAAATTTAGTCGTGAATTTGATATTCCTTGTATTGGAATACCAGGCACAATTGATAAAGATATAGCAGGAAGTGATTTTACCATAGGATTTGATACAGCCGTGAATACTGCGGTGGAAGCCATTGACAAAATTAGAGATACAGCCGATGCGCATGACCGTTTATTTGTAGTTGAAGTAATGGGACGTGACGCAGGTTATATTGCACTTCATAGTGGAATTGCAACAGGTGCTGAGAATATTTTAATTCCAGAATCTAAAACAGATATGGAAGCAATGATTGCTTCTTTAACTGAGAAAGAGAAAAGAAAAAAATTAGTAAACTTAATTGTAGTAGCCGAAGGAGATGAATTTGGAGGAGGCACACAAGTGGGAAATTTCATAAAAGAAAAATTACCTAATGCAGATGTTCGTGTTTGTATATTAGGTCATATTCAAAGAGGTGGCTCTCCAAGTTGTCTAGACCGTTTAATTGCAAGCAGAATGGGTTACCATGCTGTTGAATGTTTAATTAATGGAACACATAATGTAATGGTGGGTATTGAAGATAATAAAATGAAATACACCCCTCTTGACAATGCAGTTAAGGCTAAACAAAAAATTTCTGAAGAATGGTTAAGAATTGTAAAAATATTAGCAAGCTAAACTAAGAGAAAAAATTAAAAAAAGTAAAATAACCCCAAAGACAAAATGAGCAAAAACGAATTTAAGCAACCCCATCACAGAACTAAAATAGTTGCCACTGTTGGCCCAGCTTGTGAAACCTATGATCAATTAAAGAATTTAGTGATTGCGGGTGTAAATGTATTTAGATTAAATTTTTCTCATGGAAGTCACGAGGATAAGAAAAAAATTATTGACAATATTAGAGCAATTAATGAAGAACTAGGATGTTCTGTTGCTATTTTAGGTGATTTACAAGGGCCTAAATTAAGAGTAGGAGAAATTGAAAATAACCGCTTAGAAGTAAAAGTAGGCGACTTACTAACTTTGACCAATGAGAAGTGTGTTGGCACTATGGAGAAAATTTATGTATCCTATCCTAATCTTGCTGGTGATGTGGTAGTGAATAACTTAATCATGATTGACGATGGTAAGATTGAAGTAAAAGTGCATAGTGTAGAAAAAAATGGTGATGTAAAAGTAAAAGTAACTTTAGGGGGTATCATTTCTTCAAAAAAAGGAATCAACCTACCCGATACAAAAATTTCATTACCTGCATTAACTGAAAAAGACTTAGAAGATGCAGCCTTCATTATCAAAGAAGAATTAGACTGGGTAGCTTTAAGTTTTGTAAAGAGAGTTGCGGATATTGAAATGTTAAGAGCTATTTTAGACAAACATAAAAGTAAGGCAAAAATTATAGCTAAAATTGAAATGCCTGAAGCATTAACGAATATCAGAGACATTATCATTGCAAGTGATGCCATTATGATAGCCCGTGGTGACTTAGGTGTTGAACTTCCCGTAGAGAAAATTCCTTTGATTCAAAAAGAATTAATTAAAAAATGTTTGCACCGTGCTAAGCCTGTTATAGTGGCAACACAAATGATGGAAAGTATGATTGATAGAGTAAAACCTAATCGTAGTGAAATTACCGATGTGGCCAATGCCGTAATTGAAGGTGCTGATGCTGTAATGCTGAGTGGAGAAACCGCTACAGGCCAGTTCCCCGTTTTAGTAATTGAAACCATGCGAAAAATTATTAATGAGGTAGAAGAACATGGTTATAAATATAATCGTTCAGAAGACTTAAAACCACAACCCCATTCACCTTCTTTTATAAGTGATGCATTATGTTATAGTGGTTGTCAATTATCAGATGATAGTAATGCTCAAGCATTAGTAGGTATGACACAAAGTGGTTATACAGCTTTTATGTTAAGCAGCTTCAGACCTAAATCACCTTTATTTATATTTACAAAAGAAAAAAGCTTAGTAAATCAATTAAGTTTAAGCTGGGGTGTAAAATCCTTCTATTATAATAAAGAAGAAAGTTTAGATAGTATTATTAAAGACCAAATTCAAATTTTGAAGAAGAATGGCTTTGTAAAAAAAGATGATATCGTGGTGAATACTGGAAGTACGCCTGTTCAAAAGCACTTACCTACTAATATGATTAAAATTTCGAAGGTAGATTAAAATAAAAATATAATTTTATGCTAGAATCTTTTGAAAAAATACCTGTTCAGATATATAAAAATTCCACCGAAGGATCTAATGCAGTAGCTGCTGAAATTGCCGCATTAATTAAAGAGAAACAAGCAAAAAATCTACCTTGCGTTTTAGGAATGGCTACAGGCACTACACCTATTTTATTATATAAGGAATTAGTTAGGCTTCATAAGGAAGAAGGTTTAAGTTTTAAAAATGTAGTTACCATTAATTTAGATGAATACTACCCTATTGAAAAATCGGCTTACCAAAGTTATTGGAGCTTCATGCACCGTCACTTATTTAATTTAGTAGATATCGATCCAAAAAATATCTACCTTCCAAATGGAGAATGGGCAAAAGATAATTTAAAGGAATCTTGTATCGCTTACGAACAAACTATTGAAAAAACAGGCGGTATTGACTTACAAATATTAGGAATTGGTAAAAATGGACATATTGGTTTTAATGAACCAGGTTCTAGCTTTCATTCAAAAACTAGAGTTATTCATTTAGACCAACAAACAAGAATTGCAAACACCTATGAATTTCATGATTTAAATAAAGTGCCTAAGCTAGCAATAACTGTAGGTATTAGTACTATTATGAAGGCAAAAAAAATAGTTTTACTTGCATGGGGTGACAAAGCTTCTATTGTTGCTAAATCTATTGAAGGTGATGTTACAGAACAAATTCCTGCAAGTGTTTTACAAAATCACGACGATTGTACATTTGTTATTGACGAAATAGCAGCTTCAGAATTAACTAGAAATAAAGCACCCTGGTTAACGGGATCTAACGAATGGACTCCCCAAATAATAAAAAGAGCAGTAATAAGCTTAGCCTTAAAACTAGGCAAGACCATACTTAGTTTAACAGCTGATGATTATAAAGAAAATAGTTTATCCGATTTATTGGTACTAAAAGAATCGGTATACGATATTAATTTACAAGTATTTTACATGTTGCGTGATACCATTACAGGTTGGCCAGGTGGCAAACCCAATGCAGTAATTCCTGCACATCCAGAACGTAGCGCACCGCACCCTAAAAAAGTATTGATATTCTCTCCCCACCCCGATGATGATATCATAAGTATGGGTGGCACTTTCATGCGTTTACAAGAACAAGGTCATGATGTACATGTTGCATATCAAACTTCTGGTAATATTGCAGTCACCGACGAATTCGTAACACGCTTTTTAGATTTTGCAGTAGGCTTTGAAGACTTATTTGGTATTGATAACAAAAAAAGTCAAGAAATTTTAACCAATGCACGCAAATTTTTAGCAGAAAAGAAAACAAATCATTTAGATACTGCAGAAATTAGAGCTATTAAAGGATTGATAAGAAGATGTGAAGCCAAAGCTACTTGTAGATATGTAGGTTTAAAAGATACGAATTATCATTTCTTAGATTTACCTTTTTACGAAACGGGTACAATTGATAAAAAACCTATGAGTGAATTAGATATAAAAATAACTATGGATTTATTAAAAGAACTAAAACCTCATCAGGTATATTGTGCAGGCGATTTAGCGGATCCACATGGTACACATAAAGTTTGTTTAGAAATTATATTTGAAAGCCTCCGCCGATTAAAAGCTACTGGTGAAACCTGGGTGAAGGATTGTTGGGTTTGGTTATATAAAGGTGCTTGGCAAGAGTGGGATGTTTCTGAAATAGAAATGGCGGTACCTATGAGTCCAGATCAAGTATTGAAAAAGAGATTTGGAATATTTATACATCAGTCACAAAAAGACAGTGTTCCTTTCCAGGGTACCGATTCAAGGGAATTCTGGCAAAGAGCTGAAATTAGAAACGCCAACACAGCCGACTTGTATGCTAGTCTAGGATTAACCAAATACGCTGCTATTGAGGCATTTGTGAGATGGCATTATTAGTTTCTAGCTCTTATTTAGGCTTTTTACTTGGGTAAAATGGGATTTTGAAGTATATTTGCAACCCCTATAACTAGGGAAATGGCTGCGTAGCTCAACTGAATAGAGTACCTCACTACGGATGAGGGGGTTTTAGGTTTGAATCCTAACGCGGTCACTAAGCCTTCTCGATTTATCGGGAAGGCTTTTTTAGTCAAATAAACTCTTCAAATTTTCTGAATACCTGCGTCCTAAAGAAGTTGTTAGTGAAAATTCAATTGTCTGAGGTCTTAAATTGGAGGAAGTTAAGCTGTTATTGTAAATATCATAAGTAAGCCCAATTTTGTATTTATTATACATTAAACCTATATAAGGTATTAAAGCATCTTTACTTCTATAAAAGCATCCAAAATAAGCTCTATTCATTTCTTTATTAAGGGGTACTCCCAAAGCAGCGCCTGCATAAAAATATTCTTTCTCTAATCTATTCTGATAGTCTGTATGCAATAAAATAGTTTTACCATCTTCTAGTTGATATTCTACATTTAATAAAGCTGAAATTTGATAATTCTGATTAGGCTCATTATTAATAATGGTATTAATAGTTCTGTTCACTAGAAATTCACTTGCTCCTATTTGGAAAAAACTTTTTTCAGACTGAAAACCATACATAAAACCTGCATTGGTAGTGTATTTAGTGGGATATTTACTTATGGCCTCTAAACTGGAAGGATTAAAAAGTCTACCCGAATAATATTGATCTCCGAAGCTTAAAAGAGATGCATCTAAAGTACGTGTTAAAATAGAATATCCAATCCCTAAGGAAAAATAAGATGTTTGTTTTTTGTTAAAAAAAATTCGATAGGCCAAGCTATTAGAAATTGCATTTGTTTGCAATATGCCATTTAATACTTTTTCTGAAACTGCTTGTATACCATATCCAAAAATATTATTAGGGTTATCATCAATTTTAAAAAAACCAAAATCTACTGCAGCACCAGCTGTATAAAAGGGGTCTCCCACTCCCGCGTACTGAGTTCTAAAAAAACTTTGAAATCTATTATTTATGCCAAAACCCACTGCGGCAGGATTAAAATATTGAGTAGACATAAAACCTTGGGAATTATAGGGCGTTTGGGTATAACCTAGCTTTGCATATAAGCTAGATAATAAAAAAAATATGTAAAAATATTTATTCTTCATTTATCTTAATAAAATAAAGGAACCAGTTTTAGAAACAGGTTCATCTTTATACGTTATATAGCTCATAAAATAAGTGTAGGCATCCATTTCCTGAGGAATACCATTGTAATTACCATCCCAACCTTGATTTAAATTAGTGGTTTGAAAAACAATGTTTCCCCACCTATTAAATATTTTTAAAAAATGAAAAGTCTTTAATCCCGCTCCATATTCAATTTTAAGTATATCATTCAAATTATCATTATTAGGAGTGAAGGCTTTTGGTATAGACACAACAACAAGATCTGAAACATCCATTTTATAAATATCTTCTACCTTACAAGCAGTTAAAACTTCAGTTCTTGTCAAAGTATAATTTATTGATTTATTACTTCTAAATAAAGGATGTTCAATAGATGGGTTATCTAAATAGGTAGATGGGTTCCATGCAAATTGTGTATAACCAGGATCTTTTCTTAAAGGTGAAAGTACTGTATCAATATCTGCTAAAACAAATAAAGTAAATGTAGAAGGAGAAATAGGTAGGACTACTTTTACAGAATCTCCCTGTAAGAATTGTTCATACTTTGGACAATAGTCATTTGTAATAGCCAGCTTTACCATATAGGAACCAGTTGCTGCATATGAATGGCTAATTGCTTTTGCTTTATCAAAAGTTTTTGTATCACCAAAATCCCATTTAAAATAAATATTTCTTGCATCTTCAGCATTCGTATTCAGGGCTAATGGTGTATTAATACAAATAGTTGGATTATAACTTAATGTATATTTAGGTATAATTAATTTTCTGATAAAAATTGAGTCAGAAAAAAGAGAATTACACTGTCCGTCATTCACCTTTAATTTATAAAAACCATTAATAGTTGTAGAAAAACTATCAACCCTACTTGTATAAGCTGGCATTCCATTTGTAAACCAAGTAAACAAATAATTTCCCTCTCCTTTTAAGGTAACAGGATCTTCATTACAAATAATTGTGTCTTTTGCTTTTAAAATAGCGGTTGGAACTGATTTAACTTCAAGTAATTTTAAATTATTATAATCATAAGTACATTGTTTTATATCCTTTGCAATCACTGAAATTTTAACATTACCTGCATTCATACCTTTTAAAATATTATTATTGAAAATGGCTGCCGTATTATCAGTTTTCCATTCGTAAGAAAATGGCGACAAACCTCCTTCTATAGCTGCTCTAAAAGACAGCGTATCATACATACAAGCATAGTCTTTATTAGAAGAAATAGCTAATGAAGTTGGTGGGGGTACAATAGTAATAGAGGTAGCTGTATCATCGGCACAAATGCCCCCTGAATAAGCCATAATTTTAATATTAAAATTCATTTTCCCAGGGAAAATAAAATTTTTATATAAATGTTTATAGGATTTATCAAAGCTAGGATTTTGATCAACAGTAGTGTCTGTTAAGTTTCTGTCATAGTCCCAAAAAATAATTATCTTACCTATACTACCAATATCAACAGTCGACTTATTAATTATTTCAACCTCTTTATTTGAACATAATGCTGTATCATTCACTACTTTGAATATTGCATTTGGGAAAGTACCATTTACTGTAAATTGAACAGCAGTTGAAGCGATACAACCTGCTTTACTGGTAACTTCTAACGAAACTGTATAATCGCCTGTATTGATGTATTTGTGTTTAGGATTCTGGGTAGTATCGGTATTGGTAGTACTAGTATTAGATGCATCTCCAAAATTCCATTTATATTTAAAATTATTTGATAAATCTGCAATTTTAGTAGTATCCTTAAATTGTGCAAAGGGATCTAATAAACAAACTTCAGGTAAAATAAAGCCAACCTGAGGGATAGGATTATTTTTTATTATTTGACTTTGTTTTGCTATACAGCCATTTTCAGTAATAACCGCTAAAGACACTGTATAATTTCTTAATGAATCGAATGAATGTACTACCGATTTTTTAGAAATATCTAAAGTATCCACTACTGAATAATCACCAAAGTCCCATGCTAATTTTTTTAAAACAGAGGATCCCCTTGCTAATGAGGCATCGGTAAAAGTTATTTCTTGTTTCTGACACTTGAAAGCTGAAGTTTCAAAATTTACTTTTGGAAGACTATCTATTAAAATTTCTTTAACTATAGTGTCACTTATACAACCTACATCGTTTATTACAAAATAACTGATTACAAACTTACCCGCCTTATTTGGTAAAAATTTAAAGGATTTTGAATTCCCTTGGACTCCATTATCAACATTCCAAATATAGTTGCTTAAACTTCTGTCTTCAGCAGATAATAAAGTATTATCTTTTAATGTAATTGTGTCACTAATGCAATTTGAAGTTATTATTTTATTATCAACCTTGGGAGCACTAGTAACTAATAAATCAAAGTTCAATTGCTGTTCCCCACTACAGCCATCAGCTGTAGGATTATTTACAATAAGCTCAATATTATAGGTGCCTACTGAATCGTATTTAAGCTTCGCTTTCAATGTAAATTTATAAATTAATTTACCTGTAACGGATATATAAGAAGAATCAGCAGCTGGCGAATTGTCAATAATGGTATCATACTTAGGAATTATCCATTTTAAGGATAAGGGAATATAAGGTAATGTTATAGAAGGTGTAAATAAAGTACCTTTACATGTTATTGGAAGTTGAACAGTAGCATATTTATTCTCCACTGTTAATTGTTGATTTAAGTCTTTTACATTAGCCCCAGCATTGTAACCATAGGATTCAACATTACCAAATCCATAGGCTATACATATAAAACCTGAATCGCAGACAATTCTATGAGAAGGCGATGTTTCAGTTGAACTAGTTACATCTTCTTGAATATAAGAATAACCAGTAGTTCCCATTACTTTGGGTATTGCTGTTGGAGCGGCTCCATCAATTTTTAAAGAACTAAAAGCATTTGATTTAAATATTATATTTAAAAAATGACTTGTAATATTGGTGTTGGGTGGAGTCAAATTTCTCCGAGCAGACATTACAGTAATATCATTTAATGTTTGCTCTATAGGATTTAAAGCTATCATTTCAGGGTCTCCCGCATTAGAACCGTCGCAACCCATAGTTATAAAATATTGTAAAACACTAATGGGTTTATCAGAATATATATCTCTATAAGAATTATCTCCACTAGTACTTATCTCATAAAAAGAATTATTAATTAAGGTAGACGGATTAAGGGCCACTCCATTTACATATACTAGTGAAGTTGGATCTTGTACTAAAATTCTAAACAAATCATACTTCCTATTAATGGCTGGTGAAGTATAATAATGTTTGCCCCAGGAACTAGTTGGAAATAATTGTTGGTATAAGTTATCGCCACTGCCAGCTCCACTACAACCCATGGCAGTCCAAGTGGAGCCAGCATACACTGCAATTTTCTTACAAGATAAAGTAGAAGTAGCTACCGATTTTATTTTGGTTCCTGTTAAATCTTCAAAACTTTGATATTGATATACATCGCCTTTATTTAAGATTGTATCAAAAGTAACATTGGCTAAATGACGATTATTATAATCTGAATTAGTGGGCGTAATTTCAACATTAGTACCATCTTCAGTAGCAATAATTTCAAATTCTGTATTCTTTTGTTGCTCCGCTCCAGCTCCTGTTAAAGGAACTATATTACCTGTGGATTTATAAGTAGCAACTACATATTCGCGACCTAACACTTTAGTGGGCAGCACCAAGGTAGATCCAGAACGTGCCGAATTTAAAATATGAGAATAAACCACGACAGGGTTTTGACTCTTAATATGAATACCCTTGTTAATACCAATAACTTCTAACTGACTTATATTGGTACTTGTTAAATAAGCATCTGCATTACTTAGCGGACTCGTATTAGATAACTGAACAACTGTTACTTGGTTCGCAGTAACTGAAAAATCGGTAGACTTTCCATTTACCGAAACAGTGCCACTTGTATTTACATTAGAAGTAATATATAAAGCCATTCTTGAAGTCAATGCATCAATATGGCCACTATATACTACCCAGAAGTCAGTTCCTCTATTAGAAAAGTCTTGACTAAAAGCAGAAAAACTAATAGAAGTAAATATAAATATTAAAAATATTCTATATACGAAAAGACGCATTTAATAATGATTAAAGACCTTTAAATATAAAGAATAATTCTATTTTTTTCTTAGCAACCAATGTTTTATATTTAATATTAAACATAAAATATATTTATTGAAATTAGCTTTTATCTCTGTTGGCAAGGCCCATGAATCTTATATTAAGGAAGGGGTACTTAATTTTACACAAAGAATAAGTCACTACTACCCTGTCGACTGGCAATTAATTGCACCCGCTAAGGCCACCGAACCTGGACAAATTAAAAAAGCTGAAGCACAAAGTATTTTAAAAGCACTTCAACCAACAGATATACTTATTTTATTAGACGAAACAGGTAAAATGCTAAGTTCCCCGGGCTTAGCTAAATTAATTCAACAAAAAGCAAATCAAAGTGCACAAAAAATTGTTTTTTTAATTGGAGGTGCTTACGGCGTAGAGGAAGAAATTAAAAAGCGGGCTCAGTTCATTTGGTCTTTATCTGAACTAGTATTTCCACATATGCTAGTTCGTTTAATTTTAGCAGAGCAAGTATACAGAGCTTGTAGTATCTTGGCCAATGAAAAATACCATCATCAATAATTTTAGCATACCCTTATTCACTTTATTTATATTTTACTAAACTATTTTTTAAGAACTACTTTATAAGACTAAATTATAAAAATAAATTACTCCAATGAGCATTACTTTATATATTACCATCATTACAGTGGCTGTTTCAATTTCAGCTATGTACAACAATGCTTTAATGGATAAGCTTATTTTTCATCCCTATTCTGTTCATAACAATAATGAATGGTACCGATTTTTTACTTGTGGCTTAGTTCATGCCGACTTTATGCATCTCGCCTTTAATATGTTTTCCTTTTATATGTTTGGTGATTATATTGAACAATATTTTGCTATGATTTTTGGTAGATTAGGTTCTTCGATGTATATCATATTGTATGTATCTTCCTTACTTGTTTGTTTAATTCCTACTTACCTGAATCACTATAAACAATATAATTATAATAGCTTAGGAGCTTCAGGCGCAGTGTCGGCCATTGTATTTGTAGGAATCTTCTTACAACCTACAATGCAAATTGGATTTTTTATTATTCCTCCTATTATACCAGGTTTTATCTTTGGCCCTATCTATTTAGGCTTAACTGCCTACCTAGCTAAAAGTGGACAAGGGGGCATAAACCATAGTGCCCATTTATGGGGTTCTGTGTATGGAGTGGTATTTTTAATAATAACCAGTTATTTTATAGGAAACTTTAATGTTCTAAGCGCTTTTCTAGAACAAATTAGTGTTTATCTATCGAGGTAATCACTAATACATTTTTTGTTTGATCTGTTATTTTATATCGATCATCAATTCTCTGACCCACTACCCATAGGAGTTTATCGCCCATGGTAAGCACAGCCGTTTGTTGTTTGGCTGCGGGACTGAGTTTTAACCCGCCTAAAAAATGATTTAGTTTTTTCTTTTTACGAAGTCCTAAAGGGTAAAAATAATCGGTAGCTTGCCAAGTTCTATACAACAATGGCCATTCTAGTTTATCAGCATCTAAATAGGCATACTTGGTTTCTTTCTTGATTTCACCCAATGAATTAGCCTCTTTCATTTCAAAATGCAAAACGCCATTATTGACTTGCAATTCGCCATCAGCAACATGAATAATAATATGCTCTTTATCTGTATTGTTATCAATAATTTGAATAGAATCATTAAACTTAATAAAACGATGGGAAGCAGTAGCTATATAGGCACCGTTGACAGCTGTTAATAATTTATGCACTTCACTAATTTGCTGTGGCTTGAAACCATAATTTTTGATAAGCCCCCAAGTATAAGTAAAATTATGATTTACTTTTTTCCAATACTTAATTTGAATAGTCAAAATGCCTTTTTGTACCCTTAGTCCTTTTTCCCAGAAATTTGTCACAGTAGATTCTACAATTGATTCCGATTCTTTTAACCTATGAATAGTATCTAAAACATTCTGTGTCATATGAGGAATGACTTCTTGAATTATAGGTACAATTTTATGACGAAATAAATTACGGGTGTAATCGTCCTTGCTATTGGAACTGTCTTCCACAAAACCTATATTATTCAAAGTAGCAAATTCAAGAATTTCTTCTTTAGAAAAAGCAAGCAGAGGTCTTGCAATAGACAAGGCATCTTCTCTTCTTTCTGGAATACCTGTTAAACCATGTAAGCCCGTTCCTCTGGCTAGTTGCATAAAAACAGTTTCAACCTGATCATCGGCATGATGTGCAGTGAGCAATACTTTTTTTACACTAATATTTTCAGATAATAAATTGCTAAACCAAGCATACCTCATTTCTCTAGCCGCTTCTTGAATACCCATTTTATAAGTTTGGGCATAAGCAACTGTTTCAAACTTATTAAGTGCTAGGGGTATGGAATATTTTGAGGCAAAATCTTTTACAAATTTCTCATCTCGGGTACTTTCTTCGCCTCTTAATTGAAAATTGGCATGTGCCATACTTATCTTAGCACCAGCGTTATGCATTAAATAAGCAAGTACCATGCTGTCTACTCCCCCACTAATGGCAACAATAAATGTCGATTTCTTTAATGAAAGCGCTGGAAATTTTTTTTCCCAATTCTTGATAAAGGTTTCGAGCGTTAACATTCAATAAATGAATTAATTGTATTATTTTTTTTGCTCTTTTGCCCATGCATCCTTAAGAGTTACTGTTCTATTAAAAACAAGTTTATCCTTAGTGCTAGTTATATCTCTATAGAAATAGCCTTTTCTTAAAAACTGGAAGCGCATATCTAATGCATCGGATACCAAGGCAGGTTCTGCCCAAGCATTGGTTTTTGTTAAAGATTTTTCATTAATATAGTCTTTAAAATCACCTTCTGCACTGGCCACATCTTCCACTTTGAATAAGCGATCATATTCATTCAATACAACAGGCACTGCATGCTTTGCACTCACCCAATGTAGTGTTCCTTTAACATGAATACCAGATGTATCTAAACCACTTTTACTCTCTGGTATATAACTTGCATAAATAATTTGCACAAGTCCAGCTGTATCTTTTTCATAACTGTCACACTTCACAATGTAAGCGCTTTTTAATCGTACCATTAAACCTGGTCCTAGTCTAAAATATTTTTTAGTAGGCACTTCCATAAAATCTTCTCGTTGAATATAGAGTTCATTAGAAAAAGGAACTTCTCTCACTCCTCCATCAGGATCTTCTGGGTTGTTTTCAGAATGAAGTATCTCTTCTCCTTTATCATAATTCGTAATGACTAATTTAATAGGGTCTGTCACTACCATTCTTCTTTGTGCAATTTTATTTAAATGTTCTCTTACACAAAATTCTAATAAACTAAAATCAATTATATTTTCTCTTTTAGCAATACCAATTCTATCGCAAAAATCTCTGATACTTTCTGGGGTATATCCTCTGCGACGCATACCACTAATGGTTGGCATACGAGGGTCATCCCAGCTTGAAACATGGCCCTCTTGTACTAATTGTAATAATTTTCTTTTACTTAAAATAGTATACGTAATATTTAAACGAGAAAATTCATATTGCTTGGAAGGAAAAATACCTAAGTTCTCAATACCCCAATCATATAAAGCTCTATGTGGAATAAATTCCAAAGTACATATAGAATGAGTAATTTTTTCAATAGCATCACTTTGGCCATGTGCAAAATCATACATTGGATAAATACACCATTTATCTCCGGTTCGGTGGTGATGTGCTTTTTTAATTCGATATAAAATAGGATCACGCAAAAGCATATTTGGATTTGCTAAATCTATTTTAGCTCTTAAAACTTTTGAACCATCTTGGTATTTACCCGCTTTCATATTTGCAAATAATTCCAAATTTTCAGCGATACTTCTATTTCTATATTCATTGCCTGTACCTGCTACGGTAGGAGTTCCTTTTTGTATTGCAATTTCTTCCGAAGTACTATCATCTACATAGGCTAACCCTTTCTCAATTAATTGAACAGCAAAACTATAAAGTATATCAAAATAATCAGATGCATAACATTCCTTCACCCAATTAAAACCAAGCCATTGTAAGTCGGCTTTGATACTATCAACATATTCAGTTTCTTCCGTAGATGGGTTGGTGTCGTCAAATCTTAAATTCGTACCTCCTCCAAAATGAGCAGACAGACCAAAATTTAAACAAATACTTTTGGCATGCCCAATATGCAAATAGCCATTCGGCTCGGGTGGAAATCGGGTTAAAATTTGATCGTACTTACCCGATGCTAAATCCTGGGATATAATTTCTTCAATAAAGTTTAGGTTCTTTTCCTCGCTCATGATGGTTCTTAGTATGGGGTAAAGATACAAAAACCTACCCCAAAAACCTACCCCATAGCTTAACCCTTGTAGCCGTAAAGCTTTTGTAATTCTAAGACAATTTTTTCAATGTCTTTATCCTCTCCCTGAGGGTCGTATTGTTGCTTTAAACTGCTTCCAAAAACAAAGGCCACCGTTTGCCAAAATCCAGCATTAAAGCCCCCTTTATATTCTTTAATTATTTCATAACAGTTATTACCTGTTTCTCTATTGATTAATTTCATCAAGACTTTTCCCTGATACACCGATAAACTGGTTACTTTATCCCCAAAGTCTCTTTTCATTTCCTTTTCTCTAGACTTAATGATTCTTTTTCTTGCAGCTTCATCATGCACACCTGCTAATTGATTATTAACTTCTGTAATTAGCTTACTAGCTGTTTTAGCATAAGGATAAGTTACATAAACTGCATTTCGAAGCCTTGTCCAATTTCTCCAATAGTTTTTCCAGCGAGTAGATTGTATTGCTGTCACTTCAACTGTAGGTAACCAAGACTGTGGAATGGTGTCTCCCTCAGGAGTAATAAAGGCCTCTACTCTAATATTATCTCTAATGGTATCATTAGACATAGTTTGAGCCTTAGACTTTAAACTATTAAAGCAAGCTAAACAAATAAGAATAATATAGAGAATGCTTTTTTTCATTTATCTATTTAATCTGTTTCTTTAAATTTAATACGCTAATCTATGAAAAGTAACCTTTCAAAACCTCAAATTCCTCTCATTTACTTTTCTTTTAACTTAGCTGCCCTATTCCAAGTAGCTAGTCCAAAGCCAAAGGTCATAATAATAACCCCTAACCACAGTAAATTAATGAAAGGGAATTCATAGGCTTTTAAAGTAATTAAATTAGTTAAGGCTGCCGATTCTTTCACACCTATTTCTAACATGCCTTTTTGTTGGTCAATTACTTTATTAAAGCTAAGTACTAAGTTTTGTGCTTTAATAGTATCTACATTAGACTGCAAATTCATTCCTTCTAATACAATACCTGGGTTTGCCGTATACTTTAAACCTTCTTTAGAGGTAATAGCTAATTGTAAAACCAATTCATTGGTGCCAGCAGGTCGGCTTGAATTAGGATTCACTAAAACTTTTTCTAATTTAATATAGCCATTACTATAAAATATAGAATCGCCCAGGGCTATTTGATGTGGCTTAAAAGTAGTGGTATCCTCTTTTGAATTATCTTGAAAGGAAGTCACATACACGAAAATATCTTTATTCCAATAATGTTTAGAAGAAGGATTCGCAGAAAAACCTTCCATGCCTTTATTATTTTTTAAAACATCTGGATATAAGAAAAATTCAGATTGCGTCTTTTTTTCTTTGAATTTAAGTTCAAAAAATCTTTTATTTAATATATCAAAAGTATCACGCACATAAGTAACCATAAACTTACCCATATCGGTGTCAATACCTTCAAACAAAGTAATATTTTCTCTTGGGTTCCCTGCTGGACTTTTATTTGATTCTACACGAAGCGGACTAATACCCGTAGTATTCCAACTAAGTACAGTTTTATTTGAAGAGGAAATTAAAATACCTAATAAAACCATTCCAAAACCTATATGTCCAATAGAAGAACCTGCCGATTTTAATTTTGCTTTTTGCATTGTTACCCAAAAGAAAATATTGGCTACAATAGCATAAATAGAAGCAAACATGGCTACATAAATAGCCCCTTCAAATCCTATCCCTTTTTCTTTAAAAGCCACCCCAATAAAAATATATACAAGCGCAGTAATTACGATAGTTACTAATAAGGGTAATTTTAGTTTTTCTATTAAAAAAGCCTTAGCAGTACCTTTGAATTTTAAAAATTGTCCGACTGCTGTTAATAAGCCAATAATTATGGCTACAAATACTTGCACTTGATTATGCGCAAATGCTGCATCCTCAGGTGGTGCAATTTTTGTTCCAAATAATTTATTATATACAGGAATGGAAGTAATAGATATAATAACCACCGCCGATAAAAATAAAATAAGGGAACCTATCAACATCCAAAATTCTCTACTATCAATGGCTTCTTCTTTTTGCGGTTCGGGTATGTGCTTAAACCTTGCAAAGAATAAAACGAAATAAGGAATTACAAAAATTAATAAGAAGCCCAATAACTGTGCATTCATTCCTAAGTCGGTAAAGGCGTGCACTGAAGTATCTCCTAAAATGCCACTTCTTGTTAAAAAAGTAGAATACAATACAAGTAAAAAACTAATACCAAAAAATAAATAAGTGAGTTTTAAACTAGATCCTGTTTTTCTATAAATAATACAAGCATGTATTGCTGATACTAAGGTTAACCAAGGTACTAGCGATGCATTCTCTACAGGATCCCATGCCCAATAACCTCCAAAGGTTAAGCTCTCATATGCCCAAGCAGCACCCATCATAATACCTAAGCCTAAAACGCCCGCAGAAAAAGTTGCCCAAGGCAAGGACTTATCCATCCAATCATGTTTCTTTTTAATTAAGCCAGCTACTGCAAAACCAAAAGGAACAGTAGTGGAAGCAAAACCTAAAAATAAAATAGGTGGATGAATGACCATCCAATAATTCTGCAATAATGTATTTAAACCAGTGCCATCTTTTATTAAATGTAAATAATCGGGTCTAGATAAAATAGGCCAATTCATTTCTTCTCTTAATAATAAAAAAGGACTACTTCCTAATTTCATATCAAAAATATACAAGCCTACTATCATAGTTGCTAAACAAAATTGTACGAAATTTAAAACCATCATTACACCCGCAAATGATTCCCCCCATTTCTTTTTGGTAGCAAGTAATACTAATCCTAAAACACAGTGCCAAAAACTCCATAATAAAAAACTTCCTTCCTGCCCTTCCCAAAAACAACTTAACAAATATTGATAAGGCAGGTTTTTGTCGCTATGCATGTATGCATACTTGTATTCAAACAAATGATTTGAAATAATGTAAAATAAAACCACAAAACAAGATGCTACCGCCACTGATTCAATAATAAAAGCCATCTTGGCTAATTTTTCCCACTGGGCTTGCAAACTAATTTCTTTAGAGAAAAATGCTCTCGCAAAAGAATAAGTGGCCACTAAAGAAGCCACTAAAGAAAGTATGGTTAAAAAATATCCTATTTGACCAGGGAATAGATGCTCGTCAATAAACTTTGTAGTATTCATTTACCTAATTGTATTTTTTTTAATTGCTAATGGTAACCGGTTGGTTTTTCATAGCGTTCGGATTGTCCTTGTATTTAGAAGGACATTTCATTACAATTGCAGAACATTCAAAATGCTCACCTTGTACTTTTCCTTTTAAAACCAATCGCTCCGATTTTTCCATATCGGTTGGCATGGTATTATGATAGACCACACTTATTTTACCTCCTAAGCTATCTTGAACATTAAATTCTAATAGATTAGGGTCTTTTATTGGGTCATATTGAACGGGAATGGACTTATCCATTTTGACAATCAAATTCACAAATTTTCCTTCTTTTTGTTTGGCAGAAGCAATTGTCTCATAACTACTTAAATCGCCTGTATAGCTTATAAGCACTACAATAGCAGCAGCGATTAATACCAATAATGCAATATGTGTTTTCTTCATGGTGCAAAGTTAACCAAATGAGCTTAAATTGCACCAAATTTTATCCTCATCGAAACCCATTTTTTATGCGTGAATTTGACTACATAATAATTTGTAAAAGCCCCGATTTTAAGAATGTAGACCGTATTAGTCAATTCATGTTATTGATTTCATTAGTGGCTTTTGGTTATTCAATCTATTTAGGCTTATTCCCTAAGCCAGCGCTCATTTTTGCCATCATGACCGCCTTTACAAGCTGGTGGATTTTTTGTGTTTTTCAAGCTAAAAGAGGTGTTTTACCTTATTATAGATTAGGTTTATTATTAGCTTCCTGGGGTTGGTTTTTACAACCCAATGGCTTAATTATAGCAAGTATTTTTTTAATAGGTGCCTTATTTGAAAGACAGGTTAAATTTCCTTATGAAATTGCATTTGATCCAGCAGGTATTGTCATAAACACTTTTCCTAAAAAACACTACTCTTGGGTCAATGTAGAAAATGCTTTAATAAAAGACGACCTTATTACTATTGACTTTAAAGACAATAAACTTATTCAAAAACAAATTAATGAACCTGTAACAGCAAATATCACTAATGAATTCAATGCATTTTGTGCAGAACAAATTGCGCATTCAAGAACAAGTCAATCATAACAAGTCAATCTTAAAGTAAATTCTAAACGCATTCTATCATTTCTAATTGATACCTTTATAATATGTCATTACAATCTTCTCCCTATATTTTATATTCCGATGGCAAAGGCCAAATATTTGAAGACACTAGTTTGTATGTGGCAGGCCGTGCTGGTTGGGACGCATATCCCATAGATGTAGAGGATTGGATTGAACTGCCAAATGGCGGAAGTTTATATGAATTACCAGAAAGAAGAGGCATTGGTATTGATGTTGAAACAGGTGAAATGCGTATTTGTGAAAAAGGTTGGGCAGTGGCCGCTTTTATTCCTCCAGCTCATACAGGATTATATATTGCTGCTTATGAAACCTTACCCAATGCCCCCACGCTTCCACTATTTTGTTATACAGCGGTAGGCTGGCAGGATGGGAAAAATTATGTACCTGCTGTAAGAATAGAAAAAGATATTAGACAAGATTGTGAAGGGTATGATCAAAAAATAATTGAAGCGGGTACTAGCAAATTATTAGAAACCTATAGTCAAAACAGATTAGTAAAACATTTAATGGAAAATTGTTGCATGACTTATCATTGTCCTGCTGCAAGAAATTTTGCCATGGGCAGATGGGAATGTCCCATTCCTATTTCACCTGCATGTAATGCCAATTGTATTGGATGTATTTCTTTTCAACCTATTGATGAAGAAATTATTTCAAATCAAGAGCGCTTAGTTTTTAAGCCTACTGCGGCAGAAGTTGTTGAATATACAGTTCCTCATTTAATGACAGCACCTTTCCCAATTGTAAGTTTTGGACAAGGTTGCGAAGGGGAACCTTTATTAATGTGGGAAACTATTAAAGAAGCCATAATCGAAATTAGAAAACATACGCCTAAAGGAAGCATAAATATAAATTCAAATGGTTCTGATCCAAAAGCTGTAAAAATTTTAGCTGAAGCCGGATTAGATAGTTTAAGAGTAAGTACCAACTCGGCAAGACCGGAAATTTACAATGCTTATTACCGTCCAAATAATTATACATTTAATGATATCGTAGAAAGTTTAAAAGAAATGTCTGCTGCTGGCAAATGGACAAGTATAAATTATTTTGTTTTCCCAGGTATGACGGATAGTGTTGCAGAATATGAAGCCCTAAGACAACTTATTATTGATACCGATTTAAAAATGATTCAGTGGCGTAATTTTAATATTGATCCCGATTGGTATTTAGGGAAAATAGGTGTAACAGAAGTAGGAGAAATTATGGGCGTTAAACAAATGATGGATTTAATTGCAGAAGAATTTCCAAATTTAAAATTTGGTTATTACAACCCTCCAATAGAGAGAATTAAAGGCAACTTTACCCTAAATTTTGCACACCATTGAGAAGACAAAATCAAATAGGAGCACTACTGGCTATTACCTCTAGTATTATCTGGTCGGGTAATTTTATTGTATCTCGTTATTCTATTCATTTAGCAGGTCCAATTAGTTTAGCGTTTATGAGATGGACTATTGCCACAATATTCATGTTCCCCTTTGCTTATAAAAATGTAAAAAAAGAATGGCCAATTTTCAAAGCCAATAAAGCTTATTTTTTTTGGATGGGTCTAATAGGTTTTTCAGTTTACAATACCTTAATATATACAGCTGGTCATTACACCACTGCCATTAATATGGCCTTATTCGGATCCACTGTGCACCCTATTGTGGCGGCACTACTAGCTGCCTATTTTGTAAATGAAAAATTGCATTGGAAAAATATAACAGGTATAATTCTTGGCTTAATTGGTACAGTGTATTTATTAACGAAAGGTCAAATTTCAAATATTGTACATTTTCAAATTGGCGTCGGCGATTTATGGATGATTGGTGCTGGTTTTTGTTTTGGCACTTATAATGTTTTTGTTAGAAAAAAACCAGTAGGTATCTCTAATAATAGTTTTTTGTTAGTTCTATTTACCGTTGGTGCCATTTTACTATTACCTGTTGCTATTTATGAAATGAATTTTGTTCAACCTATTGTATTTAACACTCATTTATTATGGATTGTTTTATACATAGGCATTGGTAATTCTACCATTTCTTATTTAATATGGAATAATGCAATTCAAAAAATTGGTGCTGGTAAGGCCGCCTTGTTTGGAACTTTAATTCCGCTTTTAAGCTCTATTGAGGCTGTATTTTTTTTAGGAGAAAGTTTTTCAACAACTCAAATTATAAGTGGTTGTATAATCATAACAGGTATTGTTATAAATACGTGGCCTAGTCCTATTAAACCAATCAAACATTCATCTTAAAGGATGTCAAATTTGGGTTTTGATTTATTTTTGCTTTAATTTTATACTATGCAATTAAGCTTTGAACAAGAAAAAAATATAAAGGCAGGTGTATACACCTTACTTATATGTATTACCTTGTCTTGCTTATTTATTATTATGCATTGGCAGCAACCTGCAGCCACCGTTATTCCTCCAGCAACTTCATATATGGAAGTGAACTTAGGTAATACCACAACAGGCCAAGGAGATATTGCACCCTTAAGTAAAGAAGCCCCAGCACCTGAAGTCGGTTCAAGCAAAAAAGTAAAAGCAACGGCTATTAATAAAGCAGTTAAAATTAATGCAAGTAGCAATGACCCTAACGACGAAGCTATCAGATCCTTGAAAGCTAAAACAAATATTAAAAACTTACCCTTACCCCCTACTCAAAAGCCAAAAGCTTTAATGGGCAAATATGCTGGTGGGAATGGCAAAGGGGGAAATAATCAGGATAGTTATAATAATGTCAAAGACCAAGGTATTGCAGGTGGCAAAGGCGATCAAGGAGTGGCTAATGGAAGTATTAATGGAAAAAATTATGAAGGAACAGGTGGCCCCTTTGTAACAAAAGGTGACAGAAGAGTTACAAAAGCTTATTCATTTAATGGAGATGTAGAACCTGCTACTATATACGCAGAAATTGAAGTGAGCCCTACAGGTGTTGGCCGTTTTGTTCAAATTGTAAAAGGTTCAAGCTCTAATGATACTAAATATAAAAGAGCCATTGTTGAATACTTAACTAAAATAAGTTTCAATAGTTCCGATCATGTTTCTAATGTTACCGTAAAGTTTAAGTTCGAAAATCAATAATTCCCTAGCCTTGAACGATTATCAAAATACCATTGACTATTTATATAGTCGTCTTCCTATGTTTAGTCGTATTGGAGCTGCTGCCATAAAAAATGATTTAAATAATACTCAAGTTATTTGTAGTTTCTTAGGCAATCCAGAAAAGAAATTTAAAACTATTCATATTGCGGGAACTAATGGGAAGGGATCTACTAGCCATATGCTTGCTGCCATTTTTCAAAAAGCAGGCTATAAAACCGGCTTGTACACCTCCCCTCATTTATATGATTTTAGAGAAAGAATAAAAGTAAATGGAGAAATGTGTAGAAAAGAATTTGTGATATCCTTTTCCAATAAAGTAAAACCTTTAATTGAAAAAATAGAACCTTCTTTTTTTGAAATTACGGTGGGTATGGCTTTTGAATATTTCGCAGTTGAAAATTGTGATATTGCCATTATTGAAACCGGTTTGGGTGGAAGATTAGATAGCACTAATGTCATTGAACCTATATTAAGTTTAATTACCAATATTGGTTGGGATCATATGGCTTTGCTTGGAAATTCACTTGAAGCCATTGCATCTGAGAAAGCGGGAATCATAAAAAAAGAAACCCCTGTTGTTATTAGTGAAAGTATACCAGAAAGTAAATCTGTTTTTATCCAAAAAGCTGCATTGGAAGATGCCCCCATTTATTTTAGTGAAGATTTTATTCAAGCAGAGGCCTTTGAAAATAATTGGCATAACGCTAGTTTTAGTTTTAGTCAACCCTTAATTCACTTACTAAGCAAGCCTTTATTTGATACAAAGTTTACGCTTAGCTGTGACCTTCCTGGGAAATACCAAGCTAAAAATTTAAAGGGTGTTTTAGTGGCTTGTCAATTATTAGCTGGTATGGGTTGGAAGCTAACAAGTGAAATTATAATGCAAGCCCTTCTTGAAATTAAAGCCTCAACTGGTTTAATGGGAAGATGGGAATGTATTCAATCTAATCCTAGAATTATTTTAGATGTGGCGCATAATGAACACGGTATTAAAGCAATGCTAGATCAATTGACCACTACCCAATATGAACAATTATATATTGTTACAGGCATGGTAAAAGATAAAGATGTAAATGCAGTTCTTAATTTACTTCCTAAAAATGCAAACTACTATTTTACACAATCACATTTACCTAGAGCACTAGCAGCTCAAGAGCTTGCAGAAAAAGCAAATCTCATTGGACTGAAAGGTGATATATACAATGATGTAAATATTGCACTTGAAATAGCCTCAGCTAAAGCAAGTGACAAAGACCTTATCCTTGTTATAGGAAGTGTTTATTTAGTAGCTGAAGTAAATAGGGCCTTGTTTAAAAAATAAACTAAGTTCTACCAACCCTTCTGCTTACACAAATTCGTAATATGCGCTAAATGGTGTTTACCATGCCAGGAATATATTGCTAACATATCCCATAAACTTACTTCTGCATTTCTAACTGGATGAAATAATTTTCTTTGAAACTGCTCATCAGTCATAGATTCTAATAAGATTACCCAACGTGCATGAAGAGCATGAAGTATAGTAGTTGAATAATTAATAGGCGTACTTAGTGAATCTGCAGTATTTGCAAATGCTTTTTCATCATAGGCTTTAATACTAGGTACTTCTTCCGTTAAGGCCATTTTAAAACGAATAAAAGCATTCATATGACTATCGGCCATATGATGCATTACTTGTTGAATAGTCCAACCACCATCTCTATATGGAGTTTCTAACTGAGCTTTATCTAAATGTTGAACAGCTAATTCTAAATTTGCAGGAGCTGTTTTAATAGCATTAATCCAAGATTTCTTATTTGCTTCTGTAAAAGGTAAATATTCAACTT
>RFVO01000210.1 GCA_009928005.1 Chitinophagia bacterium | reverse complement strand
AGGTGTAGGCATTTGCTGTAACAATTTCTTGCTTAGATAAATTAGTTTTTATTTCTACAAACCCATTAGTAGTTACCCCCGGTTCTACTGGAATCATTTTAAATTTATTAGCCTCGATCTTTACAAAAACAAAAGGCTTGTTTTGCCATTTTACAATTGCCTCTTCAGGTAAGGCATTTACTTTTGCATCGTTTAACTCAATTTCAGCATTCGCTGAAGTACCAGGATATAATTTCACAGATTCATTCACTAAATGGCAATGCACATCAGTTGTTCTATCCTCATTAATATTGGGATTAATAACAGCCACTTTTGCCATATACTTTTGACTCATATTATTATTGGTATAAAAACTAACTTTGTTGCCAATTTTTAAATTAGTAGCGTCGTTTTCATATACAATAAGTCTTAAATGCAAATCGCTAGGGTCAATAATTTCAAAAAGAATGTCTGTAGGCGTTACATATTTGCCAATATTTACATTCACTTTAGTAACATACCCATTGATAGGTGAATTAAAATTAATAGCTCTTGAAATATTTGTCTCATTTAAAAGCATTGGATCAATTCCTATTAATTTTAGCTTTTCACTTAAGGACTTAGTTAAATACTTTTGGCTTTCGTAATCGCTTTTTGCTAATTGAAAAATTTTATCACTTGTAGCTTTTGTTGCATTTAAGTCCCTTTGTCTATTAAAATCGGCTTCTAAATAAACTAGTTTACTCTTTGCTGTTAAATAGTCTTGTTGCAATTCGATATAACTAGGATCCTCCATTACAGCCAGTAAATTACCTTTTTTAACAAACATACCTGGAATGAGGCTAGTTTTCTTTAAATATCCTCCCATGGGAATACTAACAGAAACTATATTACTAGGTGGCACATCAATAACCCCATTTACTTTTAACACTTTGTGCATGGACATTAACTTTGCAGTTCCAAAACTAAGGTTTGCAGTTTTTAATTGAGCAGTATTTAAAGTCACCACTTCTGAAAGAAGTGTATCGCTTTTAAATTCATTGGAACTTGATGCAGCAGGCTGATTTTTAT
>RFVO01000209.1 GCA_009928005.1 Chitinophagia bacterium | reverse complement strand
TGTGAGAGTGCAACAAGAACATCAGTTGCGCTAATAATTAATGCTTTGCCTACAGTATCTGCAACGGTAACGCCGTCAAGTGGGGCAGTGTGTATAGGATCTAATGCAACATTAACGGGTGTTGGAGCATCTACTTATACATATACTGGAGGAGTAACTAATGCAACTCCTTTTGCACCAACAACTACTAATCCATTACCTGCAGCACCTATTGTATCAGATAAAGAGTATTGCTTCAATGAAACAGCAGTTGCACTAACAGCTACTAATTTAGCCAATCACAATTTAGGGTGGTATGGAACAAATGCTACTGGTGGCACAAGTGAATCAACAGCTCCAACACCTTTAACAAACACAGTAGGTAGTTCTACATATTATGTTAGTCAAACTAATATTGCAAATTCTTGTGAGAGTCCTAGAGCAGCTATAAATATTAATATAAAAGCCTTGCCTCCAACACCTGCTATTACAAGTAATAGCCCTGTTTGTGAAGGAGCAGCTTTAACACTTAATACTACCAATATTGCTGGGGCTATTTATTATTGGGAAGGTGTTAATGGATTTACAAGTTCAAGTGTGAATCCTACTATAAATAATGCAACATCGGCAATTGCTGGAAGCTATAGTTTAAAAATTAAGTTTAATGGTTGTGTGAGCCCGTTATCAACTCCATTAGTGGTTGCAGTAAATCCTATTCCAGCAGCGCCTACTGTTTCAAGTAATAGTCCAGTTGAAGAAGATAAAACTTTAAACTTAACTGCTTCAAATGTATCTGGAGCAACTTATGCTTGGTCTGGCCCTAATGGTTTTGCATCTTTACAACAAAATCCATCAATTACTGCTAGCCTTTTAAATGCTGGTTCATACTATGCTACACTAACTTTAAATGGGTGTACGAGTGCTAATTCATCTCCTATAATAGTTGTTATAACTCCTAAATCTTCCCCTGTATTCCAAATTCCCAATGCCTTTACACCCAATAGCGATGGGCATAACGATGTATTTAGAATTGTTGAAAATGGATATGTAAAAACATTAACAAGTTTTAGA
>RFVO01000208.1 GCA_009928005.1 Chitinophagia bacterium | reverse complement strand
ACTAAATAAGCAGGAGCCATTACTAATACAAAAGAAAAGACCAACATAGTTTGCATAATGGGTCTTTCTGTAGGAAAATTAAAAAAGGCATCTATAAAATAACAGGCTAAAACCATTAAAGATATAGTGGCTATAAAATGATACTCCTTTGCATTTTTATTTTGCCAAAGCTTAAGTGTCACAATTCCTAGTATTATAAAAAATAAGAAATAACAAACTATACCTATTACACCTAAGTCTGCCCCATTTTCAAAAAAATCGTTGTGTGAATGATAAGGCACATATAAATCATTGGTTCTTTCTTTCTCATAAGGAATAGATGCTAATTTCCAGTTACCATAACCCGCACCTAACACAGGATGCTTTTTAAAATAATCTAAGGCAGCCCACCATAAATGTATACGGCTATTCTCTTCACTAGCTATATTAATATCACCAATTCTTTTAGTAACAGAACCATAGCCACCTTGTGTCTCCTGCATTTTAATGGCATTACTTAAAACTGTATTCGCCGATAAAAAAGCAAGTGCCACTGGTATTATAAAAAGAAGTAATTGAAAAATAAGCTTCTTCTTATTTTTCAATAAGAAAACAATACTGGTTATACAAAATAGTAAAACAATGATTAAAAGGGCTACATAGGTTGAACGAGTATTCATAATAAATACGGCAAATACCCCTAAAAACAAACTTACTAAACCAATAATTTTTTGAAAGAACTTCCCTGTTACAAGTAAATATAAAGCAAGGGGTACTTTAATAAGTAAGCTTGCTGCCATTACGTTTTTATTACCATTATTGCCGGTTAAGCTAACAATATTTTGATCCAATGCCATGGAATCCATATTATTCACAAAACCTCTAATAACATATAAGGCGTCATAAATTAATATTAAACTTAGTACAACACATATATAAGTATAAAAAGTACTGAGGTCTTTTTTATAGAGTAAAATAGAAATGTTTACAAAAATTAAAAAAGTACTAGCTAGCCTTGATAAACAAACCATGGCCTCAATAGCATTCATGGCATAACTAATAGAAATTAATGCCCAGATAAAATAAATTAAATATATAATTGTAAAACGGCTATTGAAAATAAATTGAAT
>RFVO01000207.1 GCA_009928005.1 Chitinophagia bacterium | reverse complement strand
GATCAAAGGTACCAAACCTATTATTTATTTGAGCATAGGGCGTCATAAACAATTGAGGATATCCATTAGGGTATAATATATAATGTGGCTTTTTTAATAAATAGGCAAGATGAATGGGTAGGCTATCGGCCCCTATAATTAATTCAGCATCCTTTATTAATTGAATAAGCGTTTTGAAATTAGCATATACTACTTTATTATTTTTAGATGCATTCTTATCATTGGTAGTAGTAATATCAGATACTTGCTTAAAATATGCAATTTCTAATGTATAACCTTTGGCTGCTATTTCATTTTCTAACTTATTAATTAAAGAGCTTGGTATATTTTTTTTTGCTTGTCTAGTATCAGGAAATAATAAAACTTTTTTAGAATTTAGATTATTATTATTTAAAATTTCGCTTTCTTTATTTTCTGGTTTCCTTTCTTCCTTACTTACTTCTTTATTTATAGCTGAGTTTTCAAAAAACTTTGAATAAGAAATATATACTGGCTCAGTACTTATTATAAAATTAAAATGTAGTCCAGTAATGGCATTGAATAAACCTATTCTTTTATCTTGTTCGATATAGTCGGTTCCTTGAGTATTTGGTTTTTGCTTAACAAAATTTTTAATTTGTTTTAATTCATTCAGCGTATTTATGCTTAGCAAATGCTTATTGGTAAATAAACTTAGTTGGGTATTGGTTATACCAAAATCAACAAATTGAATTTGAATACTGCTTACATTAATAACTAAAGTAAGTTCTTGATATAGTGGCTGCAAGTGTTTGGAAGCAATTAAACTATACTTATTTTTTTGGGGGCTTTCTAATAGGGCTTGCAATAAAATTACAAAGTCTCCATAGGCCCTTAATAAAAATAGGCGATGCATACTTAAAAATTAATTAGAGGTATACTTATAAAGCGCGTAGAAGAAAGAAAGCACAATACCAGCAGCAAAGCCTATTAATAGAAAATACCTTGCTGGTGTGCGTTGGTCAAACAATGGAAATTTAGGCGTATCTAATACTTGTATAACAGGTGTTTGATTTATTAGAGATAATTTTAAAGTTTCTAAGTTTTTAACCACTTCAGCATATAGTGTACTAGATACTGTTTTATCTCTTG
>RFVO01000206.1 GCA_009928005.1 Chitinophagia bacterium | reverse complement strand
AAAATGAAATATCTATCTCTCTTATTAGTTGTACTTATAAAATGCCAGCTACTTAGTGCTCAAACAGAAATTAAACCAATACATTCATTTTCATTGAATGATTGTGTGGCTTTTGCACAAAAAAATAATGTACAAGTTAAAAATGCACTATTAGCTATTGATGCACAAGTTCAAACAAATAGAGAAATTGGAGCTGCAGCCTATCCAACCATAGGAACCAATGTAGGTGGAACCGACTATTTGAAAATACCAACTTCATTACTACCTGCTCAAATATTTGGAGGACCAGCAGGTACTTTTATTCCAGTTCAATTTGGTACGAAATTCAACGCTAACTATGGCGCGAATTTTTCACAATTACTTTTTGATGGCCAAGTTTTTGTTGCATTGCAAGCGCGTGCTACTTCATTAGAAATGCAAAGAAAAAATGCAGCAGTGACTGAGGAAGCCATTAAAGCGAATATTTATAAAATTTACTACCAATTATCTGCTAGTAAAACGCAATTAAATATTTTAGATGCAAATATTGAGCGTTTAAATAAGCTAGCACATGATGCACAAATTATGTATAAGAATGGTTTTGCAGAGAAATTAGATGTAGATAAAGTTAATGTTCAATTAAACAATTTACAAACTGAAAAAATTAAAGCAAGTAATGCTGTAGCCATTGGTTTTATGGGTTTAAAAATGTTAATGGGCATGCCGGTGAAAGATAGCCTTGAACTAACTGAAGTTATAAATGAACAAAGCTTAAGTAATGATGTATTAGTAGAAAACGATTTTCAATATAGTGTAAGAAAAGACTTTCAATATATAAATTCTGTAAGAAAATTAACAGATTATAATGTAAAAAGATATCAATTAAGCTATTTACCAACTGTGAATTTATCTGGCGCTTATTCTAAAAACGCACAACGTTCTAATTTTGATTTTTTTGAAGGAGGAAATTGGTTTACTACTTCGCTTGTGAGTTTGAATATTAATATGCCATTATTCACTGGTTTTGCTAGAGATGCTAGAGTGAAAAGAACAAAGATTGAATTAAAGCAAATAGAAAATCAAATTGTTGCTTTAAAAAATAATATTGACAACGAAATCACACAAGCCAAAT
>RFVO01000205.1 GCA_009928005.1 Chitinophagia bacterium | reverse complement strand
CTGGTGCCCGCCTGGTGTGCTT
Source organism: Chitinophagia bacterium (assembly GCA_009928005.1). Taxonomy (GTDB): domain Bacteria; phylum Bacteroidota; class Bacteroidia; order Chitinophagales; family Chitinophagaceae; genus Sediminibacterium. The sequence continues at coordinate 1,118 of RFVO01000205.1, read as the reverse complement.
GGTATCGGTATAGGTGGATCTTCTGAAAAAGCAATGTTAATGGCAAAAGAATCATTGATGTTACCAATTGATATTCATGAACTTGTTGATCGAGGCGCTAGGAATAAGATTGAAGAATTACGCATCGAGCTTTATAACAAAATTAACCAGCTTGGAATCGGCGCACAGGGCTTTGGAGGCCTAACTACCGTACTTGACGTTAAGATTATTGACTATCCTTGTCACGCAGCATCCTTACCTATAGCTTTAATTCCTAATTGCGCAGCGACAAGACATACACATTTTATTTTAGATGGCTCAGGGCCTGCACATTTTAAAATTCCAAATTTAAATATTTGGCCTCAAGATGTTTGGTCTGCGCAAAAAGAGGCTAAAAAAGTTAACCTAGATACTATTACTAAGGATTTAATTCGAGAATGGAGAGAAGGCGACTTACTTTTACTCTCTGGAAAATTACTCACCGCAAGAGATAGTGCGCACAAAAAAATTGCTGATCTTCTTGAAATGGACGAAAAGTTACCATCTGAAATTAATTTAAAAAATAAATTTATTTACTATGTGGGACCAGTAAATGCAGTGCGTGATGAAGTCATAGGGCCTGCAGGACCAACCACAGCTAATCGCATGGATAAATTTATGAGGATGATGCTAAAAGATCTTGGGATTTTAGGAACTATTGGAAAAGCGGAGCGCGGAGATGATGCTATTAAATTAATAAAAGAATATCAGTCAGTATATTTGAGTGTGGTAGGAGGGGCAGCTTATCTTGTTTCAAAAGCAATTAAATCATCCAGGGTAATTGCATTCCCTGAATTAGGAATGGAAGCTATGTATGAATTTGAGGTAAAAGATATGCCGGTGATGGTTTCAGTCGACACCTCAGGCAAATCTATATACTCTGAAGCTCCTGCGCGATGGAAAAATAAATCAATCCCCATAGAACTATCTTCTTTAAAAAATTAATTAAGTGTAAGACAGAAAGTACCTTCAAAAACTCCTTTTTTTTGCTTTAGGTAAGCATTCATTTTTTCATTAATACTTATTTGATCTTGAAGTTTGACTAGAATTTTCCTATAAAGCTGATCAATTAATGTTTCATGTAATATTGAAAGCGATCC
>RFVO01000204.1 GCA_009928005.1 Chitinophagia bacterium | reverse complement strand
GGCATACGTATGCTTTTGATGTGAAGTGGTGGTTAGTATTGATTATGCGGATGTATTATCTTCTGATGATGCTCTGGTTATAGATAATTTGAGAGGATATAATCTTCCTTGGCTAGAGTGGTTACTATTGGAAGGTAATAAAATTATAGTTCGTAAACAACAGGTTGAATTTGGTCCAAATATAGCATCCCGTACAGGAAATGCCATTATGAGACCATCCAATAAGTCTTGGAGAGTTCCGTCGGAATTCGCTGGAACCATAACCAATAATTGGATAACAAGAGCTATTGATAATAGTGAAAGTCAAATATATGATTTATTAGATAGGATATTTGTATAATGACTAATTGCGAACATAATATTGTATTTAAGGGAGTAGATAGTATTTCTCAGGACTTGCTTCTAAATATACTAGAAGCAAATTTTAAGATGTATCTCGATTGGGCATTTTTAAATATAGGCGGATGGTTTGATGCTAATATTAATTCTAATAGTTTATATGGAGTTAATCAACACTCAAAACTACTATCAGTAAATGATCCATCATATCAAGATGGTAGAGTTTGGCAAGGCATAAGAAAAGACTGGGTATGGGAAACGGGTATTGTTTTCAATGATTCTAGTCCATCAACTATTTCTAGTGTTGTTGTTGGTTCTAATACCATAAATAAATCTGGTAATTTTAGCGTTAATTATCCATTGGGTAGAATTATATTTAATACCCCTATCAATATAAGTTCAAATGTAAACTTAAATTATAGCTATAGATTTGTACAAACTCATAGATCAAGCGAAAGTCCATGGTTTAATGTTCTTCAATATAGTTCTTTCAATACATCTAATACTGATATTAAATTAAATGATGATGGTGAGTGGTCAATAGGTGGTCACCACAGAATACAAATGCCCTGTATAATAATTGAACCTTTATCAAGATCACGATCACGACCTTATGAAATAGGAAATAGTTTACTATGGTTAGAACAAGATATTGCTTTTTATATATTAGCTGAAAATAAAAATGATCGTAATAAGCTACTTGATATACTAAGACTACAACAAGATGCTACGTTACAACTATTTGATACTAATGAATTAGCTCAAAATGATAATTATCCACTAGATTATAATGGAGATATTA
>RFVO01000203.1 GCA_009928005.1 Chitinophagia bacterium | reverse complement strand
AAATATTCTGCATATCTGTTCTATATGGAAGACTATCAATCAGCTGTTCGTTTGTCATAAAATAGCCGACTCTAGTTCCGCATTCCGGATTCAATGGCGGCAAAGGTGTTATCACATTATTACCTAAATCTGATCAGCCAGATCTGAAAATTTTTACAAAACAGGTTTTTTATAAACTTTTTTAAAAAGCAAAAACAAATTATTCAATAAAGGAATAGCTTCAATGAGTTTAGCTATTCGAATAGAATTTATTTGAAGAGGTGCATAATTAATGCCTAGGAGTTTCGATTTCTCATCAATCTTAGTGATTATTTCATCTATCGTTAATCCTTTTCTAATGGCCTTTGGAGTCCTTAATAGTCTATGGGCAATGGCCTTGGTAGTGCTTTCTGTAAATCTCTTACCAAATTTTTCAATGATAGGGGCAAGATTACTTGACTCATTCTTTAATTGATTCAAATAATCTAAGAATAGTAGAAATGCGTCTAATAAAATTTTATCCTTTGAGGTTTTAGTGGTTGATTCGTGAATTCTAAATGAAAACTGTACACTATTATCTACCGCGAGATAAGAATTTTTAGTTAGGGCTAACCATAATTGTAAATCGGCATAAATTAAATTAGAGTATTGAGTAGGGATGCCGCCTATTGCATTATAGTCGCTCGATTTAAAAACATAACCAGTTGCCATAATATCAATTGTCTCGTTCAATGCATGTTCAAGATATTCGCTTGCGTTTAAACGTGTAGTTAAGGGCTGGCATATTTTAATAAATTCGCTTTTGTTATTGATGTAATTAAAATGGGTATGGTATAAACTTGCTTCAGGCTCTTTGTTTATTAATTCGTTAATGGTTGAAAGAAAAGTTTTTTCTAATAAGTCGTCATAACCTAGTATGGTCATGTATTCATTTTTTGGCAGGTCTTTTATGCGTCCCCAGTTTTGAAGTATATCTAAATTTTGGTTTGAAACTTGAACGCTAATTTTACTATTCTGAATTGCATGCACGGCATCTAATGAATCATCGATATTACTGGTATTGTCTGCTAAAACAATAATGTTAAAATGGGGGTAGTCTTGTGCTAAAACCGAAAGCAAACAATCTAATAGATATTTCTTGCCCGATTTAAAAGGAATAATAATCGAAAAATTATTTGTTTTACCAATCA
>RFVO01000202.1 GCA_009928005.1 Chitinophagia bacterium | reverse complement strand
TTAGGCGACAAGGCTATGGTGATGCGCAAATGCATGGACGAAAATGGATTTGAAGAAAATCCCCTCTGGGTCAGTGAAAATTTAAAAGTCCTTCAAACCAAAGGAAAAGAAACTGATATTTCAGAAGATGCAGTCATGGAAAATTTAAAAAAAGAAGCTATTTATATCTTTGTAAATTCAAACGATCAGCCTCTTTATTGGCGCTCAAAACAAAATAAATAATTTAAACCTTAATACTAATATCTCTTAAGTAATGGCAAGTATAGCCATCTGGATATTTTTGAATGTATTTCTGATGATTTTCTTCAGCAGGATAAAATGCGCTGAATGTATTCACTTCGGTCGTAATTTTATTCTTTAAGGTACCAGAAACATCAATTTTTTTAATCAAATCTTCAGCTTGTAAAATTTGTTCATTGGTTGTCGCAAAAATGGCTGAGCGATATTGAGTCCCAATATCATTACCCTGCTGATTAAGTGTTGTTGGATCATGGATTTTGAAGAAAAATATCAGTAGATCTTTAAAACTTAAGATTTCAGTATCAAAATCCACTTTTACTGTTTCGGCATGGCCTGTGGTTCCTGTTGTGACTTCTCTATAGCACACATTTTTAACATGCCCTCCAGAAAAGCCAACGGTGGTATTAATCGTACCTGGAATTTTGCTTAATAAATCTTCAAGACCCCAGTAACATCCGCCTGCTAAATAAACAGTTTCAATAGTCATATTTTTAAGCGCAATCTGACTGAGACTCAAGCCAACGCTGAGTCTGTGTTTTAAGTTCTTTTTGACTTGGCTTCTTATCTTGAGGCATTAATGACTTAATAGCTGCTTCAGTAGCTAAGTCTTTAACTTTTGATGAATCAATATGTGGTTCTTTTTTATTCATATCCTTACCTTTTGGGTTATCTTTTTTTTGCTAACTTATGATTAGCGTAATTAAGATATGCTAAAAAATTATTAGTTCCACAAATACTGTAAAATATTTATCCTGTGGAGGTTAGTTAAGCTTTCTTAAAATCAGATGACTGCATCCAAAATCAAAAAAATACCATCATCAGAAATTACACCTGAGTATATTTATAATGATCGTAGAGATTTTATAAAGAATTTAGGTTTAATTTTAAGCGCTTCTGCCCTATCAACTTTTTCGCATAAAAGTATAGCTG
>RFVO01000201.1 GCA_009928005.1 Chitinophagia bacterium | reverse complement strand
TCTCAATTTTGAGCTCTTAAAAAACCATTTTGAACCTATATCCAAGCAGTATGACTTCTTTTTCTGGGGTGCCTGGGAGGGAAATGCCAAGGTAAAAAGGTCTAAAGGACAGCTTATTGAGGGTAAGTATATTATTGGAGAGCCCTTACTTCATACTATTTACTGTACTTATGGCTATTCTTTAAATAAACCCACTGCCCAGTATTTATTAAAACAAAGTGCAAAAATTTCTACTCCATTTGATATATTCAAGCAGTTTGTTGATCCTAGTAAAATAAGACTAGGTACTATAACCAAGGAAATTATTACTACTTGGGACGAGGGCAGCTATATAAGAAATGATAAATTTTGGAAGCGTTATAAGAAGTCTGTCTTTATATTTTTCTTAAATATAAAGAACAGCATACAGGCTTTTTTTTCATAGCCCATTTACCTATTTTTTTGTACTTTTAATTCATGTCGGTAAAGAATAGTGTTTTTTATAATGTGCTGCTTGCTATATCACAGGTATTTTTTCCTTTGATTACTTTTCCTTATTTGGCAAGAACTTTAGGCCCAGAGCATGTTGGTGTTTTAAATTTTGCAGAAAGTATAGCTAAGTATTTTGTAATGTTAGCAGCACTAGGTATTCCTATTTATGGTATTAGAGAAATTGCTAAGGTCCAAAACGAACTTAAAGCCCGCACTAAAATATTTGCTGAAATTTTCACCATTAATTTAATTTGTACACTAGGGCTATCCTTTCTTTTTTTAGCAGCAGTATTTTTTGTACCACAACTCAATAATGAAAAAGTACTTTTTTATTGGACCATTGGATATTTTATTTTTCAAGTATTTTATTTAGAATGGTTTTTTAATGGCATGAACCAATTTAAGTTTATAGCCATTAGACAATTTGTTATTCGTTTCTTTTTTATAATTTTTGTATTTATACTCATTAAGTCCCAGTTAGACTATGTGAACTATATGAGAATGCAGTTTGGCTTAAGTGTATTATTAGCCATTATTAATTTTAATAATTTAAGTAAACATATTTCGCTTAATAAAGAAACCTTTTCTAATCTAGACCTTAGAAAACATATTAAACCACTTTTATATATTTTCTTAACTATATTTTCAATTAGTATTTACTTCTCATTGGATACTATTTTATTAGGTTTTTTAGCCAAT
>RFVO01000021.1 GCA_009928005.1 Chitinophagia bacterium | reverse complement strand
AGACTTGTTCAAATCTATGTTGTTTTCATGCTTTTATGGGGTTTGAATTACCGAAAATCTAGCCCAGCAAATAGCTTTCATTTAAAGATAGATACAAGCTATTCAGAAGCCCAACTTGACAGCTTGAGTTTACAATTCATTGAAGAGTTAAATAATAGTAGACGAAATTTGTCTGATACTGTCATTAACAAGCTTAATTATAAAAAGGTATTTGAAACTAGCATTCAGCAATATAAAGAAGTTCAAAAGGCTTATACTTTTATACATCTTGAAAAGCCAGTATTAAAAAAGGCTCATTTTCCTAGTTGGGGGGATTATTTTGGATATTTGGCATTTTATCAACCTATCACTGGGGAAGCTATTATTAGAACCGATGTGCCGCCGCTTACCTTGCCTTATACCACTTGCCATGAACTTGCACATCAAATGGGATATGCTTCAGAAGCGGAGGCTAATTTTATTGCTTTTATAGTGGCATCAAAAACGAATGACCCTGTTTTAAAGTATTCAATGCTTTTGCAGCTATTTACTTATTGTCAATCCGAACAGTTAAACTTAATTGCCAAAACGAGTAATTTTCAAAAATGGAAAACCATTGTTAGTAGAAATAAATCCTTATTGGATCCTAAAATAATAGCAGATAGAAAAAAAATAAAAGATTTTTTTATTCAAAGACAGCATTTACTCATACCCGCATCTACATCTTTATATGATCAATTTTTACAATGGAATAAACAAGCGAAGGGTATTAATAGTTATGATGAAGTACTACTTTGGGTAATTGCTTATAAGAATCAAAGCGGCAAATAATTTTTACTAAAAGTGTATGCTAAAATTTATTCTTCCACATCATACTCTCAATAGGTTTTTCCGGTTGACCGCTATATTTTGCGTTTTTCTTTTGATTGTATTTTACTTCAATATTACCATCTACTGGAAAATATATAAGTTGCCCAATAGGCATTCCTTTGTAAACGCGAACGGGTTGCTTCACAGAAATTTCTAGCGTCCAATAACCGCAAAAACCAACATCACCTTTACCTGCTGTGGCATGAATATCAATACCTAATCTTCCAGTTGAAGACTTGCCTTCTAAGAAAGGAACATGCGCATGTGTTTCTGTATATTCTAATGTAACGCCTAAATAAAATCCTGTTGGTTCTAAGACATAACCTTCTTCAGGTATTTCAAAATAAGTGATGGTGTTATGTGCTTTTGCATCTAAAATGGCATTGTCATAAGTAGCTAACCATTTGCCTAAATGAACGTCATAGCTGTTGCTGCCTAAATCTTTGCGATCATAAGGTTCAATTTTAATGGTTTGTTTGGCTATTTCTTCTAATATTCGAGTGTCAGATAAAATCATCTTTGTTTTTTTATGTTTATTTTGCAGCTATGAACGGCGCTGCAATCTAATTCAATCCTTTTTTCTATGCCTTTGTTTTATCAACAAAATATTAACGCAACTACTAAAATGGCTATTTGGGCTATTGAAGAGCCTTTGTCATTTTTTGAATCAAAATTGCCCAACTTAATAGTTGTTAGTAATAATATAATGCATCCTGTAAAAAAAACCCAGCATATAGCAGCAAGACTTTTATTACATGAATTGTTGCCAGATATAGCTATAAATAGTATTGAATACGCAACTAATGGTAAACCTTATTTTGTAAATGCCAATATTCATTTTTCTATTTCACATTGTAATGGATACGCAGCCTGTGTTATAAGTGAAGAAGGGCCCGTAGGTATTGATATTGAATTAATACATGAAAGAATAAAAAAAGTAGCACCAAAATTTTTACATAGTTCTGAGCTTGAAAAAATTAATACCTTACATGAAGATTTGCAATTAAAAGAAATGAGTTTTGCTTGGGCAGCAAAGGAAGCTATGTATAAGATGAATGAAAAATTAGGAATTGATTTTTCTGAGCAGTTAAGAATAGAGAGTCTTACCAATGATACAAAAGGAATCTTGCAGGCTTCTATTCTTTCTGAGGCATCTGCATTGGAGGTTCAAATACACTATGAACTTAGAGAAAATTTTGTATGGGCAGTTTCTTTAATTTAATTTCATTAATCTTCCAAAGAAAGGGGTTCATCGTCTTCTAATAAATTCATATTTATAGAATCGGCGCCAGCAATACCTTCAATTGAGCCTTTAATATGCATAGCGTTCAACAATACTTTTTCTAATTGTTTTTCTCTTGACTTCCATAACTTTTCCATGGCATCTCTTTCTTTTTGAATACTTTGACGCATTTGCCTGAATCCTTCTCCAATAGCCTTCCACTGCTCATTGAATTCATTACTTGTAAGGTAGTCATATAAAAAGCTCATCTTATCGCCTTTATTTAATTGATTCTTTTTAGCATCAAACAATTTTAATAGGGCAGTTCTTAATAATAAGGCAACACTTTTCACTTCTTGATAAGAGCAAATGTAAACACCTTCTTTTTCTCCAAACCTTTCCATGTCTTTCGGGAATGCTTGGGTAACAATAATTGCAATATCAGCGCCTTGACTGCGCATGTCTGCTTTTAATTTTTCAATCCATTCTTGAGCAAAAGCAGTGGTTCTTTTACTTTCGTATATAATTTTACCTGCTTCTTGTCCTAAATTATTTCTAACTATTTGAATACAATCAGCACCTCTTACTCCTTTACCTACTTCAACAATTTCATCAAAAGGGAAACTACTTTTTAATAATTCCTCTAATAACAATTCTTGCACTTCACCTTGCATTTGCATACTGCCTTGTTCTGCTTTGCGTTTCATTTCTTCGGCCAATTTTCTTTGGTCTTCTAATTGTTTTTCTAATTCTTTTACTTTAAGCTGGTATTCTTGGTCTTTTAATGAACCTCTTTCAATTTCTTCTTTTTGTATTTGTGCTTTTAAGGTTTCTCTTTCCTTTACCAATTTTCTTTGTAGCTCTAATTCCAATTCGGCTTCTTTAGCTTGTATGGCTTGTACTTGTTTTAAAAATTCTAATTCTTTTTCTTGAAAATCTTTTACTTGCTTACTCATGGCAGACTCATTTTGTTGCATGAGTTTTATTTTATGATCATACTGTGCCCCTAAGTCTTTTTTAAGTTTTTCTGCCAATTCATTTTCAATTGCTATTTTTTGCTCTGCTAATAATATATTGGTTTCTTCTTCTTTCTTTTTTTGCCAGTCGGTCATTTTGCCACGTAATTCTTTTTCTACTTCTTCTCTAATGGCATCGGTAGGCTCGAAGTTATGTTGACATTTAGGGCAGGTAACAGTATAAGTAGACATAGTGAAAATTTGAAGTCTTACAAAGATGCAAAAAATACTAGCAGAAAAGAAATTTTAAGTAGGTTTGCGTTTGAGCGGAGGTGGCGAAATTGGTAGACGCACTACCTTGAGGTGGTAGCGCCCATACCCGGGCGTGGGAGTTCGAATCTCCTCTTCCGCACAGTTGGTGCATTTCTCAAAGTAAGAGAGTCCCGAGTGAAACTCGGGACTCTCTTATTATTGACTTTATTATTGACAATTAAATAAACTTCTTAATTTACTTTAAAGAGAAGCAATCAGATCATTTGCAGAACGCACATAATCCATATTTTTTCCTTCGGTGGCCATTTTAATACAAGTTTCAGCACTTGCTTTAGCCCCTGTCTTATCACCTAATTCTTTTTGCGCTTTTGCTTTTAAAAGAAATAACCAATAAGCGGATGGTGTAGCTTCAATTGCTTTGTTTACATTGGCTAAGGCTTTAGCATAATCCTTGTCCATATCAAAATAGAAGTTAGCTGCTGCTTGATAAGCTGCGCCATTAGCGGTGGGAGCGGAGATAGAAGCTTCTACTTGTTTACGAATAGTTGATTTTATATCTGTTTTGATAGGAACATTCACCAAGGTTTTAGCCCACTTTAAAGAAATAGTAGCTGTTTCTGGAGTAATATTTCCAACACCAATAGTAAATGTTTCGGTGTTATTACTTGTTATTTCTGGTTTTACTTTTACTCGCACTACATCTTCAGATTCTTTATATTCAAAGCTTCCCCAACCTTTAGAGTTGGTATTAAAAATAATAGTCCACTCGTTTTCTCCTGGAATAGTAAATAAACCATAAGAACCTGCAGCTAAAGTTTTATCTCCAATAGTTACTGGATCAGAAAATGTAACTTTTGTAGCGCCATTAGCACCCGTTCTCCAAACAATGCCAGTAGGCGCTAATAAAGTACCATTTCCAAATGCGGCACGGCCTTTTAGGCCTGGTCTTGAATAAACAATTTCAATTTTACCTAATCCAAAATCTTGAATTAGTGTTTGGGTAGGGCTCGCTGCTGGCATTTTAATTTGTGCTGTTGCAGACAAGCTTAATAGGGTAGTTAAAACAAAAAGTATTTTTTTCATGCGCATTTTTTTAAAGAACAAACCTAGTTTATTTCTAGGTAGTAAATGTTTATTTTATGTTATTTTTTAAAGGCTGGATGAAAGCGGTCAAGGGTATCTCTAAGGTATTCTCTATTTATATGGGTGTATATTTCAGTGGTGGTTATGCTTTCATGACCTAACATTTCTTGAACAGCCCTTAGGTCGGCGCCACCTTCCACTAAATGGGTGGCAAAGGAATGTCTAAAGCTATGGGGAGAGATTGTTTTTTTGATACCCGATTTCAAAATAAGGTCTTTAATTATGTAAAATATCATGACTCTGCTAAGTGCCTTTCCTCGGTTGTTTAAAAATAGAATGTCTTCATAGTTTTTGGCAGGTCTTTGATGAACTCTAATGGTATCTTTATAAATTTTTATAAATTTAATTGCATCTGTGCCAATAGGAATAAGTCTTTCTTTATCGCCTTTCCCAATAACTCTTATAAAACCAACATCTAAATACAAGCAAGAAATTTTTAAGTTTATAGCTTCAGTTACTCTAAGCCCGGAGCTATACATGGTTTCTAATATGGCTTTATTTCGGCCACCTTCAGGTTTACTTAAATCTATATGAGAAATAAGAAGCTCAATTTCTTCAAAGCTTAACACATCGGGCAGTTTGCGTCTAGTTTTAGGGCTAGGTAAAAGAGTTGTGGGATTAACGGTGCATATTTGTTCTAGCATGCAATATTTGAAAAAAGACTTTATACCTGAAATAATTCTGGCTTGTGAAGTAGGAGCCATTTCCATTTCACCAATACATTGAATAAATGATTGTAAATGTTTTAAAGTAATATCGGCTGGGCTAAGTGCTTCTTCGTTGCTTTCAAGGAAGTTGGTTAATTTATCAATATCTCTTAAGTAAGCTTCAACAGAATGAGCGCTTAACGACTTTTCAAGTTGTAGGAATGCTTTGAATCCTTTTTTATATTGAACCCAATTCATATAATTGAATAAAAGATTTGATAGTTATGCATTAATGATTTTATTTCGCGTCAGATTAATAATAATTATGAAAGTAAATTTAAGGTCATTTAAGCAGAAAGTGAGGCATAACGGGAAACAATTAAAATCATTTCTTACAAAATTAGAAAAGAATACCCCTAAAGGATTAGATCAATTAACACAAAAGGTTAGTCCTTTAGTTTGGAAAGAGATAGACTGCTTAAGTTGTGCCAACTGTTGCAAAACAATGAGTCCAACATATACATCTACCGATATTAAAAGAATTGCAAGTCATTTTGAAATGACACCGTCCGCATTCAAAGAAAAATATTTAGAATACGATAAAAAAGATAAGGATTGGTTGAATAAATTACAACCTTGTCAGTTTTTAAGTTTGAAAACCAATAAGTGTACTATTTATTCCATCAGACCAGCTGATTGCGCTGGATTCCCTCATTTGACGAAGAGAAAAATGACCGAATATATGCATGTGCACAAACAAAATGTTGAATTGTGCCCAGCTACTTACAAGATGGTGGAGAAAATGCAGGAGCTAATTGGTTAATACATACTTAGAAATAAACATCCTCAAAAAAAGCTAATTCCCACATTTTTTCATCATTTAAGAAAATGGAAATGACATCGAACTGCAAGTATTTCCATCCTGGATTTTCATATTGAAAAAAAGCAGCAGCATTTTTTAAAAACTGCATTTTCTGTCGGTGAATAAACTGTTCAGGATAACCAAATTCAATACTGGTTCTTGTTTTTACCTCTATGATATGTAAAAGATTATCCTTATTAGCAATAATATCAATTTCTAAATGTTTGTATCTCCAATTTCTATGCATTATCTCAAAGCCAAGTTCACTTAGATGACTTATGGCTCTATTTTCACCAAAAATCCCAATTTCTTTGTTGCTCATTTAAAATTCATTTAGCTTTATGTTATAGCCCAAACATCGACATTTTATCTACATGCAAAAAGCGTATAAATTACTTGGAAAACATAGGCATTATGATTGGGGAGGTAAAACCTTTCTTCCAAATTTGATGGGTTTGGAAAATGTAAATCATTTGCCTTATGCTGAATACTGGATGGGAGCTCATGCTTTGGCGCCCTCTTCTATAGAAACAAAAGAAGGTGAAAAAAATTTAGCAGAATTAATAAAAAATAATCCAACTGAGTGGTTGGGCAAAGAAATTACTAAAAAGTATAAGGCCCTTCCTTATTTATATAAAATTTTAGATGTGCAGGATATGCTTAGTATACAAGTGCATCCAACCAAAGAAAATGCTGAGATTGGTTTTAAAGTAGAAGAAACTAAGGGTATTGCTATTGATGCAGTCAATAGAAATTATAAGGATGAAAATCATAAACCTGAAGTTATGGTGGCTCTTAGCGATTTTTGGTTATTGCATGGTTTCTTGCCACCCAATACTTTAGAAAAAAGGCTGAATAGTTATTCTTATTTTAAAACTTTAGTAAATGAATTTAATGGAGGTGATTATAGAAATTTGTATACTTATTTTATGCAATTACCTATGGAGGCAAGTGATAAAATATTAAAACCCTTATTAGAAGAAGCTTTAGTAGCAGTCAAAAGAGGAACTGTAACTAAAAATGACCCACATTTTTGGGCAAATAAATTTTACGCCGACGGAGTGCCTTCAAAAAATATTGACAAAGGTATTTTTTCAATATATATTTTGAATATTGTTAACATACCAAAACACCATGGAATTTTTCAAGGTGCTGGGGTACTTCATGCCTATTTAGAAGGACAAAATATAGAATTGATGGCCAATAGCGATAATGTTTTAAGAGGGGGTTTAACACCAAAACATGTCGATGTGAAAGAGTTAATAAAGCATGTTAATTTTGTTCCTACTTATCCATCTATAATTAAAGGGAATAAAATTACTGACCAAGAAAGAAATTATCCCTGCCCGGTACCTGATTTTGGTTTAACTAAAATAGCACTAAATAAGGGGGAAGTTTACACAATTTTAACCTATAGCTTAGAGTTGCTTTTAGTAATGGAAGGTGAAGTAATAATTGAAGATATAGCATATAAAGCTGGTGATACTGTACTTTTAACACCTAATGCCAAAGTTATAATGAAGGCCCATACTGCAGCCCAACTGTTCAAGTCTTATGTACCTAAATAGTTTATACACAAATGAGGAAAATCATTATTTATAAATAATGAATGAAATCCGTATTTTTGTTACCTAAGCTTTCAGAAAAAGAAAGTATTCCTTTTAAAGAAAAAATAAAAAAGATGAGATTCAATAAACAAATAATAGTAGCCCTAGTTATTATGATAATTACTAGTGCTTTATACCGTGTATTACCAGGAAGACCATACGGTTTTGCACCTCAAATTGCAATTGCCTTATTTGGTGGATCTTTATTTTCAAGACAAAAGTCCTATGCTTTTTTATTACCCATAATTTCAATGTTTATTTCTGATTTATTGTATCAAGTTTTGTATACTTTTCAATTAACAGCTATACAAGGGTTTTATCAAGGTCAGTTATTGAACTATGTTTTAATTGCTAGTACCGCCGTATTTGGGTTTGGTATCCAAAGCAATAAACTCTCTAAGTATTTTATTGGCTTTTTATCTGCTCCAACTGCTTACTTTTTAGTTTCAAATTTTTTAGTATGGGTACAAGGAGGAGGCTATCATCATGCATTCACTATTACTGGACTTATACAAACTATGGTAGACGGTTTACCTTTCTATCCTTATAGTGTTGCAGGTACATTAGTATTTGGTGCCATTTTATTTGGTTCATTTCGCATACTTATTCCAAAGTTTAAAGCCATCTAATTTTTAATTAAAAAATAGTCAAATACTATTATTTAGCAGCCTCATTTAATTCGAAAACCTCGTCAATTTTCCAAGGCCCATTGTCTGCTGCTTCTGTGGCTAGAATATCACATCTATTATTGTGTGCATTATCACTATGACCTTTTACCCAATGAAATTTTATAGTAAAAGGTGCAGCTACTTTATGAAACGTTAACCATAGGTCTTTGTTTTTCTTCCCTCCTTTAAAATCTGTTTTGATCCAATTATTCAACCATTTTTTCTCTACCGATTCAACCACATATTTACTATCGGTATAAATATGAATAGGGAGGGTTTTAGTTTTTAAGGCTGATAGCGCTTTAATGACCGCTAATAGTTCCATTCTATTATTAGTGGTTTTACGATAAGCTTCATGAATTTCTTTGGTTTTCCCTGCCCACATTAATATTGCACCGAATCCACCCGGACCAGGATTACCTCTTGAAGAACCATCGGTATATATTAATATCTTGTCCATTATTTAATGTAATCTATTGATTATAAGTATCATAGGTAAATATACAAAAGCCTTAAACATTTAACTAAAATTAAATTTAATGTGTTTTTGGTACACTATATTATTTTATCTTTAACTACTTGAACCTATAACGATAGATAGCAGATCCAGATTGCATGCCTAGAACCATTATTAAAAAAGATATAAGTAAAAAAATTAGCTTTCATCTTAAGTATCAAACTACTTATGGTCAAAGTATTTGGATTTATGGAAACCATCCTTTACTAGGAGGTGGAGAAAAAAACAATGCCATTCCATTAGTTTATTTAAACGAAACATATTGGGTTATTCATCTGGAATTTCCCAAGTCAGATAATATAGAAAAAATAATTTATCATTATTTAATCAAAGATGATCAACAAAGAGAAATAGTAGAATGGGGAGATGATAAGACTATTGATTTGGTTTCTATCTCAAATGATGAACTAGTATTAATTGATACTTGGAATTATGCAGGTCAGATAGAAAATGTTTTTTATACTGAACCCTTTACCTCTACTTTGCTGAATGAAAAGGTAGCATCTGCTTCTGCCAAAAAAATTACCAAAACTAAAACTCATTTATTTAAAGTAAAGGCACCCCTTATAAAAAAAGGACAGAGCTTATGTATTATTGGCGAGTCTGCTATTTTGGGCAACTGGGATACTCAAAAAACTTTACCCCTTACTAAAATTAAAGAAACTGATTATTTTGAAATTGCTTTGGATTTAAAGCAAACAGCATTTCCCTTAATTTATAAGTATGGCATTTATGATACTAAGAAAAAAGCATTTATAAGTTATGAACTGGGTAATAATAGAGTTCTCTATGAGCCTGCTAGTAAAAATAAATTAGTTATTTGCAATGATGGATTTGCTGCATTGAATAATACCCAGTGGAAGGGGGCAGGGGTAGCAATACCAGTATTTTCTTTAAGATCTAATAATAGTTGCGGGGTGGGTGAGTTCTCAGATATTAAACTATTAGTAGACTGGTCAAAGAAAATTGGTTTAAAATTAATACAGCTATTACCTGTAAATGATACCACGGCCACACATAGCTGGATGGACTCATATCCATATGCAGCTATTTCGGCTTTCGCGTTGCATCCACTTTTTATAAGAATTGATGAAATGATTTTGCCTAAGCAGAAAAATTTAATTGAATCTTTTTTGATTGAAAAAGAAAAATTAAATGCACTTGAGGTGGTAGACTATGAAGCAGTCATGAAATTGAAGTGGAAGGTTTTAAGAACTTTATTTGATAAAAATGGCAAACACGAATTAACCGCTACTAGTTTCACTGAGTTTTTTAATAACAATGCACATTGGTTGGTTCCTTATTCTGCTTTTTCTTATTTAAGGGAACTGCATGGAACTATAGATTATAATATGTGGCCAACACATTCAAAATTTGATGAAAAAGCTATCCAAAAATTAGTGGACCCTAGGTCGACTACATATACTGAAATTAGTTTTTACTATTATGTTCAATTTCATTTACACTTGCAATTAAAATCTGCTACTAGTTACGCGCATGAAAATGGTATAATTGTGAAAGGTGATATACCTATTGGTGTTTATAGATATGGTGCCGATACATGGCAACATCCAACACTTTTTCACATGGATAAGCAAGCTGGCGCACCTCCTGATGATTTTGCAGTGAAAGGTCAAAATTGGGGTTTCCCAACATATCATTGGAAGAACATGGCTGCCACCGATTATAGTTGGTGGAAACTTCGTTTTGAACAAATGCGCTTTTACTTTGATGCTTTTAGGATTGATCATATTTTAGGATTTTTTAGAATTTGGAGTATACCTATGCATGCAGTAGATGGTATTATGGGTAGGTTTGTTCCTGCAATTCCATTAAATATTCAGGATTTCAATAGCAAAGGCATTTCATGGGATGTAGATAGATATACTAAACCCTTTATCAATGAAACAATTTTGTTTCAAACATTTGGTTATGATAATGAGTATGTAAAAAATAATTATTTTGAATATATTGGGGAGGATCGCTATACCTTTTTGCCAGCTTTTCAAACACAAGTTCAAGTTGTGAATCATTTTAAGAACTTACCTAAAGATGACTGGCAGGAAAAAATACAAAATGGTTTATTGAATTTATTAACCAATGTAATTTTATTAGAAGATGAAAATCAAGGTCTGTATCATTTTAGATTTAATATAGAAGGGACTTCTTCTTTTCAAGCATTAGAGCAAAGATCTAAGGACATCTTTAGAAATTTATACTTCGATTATTTCTTCTTTAAACAAAATGAGACTTGGGAAAAAGAGGCCTTGCAAAAACTACCTAATTTAAAAAGAGCCACCAATATGCTTATTTGTGGTGAAGATTTAGGATTAGTGCCTGCCTGTTTGCCTGAGGTTATGAAACAATTAGGCATTTTAAGTTTGGAAGTGCAAAGAATGCCTAAAGAAAGTAACACTCTATTTTTTAATCCCAAGGATGCTCCATTTTTAAGTGTGGTAACGCCATCTTCACATGATACAAGTACATTGAGAGGATGGTGGGAAGAAGATGCAGCTAAAACAAAACAATTTTTTAAAGAACAATTAGAACAGTCTGGCGAAGCGCCTAAATTTTGCGAACCCTGGATAAACAAAGCCATACTATTGCAGCATTTATATTCACCTGCTATGTGGGCCATATTTCAATTACAAGATTATTTAGGAGTAGATGCAAAATTAAGAAGGGAAGACCCGCATGCTGAAAGAATAAATGAGCCATCAAATTCAAAACATTATTGGCGTTACAGAATGCACCTTAGTTTAGAAAACTTAATAGCTGCAAAAAGTTTTAATGAAGACTGGGCTGTTGCCATTAAAGAATCTGGCCGCTAAATAAGGCTATTTAGTATCTTAGCTAAAATTTTATAAGTGCAATTAGATTTTTGGGAACAACGATTAGCTTTTGAATATCCATTTACCATTTCCAATGGTAGAACCAAAACGCATCAGCATAGTTTAATGATTCGATTGTCTTTAGGCAACTGGCAAGGTTTTGGCGAGGCTCCGGCTATTGTCTATTATAATGTAAATGTGGAAGCCATGATGGAGCTATTGGAAAAAAATAGAAAACTTATTGAAAAGTTTGCTTTAATCGACCCTGAACGTTTTTGGCATTTTTTGCACCATTTATTTCCCAATGATCCTTTTTTAGTCTCGGCTTTAGATATGGCAGGCTGGGATTTATTTGGGCATATGAATAAAAAACCTATTCATGAAATTTGGAATACACCATGGAATGAAAATACACCCACACCTATTTGTGATTATACTTTAGGCATTGATTCTATAGAGAAGATGGTAGAGAAAATGAATGCCCATCCTTGGCCTGTCTATAAAATTAAATTGGGTACCGATTACGATATTGAAATGATAACAGCACTTCGTGCACATACTAATGTACCACTTCGTGTTGACGCTAATGCAGGATGGACTACAGAAGAAGCCTTACAAAAAATTCCAGCACTTGCTAATTTAGGGGTGGAATTAGTGGAACAACCTTTGGCTAAAGATAACTGGGAAGGTATGGCACAATTAAAAGCAACTTCAAAACTTCCATTATTTGCTGATGAGTCCTGTGTATTTGAAAAAGACGTGGCTAATTGTGCGAATTATTTTCATGGAATAAATATTAAATTAACTAAATGTAGTGGCCTAACACCTGCACTTAGAATGATAAAGGAGGCTAAAACTTTAGGCTTAAAAGTAATGATGGGTAGTATGAATGAGTCGGTAATTGGTTCAGCTGCTATTGCACAGTTTTTACCTCAACTTGATTATGTAGATATGGACGGCCCATTACTTATGACTGAATTAAATGGAATAGGGCTTGATTATAATATAGGAATTAATAAAGGTAAAATAATGCCAATACAAAAACCAGGCTTAGGGGTTCAATATACAATGCCTTTTAAAAAATAAGTATGACTCCAGAACGCAGTGAAAAATTATTGAAAGTTTTAAGTAAGCGTCAAGCTAACTTGACAGTCGTACTTGAGAATGTGCAAGACCCTCATAATATATCTGCAGTAATGCGTACCTGTGATGCGGTGGGCATTCAAGATTTATATGTTCTTACCACTAAAATACCTAGACATAAAAAATGGGGCTATAGAAGTAGTAGTAGTGCTTTAAAATGGTTAACTATTCATGAGTTTGAAAAATTAGAAGATTGTGTGAAGGAACTTAGAAAAAAATTCAGTAAAATTTTAACTACTCATTTGTCAAGTGATGCGGTTAGTCTTCACGATATTAATTTTACAGAATCGGTTGCCTTGGTTTTTGGTAATGAGCATGCTGGAGTAACAGAAGAATTTAGAAACTTAGCAGATGGTAATTTTATTATACCACAAATGGGTATTATTCAAAGCTTAAATATATCAGTGGCTTGTGCTGTTAGTATTTATGAAGCTATGCGACAGAAGATGAATGCGGGCCATTATGAAAAAGCATCTTTACCGCAAACACAAATGGAATCTTTGTTAACGAAGTGGGGTTTTGAAGAAGAATCGCCTGAAGTGTATAATAATTCTAAGTTAAAAAGGTCTTAAGTAAATTAAAAATAGAGTAGTATAATATTTTATAGTTTAATTTTTAAACCTACAGTTTTATAGGTTTTTTACATCTGTTCTGGCACCGCTATACCTAAAGCGCTCATGGCTTTTTGTAAAGTGGCCGCTGTTAATATACCCAATTGAATTCTTAATTGTTTTTTTACCTCCGATTCTGCATTAGAAATTGAATGCTCCGCGTAAAAAGTATTGAATAACTTAGCTAAGTTGAAAGCATATATGGCTAACTTAGAAGGGTCTAAATTGTTAGCAGCCTCATTCACTACCTCGGGAAAGCTAGAGAGTTCAATGGCTAATTGTTTTTCTAGAGGCAATAGTTCATTTGTTATAATGCTTACTGATGTACCTGTCTTTCTTAATATACTTTTAATACGTGCATGTGTATATTGAATAAAAGGCCCAGTAAAACCATGAAAATCGATACTTTCTTCTGGGTTGAATATCATTTTCTTTTTAGGGTCCACTCTTAATAAGAAAAATTTAAGGGCACCAAGTCCAATAGTATTATATAGTTCAGTGAGTTGTTCTTGCGTAAAATCGGTAACCTTTCCTAAGGCTTCTGTTTTTTCTTTAGAGATATTTATCATTTCATCAACTAAATCATCAGCGTCCACTACAGTTCCTTCGCGGCTTTTCATTTTGCCCGTTGGAAGTTCCACCATACCATAACTCAAATGGTAAATACCATCTGCTGCTGGTTGCTTTAATTTTTGACATATTAACTTTAAAACTTTGAAATGATAATTTTGTTCATCACCCACCACATAAATACTGGTATCGGTATTAAACTCTTTTTGTTTTAATTGCGCTAGGCCAATATCTTGAGTCATATATACAGAAGTACCATCTTTACGACGCACAATTTTTTCATCTAAGCCA
This sequence comes from Chitinophagia bacterium, assembly GCA_009928005.1. Taxonomy (GTDB): domain Bacteria; phylum Bacteroidota; class Bacteroidia; order Chitinophagales; family Chitinophagaceae; genus Sediminibacterium. The sequence goes on along the minus strand of RFVO01000021.1, from coordinate 11,910 downwards.
TCGGATGTTAAATCTATCCAAACAGAATTATCTTCTTTTTTATAAAATACTTTTTTAGTAAGCCCTTCTTCCACTAACTCTTTACCTAATAAATATGTATTGCTTTCGAAATAAGTTTTGAAAAAATCAGAACCAATTTTTTTATACGTCACATCAAAGCCTTCATAAACCCATGCGTTCATCTTTTTCCATAAATCTATAGTGGCCGCGTCCCCTTGTTCCCATTTAAGTAACATTTCCTGTGCACCTTTTAAAATAGGGGCTTCTTTTTCTGCTATTTCTTGCATCATGCCACCCGCTACTAATTCAGCTACTTCGGCTTTATAAACTTCATTGTATTTTACATAAAAATCACCAACGAAGTGGTCGCCTTTTTTATGGCTTGATTCAGGTGTTGCTCCATTTGCAAATAATTGCCAAGCAATCATGCTTTTACAAATATGAATACCTCTGTCATTTACTATACAAGTTTTTACGACCTCATGCCCTTGCATTTTTAAAATTTCAGCTATACTCCATCCTAAAAAATTATTTCTCAAATGACCCAAGTGTAAAGGCTTATTAGTGTTAGGAGAGGAGTACTCCACCATTATTTTTCTTTTATGCTCAACCTTAGGCATTAATTCATTAGGCGACAAGTTTTTTATAAACTCAAACCAATAATCATTACTAATAGTGAAATTTAAAAAACCTTTTACAATATTAAACTTGGTTATAATTTTGGGTAATGCATTTTGCATTGCATTGCCTAATTCATTTCCCATTTGTTCTGGACTTTTACCTAATTGTTTTACAAAGGCAAAAAGAACAATGGTATAATCTCCTTCAAATTCTGGCTTAGTAGCATTCACTAATACTTGATCAGGTTGAATTTTAACCTGGTATAAGCTATCTAAGCTTGTTGATGTGGTCTGTTTTAAGAGAGTTATTAAATTCATAAAATGGGCTTGCCTTTGGCAAAAGTAATTAATTAAGATTATCTTAGCGCATTGATGTTGAAACTACACGACTTTATTAGCAAAGTTATTCTTGATCTAATAGATTGGTTTTATCCAATTTTCAAGAAAATGATGCCCTTAAAAACTTTTAGATACGCTGCCTGTGGTGGCGCCAATACCATATTGGATATTAGCTTATTTTTTGTGGCGTATAATTATATTTTACATAAACAAATAATTAATTTAGGTTGGGTAAGCATTAGTCCACATATTGCTTCATTTATCATTTCTTTCTGTATCACTTTTCCCATAGGCTTTTATTTAAGCAGGTATGTAGTCTTTCAAGAAACGACGGTAACTAAAAGTAAGCAACTCATGAAGTATTTTATAGTGGTTCTTGGCTGCGTGCTACTTAATTACGGCTTTTTAAAGCTATTTGTAGATAAACTAGGCTGGTATCCTACATTAGCTAAAATTGTCACCACCTTCTTTGTGGTCATTTTTAGCTATACAAGTCAGAAAAACTTCACTTTTAAGGGTTCAGAATCCCTATAATTATCTGCCTTTTCTACCCCTTTTTGGTGTTTATATGTCAATAAGGGCCTTAAAAAAATCCCATAAACTGTCAAATATGACAAATTTACACCCAAAGACTCTTATACCTATTATGGCATAAAGATTGAATATAGTAAGGTAATTAATCATTGAAAATCAAGCATTATGGCAAAAATTATAGGCATTGACTTAGGTACTACCAACAGTTGTGTATCGGTTATGGAAGGTGGCGAACCAGTAGTTATCGCAAATGACGAAGGACGTAGAACAACCCCTTCAGTAGTTGCTTTTTTAAAAAATGGCGAGCGTAAAGTAGGAGATCCTGCAAAGCGTCAAGCTATCACAAATCCTGAAAACACTATTTCAAGTGTGAAGCGTTTTATGGGCCGTCGTTTTAATGAAATTACTGAAGAGAAAACGCATTGGAGTTATAAAATTGTACAAGGTGAGAACGACACAGTGCGTGTTGATATCGACGGTCGTATGTATACTCCTCAAGAAATTTCTGCAATGGTTTTACAAAAAATGAAAAAAACCGCAGAAGACTATTTAGGCACTGAAGTGACTGATGCAGTTATTACTGTACCTGCTTATTTCAACGATGCACAAAGACAAGCTACAAAAGAAGCGGGTGAGATTGCTGGATTGAATGTACGTAGAATTGTAAACGAACCAACAGCTGCTGCTTTAGCTTATGGTTTAGATAAAAAGAATGTAGAACAAAAAATAGCTGTATTCGATTTAGGGGGTGGAACTTTTGATATTTCTATTTTGGATTTAGGAGATGGTGTATTTGAAGTAAAATCTACTAATGGAGATACCCATTTAGGTGGAGATGATTTTGATAAAGTTATTATGGACTTCTTAGCAGATGAATTTAAAAAACAAGAAGCAATTGACTTAAGAAAAGATCCAATGGCTTTACAAAGATTAAAAGAAGCTGCAGAGAAAGCAAAAGTGGAATTAAGTTCTTCTTCAGAAACTGAAATCAACTTGCCATACATTACAGCAGTTGATGGCGTTCCAAAACACTTAGTATTAAAATTAACAAGAGCCAAATTTGAATCTTTAGCAGATAATTTATTTTCACGTTGTTTAAAGCCTTGTGAAATTGCTTTAAAAGATGCAGGTTATTCTGTTTCACAAATAGATGAAGTGATTTTAGTAGGAGGTTCATCAAGAATTCCTAAAGTACAAGAAATAGTAGAAAAGTTCTTTGGTAAAAAACCCAACCGTTCTGTGAATCCTGATGAAGTGGTAGCAATAGGTGCAGGTATCCAAGGTGCAGTATTAACAGGAGATGTTAAAGATGTGTTGTTATTAGACGTTACACCATTAAACTTAGGTATTGAAACAATGGGTGGTGTTATGACTACAATGATTGCTTCTAACACTACTATTCCTACTAAGAAAACTGAAGTGTATTCAACAGCTAGCGACAATCAACCAGGTGTTCAAATTCATGTTTTACAAGGTGAGCGTCCAATGGCCAATCAAAATAAAAGTTTAGGTATGTTTAACTTGGATGGTATTCCACCTGCACCAAGAGGCGTTCCTCAAATTGAAGTTACTTTTGATATAGATGCTAATGGTATTCTAAATGTAAGTGCAAAAGATAAAGGAACTGGTAAAGAACAAAAAATTAGAATTGAAGCTGGAAGTGGTTTAACGAAGGAAGAAATTGAAAAAATGAAAGCTGAAGCAAAAGCTAACGAAGCAGGAGATAAATTAGAAAAAGAAAGAGTAGAAAAATTAAACCAAGCTGACAGCTTAATTTTCCAAACAGAAAAACAATTGAAAGAATTTGGAGATAAAATTTCTGCAGATAAAAAAGCACCTATTGAAACCGCTTTAGCGAACTTGAAAGAAGCACATGCCTCTAAAGATGTAGCAAAAGTAGATACTGCTTTAGAAGCTATGAATACAGCTTGGACTGCTGCAAGTGAAGAAATTTACAAAGCACAAGCAGCTGGAGCAGCGGGCCCTGAAGCAGGAGCTCCTGGCGCAGACCAAGCAGGTGGACAAGCAAATGGTGGAGCAGCTAACGATACAGTTGAAGACGCTCAGTTTGAAGAAGTAAAATAAACAAAGTTTACTTTGTAAGTATAATTATTATTAAAAAGAAGCCCTTTCAGATGATACTGAAAGGGCTTCTTTATTTAAATTAGTTTGATGTACCTTCGCGCATCATAATTAACATATGAAGAGAATTGAAAGACACAGGGCTATTCTAGGAGTGGATGATAAGGCTACTTTAAGTGATTTAAAAAAAGTTTACCGTAAAATAATGATGGAATGTCATCCTGATAAATTTCAAGAAAACGATGAAGCTAAAAAAATAGCGGAAGTAAAATCAACTAAATTAATAGCTTCTTATCATTTTTTAGTGAGTGTACATGCAGAAACACATGAAGCTTCCAAGGACGCCTATATTGCTACTACAACAGAAGCTAGTATTGATGACTTTGAATTTAAATCAGAAATACTAAGAGTTGTATTTTCTGATGGTAATGAATATGAATACTATGGTGTACCAAAAGCGATTTATGTGAAGTTGGTGAATGCCGACACTCCTGACCGTTTTGCAAGAAGACATATCTACGAAAACTATTTATATAGAAGTACCAGCAAAATTGTTGGAGGAAATGAGTAATTGTGAATAATTAGCTCAACAAACAGGGTAATATTTTTCATATTTTATAATTGTAAATGGGTAATTGTAGTATTTTTATCCCTTAATCATTATATAATAATTTACTATGGAAAATAATACAAATGAGGCGGCAAAATGTCCTTTTACAGGCGCCTCTACAGCTTCAAAAGTAACCAGTGCTGGAACTAGAAATACCGATTGGTGGCCCAATCAATTAAGATTAAATATTTTACGCCAACATTCTTCTTTGTCTAATCCATTGGACCCTACATTTAATTATGCAGAAGCCTTTAAGTCTCTGGATTTAAAAGCAGTTAAAAAAGATATCGTTGATTTAATGACCAGTTCACAAGACTGGTGGCCTGCAGACTATGGTCATTACGGACCTTTTTTTATTCGTATGGCTTGGCATAGTGCAGGAACTTATAGAACTACCGATGGTCGTGGTGGTGGTGGAGCAGGTATGCAACGTTTTGCTCCTTTAAATAGTTGGCCAGATAATACTAATTTAGATAAAGCGCGTTTGTTATTATGGCCTATTAAAAAGAAATATGGTCAAAAATTGTCTTGGGCCGATTTAATGATACTAGCTGGTAACTGTGCACTAGAATCAATGGGATTTAAAACCTTTGGTTTCGCAGGTGGACGTGCCGATGTTTGGGAGCCTCAAGAAGATGTGTATTGGGGTGCTGAGCGTGAGTGGTTAGGAGATAAAAGATATAGTGGCGACCGTGATTTAGAAAATCCATTAGCTGCAGTTCAAATGGGGTTAATATATGTAAACCCAGAAGGGCCTAACGGTAATCCTGATCCTATTGCTTCTGCAAGAGATATTCGTGAAACATTTTCACGTATGGCTATGAATGATGAAGAAACAGTGGCGCTTATTGCTGGTGGACATACATTTGGTAAAACACATGGAGCTGCTGATCCTGGTAAATATGTTGGTAAAGAGCCAGCAGGTGCAAGTATAGAAGAACAAGGTTTAGGTTGGAAAAATACATTTAATTCAGGAAATGGCGTGAATACTATTACTTCTGGTTTAGAAGGAGCATGGACAACCACACCCACAAAATGGAGTAATAATTATTTCGAAAATTTATTTGGATATGAGTGGGAGTTATCAAAAAGTCCAGCAGGTGCGCATCAATGGAAGCCTAAAGCAGGTGCGGGTGCAGGAACAGTGCCTGATGCACATGATCCTTCGTTGAGACATGCACCCACAATGTTAACCACTGATATTGCCTTAAGAGTAGATCCTGCTTACGGACCTATCTCTAAAAGATTTTATGAAAACCCAGATCAATTTGCTGATGCATTTGCAAGAGCTTGGTTTAAATTAACACATCGCGATATGGGCCCTCGTTCTCGTTATATAGGTTCTGAAGTACCCGCTGAGGTTTTAATTTGGCAGGATCCAATTCCAGCCGTGAATTATAAATTAATTGATGCTACAGATATCGCTACATTAAAAACAAAAATAATTTCTACCGGACTTTCAGTAAGTGCATTGGTATCAACTTCTTGGGCTTCTGCTTCTACTTTCCGTGGATCAGACAAGCGTGGAGGAGCCAATGGCGCGCGTATTCGTTTAGCACCTCAAAAGTTTTGGGCTGCTAATAATCCAGCACAATTATCTAAAGTATTAGATGCTTTAGAAACTATTCAAAAAGAATTTAACACTACAAATAAAGAAAAGCAAGTTTCTCTTGCAGATTTAATTGTATTAGGTGGAAATGCAGCAATTGAAAAAGCAGCTAAAGACGGTGGGTATAATGTGAAAGTTCCATTCACTGCAGGAAGAGCCGATGCTACAGAAGCTGACACCGATGTAGAATCTTTTGCAGTATTAGAACCTATTGCAGATGGCTTTAGAAATTATATTAAGCCACGTACATTAATATCACCAGAAGATATGATTATTGATAAAGCACAATTACTTACTTTAACCGCTCCTGAGATGACAGCATTGTTAGGAGGTTTAAGAGTGTTAGATACCAACTTCGATAATTCAAAGCATGGTGTATTTACTACTAAGCCAGGTGTATTAAGCAATGATTTCTTTGTAAACTTAATTGATTTCAGTATTACTTGGAAAGCAACCGATGCACATCAATATACTTTTGAAGGTAGTGACCGTGCTACTGGAAAAGTAAAATGGACAGGTACTAGAGTAGATTTAATTTTTGGATCAAATTCTGAATTGCGTGCACTTTCAGAAGTTTATGCTTGTGAGGATGCAAAAGAAAAATTCGTTCACGATTTTATTGCTGCTTGGAATAAAGTAATGAACCTAGACCGATTTGATTTAGCTTAATATTTTTATAAAAAAATTAAAAGCCTTCCTTATAGGGAGGCTTTTTAAATATAAATAAGAACATGAAAAATAATATCAAAATTTTAGTACTTAGTATATTTTTTACAGGTACATTATTTGCACAAAATGAGCAATTACTTATTAAAAAAGTAATCAATGAACAGCAAACTAATTTAGTGGATGAGTTTAGATCTTTTTTATCTATACCAAATGTAGCAGTAAATCCGAAAGGTTTACAGGATAATGCTAATTGGATAAAAAATTATATGCAATCAAAAGGTATTGAAGATGTAAGCTTACTTTCACTACCTAATTCTCAAATGCCACCAGTGGTATTTGGTGAAATAAAAGTGCCAGGAGCAAATGAAACCATTATTTTTTATGCCCACTATGATGGTCAGCCTGTTGATACTACCAAATGGTATCCTGGTTTACATCCATTTAAACCAACACTTTATACTGGCATGTATGAAAAGGGAGCAATGGTGTCACCTTGGTTAAGTAAGGGGAATAATTATGATTTGAATGCAAGAATATATGCAAGAGGTGCTTCTGATGATAAAGCAGGCGTAATGGCTATTATAAATGCATATGCTCAGCTTAAAGCCTTGAATATAAAACCTACTGTGAATATTAAATTTTTCTTCGAAGGAGAAGAAGAGGCGGGTTCTCCTAATTTAGAATCATTTTTAGAATTGTATAAAAATAAATTATCGGCAAATATGTGGGTGATATGTGACGGCCCTGTGCATCAGTCAGGTAAAAAACAATTGGTTATGGGGGTGAGAGGCGATACTCATTTAGAACTAACTGTCTTTGGGCCAAAGCGTCCTTTGCATTCAGGTCATTATGGTAATTGGGTATTGAACCCTGCCATGGAACTTGTAAGGCTACTTGCTAGTATGAAAAATGAAAAGGGTGAAGTAACTATTAAAGGTTTTTACGATGATGTAACTCCATTATCTACAGCAGAAAAACAAGCCCTTGCTAATATTCCTAGTGTGGAAGACCAGCTTAAAAATGAATTAGGTATTAATGCTACTGAAAGAACAGGTGCATTGAATGACGCCTTACAATTACCTTCTTTAAATATTAATGGAATACAAAGTGCAGGTGTAGGTAAATATTCTGCTAATGTAATTCCTACAAAGGCCATTGCTTCTGTAGATATGAGATTGGTAGTTGGTAATGATTGGGAAAAACAACAACAGAAAGTTATTGATCATATTAAGTCGCAAGGTTTTTTTGTAACAGACAAAGAACCTACAGACGAAGAAAGAAAATTGAATGCTAAAATATGTATGGTTATTAGGGATAAAAAAAGTTATAATGCCCAAAAAACTTCTTTAGATAATGTATATGTAAGAAGAATTTCAAAAGCCATATCACTTGTAAATAATGAGCAGCCCGTTTTACTTCCAACACTAGGAGGAAGTCTGCCATTGTTTGTATTTGAAAAAGTTTTAAAAACTTCTCCAGTGACAGTGCCAATTGCCAATCACGATAATAACCAGCATGCCGAAAATGAGAATATTAAGTTGAAAAACTTTTTTGAGGGTATTCAAGTTTTCTCTGCTATTATGACTATGGAACAATAAGGTTCTGAGAATTTTTTAGTATATTGAATGTAGAAATAATAAATTCTTATCTAAAAATATATTTTCAATGAAGTTGTTTTTCAAAAAAAAATTGGTTCGAGTAATTTACTTTATACTTTTTATTACTTCTTCTTTTGCTTTTACAATTCCTTTAAACTTTCCTGGTTTAGTGGATTGGGCAATGGTAGCACGTATACGAGAAGAAGGTTTGCAACGTTCTAAAGTAATGGAGTATGAGTCTTATATAGTAGATGTATTAGGGGCAAGACTTACACTGTCTCGTGATATGCAAAGAGCACAAGTTTGGGCTTTAGATGAAATGAAAAAGATGGGTTTAAGTAATGTGAATAGTGAAGCCTATATGGACTATGGTGTTACCTGGGATAATGAATATGTTTCGGCACATATGATTGAACCCGATTACATGCCTTTAAATGCTTATCCAGTTGCTTATACAGCTGGAACAGAGGGGAAGATTAATGCAGAGGCAATGGTGGTGGATATTCAATCCAAAGAAGATCTTGAATTGTATAGAGGTAAATTAAATGGTAAGGCGGTTCTTATATCAAACCCTGCTGTTATTGATTTATTAACACTTATCAATGGAGTTCACCGTTATAATAATGATGAACTAATTGCACTTGAGCAAGCAGTAATTACTCCTGTTAAACCTAATCTAGCAAGAGTTATTAAAAATCCAACAATTATTACAGCCATTGAGCGCTTGGCATTTTTAAAATCTGAAAATGTAGCTGTCGTTATACAAACCGATGGAAATAGATTAGGTATTGTTCCTGCTTATTCTCGTCCTGGTGTGAGAGAAGATGGATGGTCAGCTACAGGCATGAAAAATTCATCACCCATTTTAGCAGTAACGCCCGAACATTATAATAGAATGTACCGTGTATTAAAAAGAGGTATTGCAGTAAAAATAGAACTTGAGATAAAAAATAAAATAGGAGATAAAATAGAACAAGCTATGAATTTAGTGGGTGAAATACCAGGAACAAATCCTAAAGAAGGAATAGTAATGGTTGGCGCACATTTTGATACATGGCATGGAAGTTCTAATGCTAGCGATAATTCATCAGGTACAGCAGTAGCATTGGAAGCCATGCGTATACTTAAAACATTAGGTGTAAAACCAATGCGAACTATTCGAATGGCTTTGTGGTCAGGTGAAGAGCAAGGTTTATATGGTTCACGAGCTTATGTACAAAAACATTTTGGTGACCCGCGAAATGCAGCCATTGGTGTGAAGCCTGAATATGAAATGTTATCTGCTTACTTTAATCAAGACTATGGTGCAGGACAATACCGTGGTATATATCTACAAGGTAATGAAGCAGCAAGAACTATGCTTACTGCATGGATGGAACCATTCCGTGATTTAGGTATGAATATGGTGTCTAATCAAAGCTTAGGTAGTACCGACCATGTTTCATTTGATGAAGTAGGTCTTCCAGGTTTTCAATATTTACAAGATAGAACACCAGGCACTGCAGGGCATACTAACTTAGATTATCTTGAAGGTATTCAGTCAGAAGACTTAATGAAGAATGCTACCATTATGGCTTCTTATATTTATCATGCTGCCATGGCAACTGAGAAAATTCCAAGGAAGGCGCAAGTGGTAAAATAAAATGTGGTCTTACCCAAACCCTAATTCAAGGATTACCTTCGTCCTTCGGACTCGGTGTTCCTTGAATGTCGGTCTTACCCAAACCCTTTCAGGACTGTCGGCTCACTTTGTTCGCCGACTTCCAAAGGAGGGCGTACCCAAACCCTTTCAACAAATCACTTCGTGCTTTGTTGGGTTTTTTGCTTCTCATCTGTTTACAAAAGCAAGCTTTTGACACAGCTTCGAAACAAAAAACCCTGTCCCGAAAATCGTGACAGGGTTTGTGCCCAGAACAGGAATCGAACCTGCACATTCTTGCGAACGCTAGATTTTGAGTCTAGTGCGTCTACCAATTCCGCCATCTGGGCAGGGGTGCAATATTACGTCATTAACGAAAATCTGCCAAAATACGATCTAGGTATTTTTTCTTGAAGTAATACTCTTTTATTTGCAACATTCCTTCTTTGGAAATAGTATCGACCGAACTAGTTTCCATATACTCTTTAATAGGGATGTAAATTTCATTTTCTATATTTTTAACTTTGGTAACTACGTTTTGTTTTGCTGCTTCATCATCGGCGTCCATCCAGGCTTCGTTTAATTCCATCATCTCCATTAAAAAATCAGGACTTAATGCATATTTTTCATCTACTTCTAAAAAGCCTTTTATTTCTAAAACATAAGGTAATATTGCTGCAGGATTTTGAAGTAAAGTAAATGCTTTATTGGCAATAGCCGATTTTTCTAAGGCTTCGGCTTGTTCAAATTCATTGGCTTGTGTGAATTTGTCAGGATGAGAGGCACGCTGGATGTTCATAAAAGCAGCACGGAGTTGCTTTGTATCTACTTGAAAACCAATAGGCAAACCGAACAATTCAAAATAGTTCATTTTAATATTTTGTATATTGTGTAAAATTACCAAAATGCCGGTTATTGGACTTATTAAAGAGGGAAAAGTTCCTAGCGACAATCGGGTAGCTCTTACACCCAAGCAGTGTAGGTATTTGTTAGATCAATTTCCAAACTGGGAAATTCTTGTTGAATCCTCTTCCACTAGATGTTTTAAAGATAAAGAATACCAAAACGAAGGTATTAAGGTAGTCGATGATTTAAATGCTGCAAACATTTTATTTGGCATTAAAGAAGTACCTATAAACCAGTTAATTGCAGGCAAAAAATATTTATTCTTTTCTCATACGAAGAAAGCGCAAATTTATAATCAAGCATTGTTTCATGCTATGATGGAAAAAAAAATTACACTTATCGATTATGAATGTTTAGAGCACGATGATGGACAAAGATTAATTGGTTTTGGTTTTTTCGCAGGTATTGTAGGAGCTCATAACGGAATTATGGCTTATGGAAATAGAACAAAGGAATTTACCTTAGGTAGGGTGAAGGAGGTTAAAGATTATATGGAATTAATACATACTTATTTTGGTCTAAAACTTCCGAATATAAAAATTGCCATAACTGGTTCTGGAAGAGTTGCGCATGGTATTTTAGAAATTATGAATTTAATGGATGTACAACAAGTAGAACCTGATGAATATATTGCAAGAAAATATGCTTATCCTGTTTATGTGCATTTAAAAGGCGACGATTTATACAGGCATAAATCAAAAAATACATACAATAGAAATGATTTTCACCAACATCCAGAAAATTATAATTGTTTATTTAACAATTATTTAAAACATACTCATATTTTAATGAATGGTATTTATTGGGAACCAGGTATTGCTCCTTTATTTACTATGGATGATTTAAAAGAAGACAACTTTGCTTTAACCACTATTGCAGATATCACCGATGATGCATACGGCAGCGTACCTTGTAATTTAGGTGATTCAAGTTCAGACGATCCTATTTATGGTGTAAATGTAACTACTTTTGAAAAGACAGCCCCTTTTATGCCAAATGGTATTGATATCATGGCTGTAGGTAATTTACCTAATGAATTACCAAGAGATGCAAGTAGATACTTTGGAGAGCAACTAATTAAATATGTCATTCCAGATTTAATGAAAGGAGGTAATAAAATAATAGAAGGAGCCACCATGCTTGATAAGGGTAAGCTAACTACTCCATTTTCTTACTTAGAACATTATGCTAAGCATTAATTCTTATTAGCAGAAAATTACTACTAAATAATTGATAGGGCTAAGATTTTAGAACTTGAAATTAAATCTTGTTTTAAATTAAATGCTTATTAAAAGAATAGAATT
>RFVO01000003.1 GCA_009928005.1 Chitinophagia bacterium | reverse complement strand
TAAATGATAAAAAATTTTACATGAAAGTTTATAATATTAGTTTTCAAATTGATCCTGATTTAGAATTTCAATGGTTAGAATGGATGAAAAATAATTTTATCCCTAGCTTAATGTCAACTAAAAGTTTTACAGAAAATAAATTTTATCAAATTAAGGTAAATGCCGACCAATCTCCTACTTATACTTTACAACTTTATTGTGACAACATTGAGTTATGGCAGGCCTATCAAGAATTACAGGCAAATGACCATTTAAAAGAACTGCAGTATACTTGGGGTGAAAAATGCTACTATTTTTGCACCGAAATGCAAATTGTGAATTGAATGTGGATAGATTAAATGGCGCAAACGCAAGGCAGGCCTATATTTCAGCCGATTATTAATGAAACTCAATACCAGTAAGGGTTTCATTTGTTTTTCATTGAATAAATAATACTAACTAATTTCGTGATTTTGCACGAAAACCTTACTATTTAAGGGTTTCAAGCGATATATAAAATTACATTTTAAAAAAAATATTTTTTCAATTGATAAAACCTAATAAATTTGTTACATCGTTTTAAACTTATAAAAAACACATCTATGAACAAAGCAGAATTGATCGCTCACATTGCAGACAATGCAGAGATCGCAAAAACACAAGCTAACGCAGCTTTAGACGCATTCATTGAAGCAGTTACAAAGGCCTTGAAAAAAGGAGATAAAGTAACTTTAGTAGGATTTGGTACATTCTCAGTTTCTAAGCGTGCTGCTCGTATGGGCCGCAATCCACAAACTGGTGCTGCTATCAAAATCAAAGCTAAGAAAGTTGCAAAATTCAAAGCAGGTAAAGAATTGAGCGCTAAATTATAGTTTTAGTGACTAAAATCGCTTAATTACAAGATTTTGAAAAAAAACCCTCGTATGTGCGAGGGTTTTTTTATTTTTGCTGTCCAATTAACAATAAACAAAAAACAAGAATATGGGAAGAGGTGATAAAAAAACAGCTAAAGGAAAAAGATTTTTAGGTTCTTTTGGCAAGAGCAGACCACATAAAGTGGCTAGCAAAGGTGCTAAAGTGGCAACCAAAAAAACAGCTACTCCTAAAGTAGCTGCCCCTAAAGCAGCTGCTGCAAAAACTGAAAAAGCAACTAAAGCGAAAGCCTAACACTTTGTAATTAAGCCCCACTAAAGGGGTTTTTTATTAGCCTTTATTGAACACAGAAAATAAACAAGTATTCATGAAACGTATCACGTTTTTAATACTCTTTCAATTATTAGTAGCAACTGTAATGGCACAATGCTCTATCTGTACCAAAACTGCCGGTCAAATTGGGCAGGAAGCGGGAAAGGGTTTTAATGCGGGTATTTTATACCTAGCGGCCATGCCTTTTGCCATTGCAGGCTATATCGCCTTTAAATGGTGGAAGCAAGATAAATCTTAATAGAAAGTTTGTGCAAATTTAAAAACATTAAAATTTGCTTTTGTACACTCCGAAGCTACACTTGTTTTAATTTTTTCTACATCTACCTGATTCATTTTACTAGCCATAATTAATTGCAGTACTTTATTAAAGTACATTTCTTTTTTCTGCAATCCATTTTGCATGGCTAATTGATGAGCTTCAATGGCTTTTAATACATTTGAAATGCCTTCTCTCTCGGTAGCAATGGTACTAACTACAGCTGTAATCAATGTGCTAGATGTATTTTCTGTAATCATTTGTTTTAAATGATTGACAAATATTTGTGCATTAGGTCTGTCACTTTTATTCACTACAAATACATTAGCAATTTCCATTAAACCCGATTTCATCATTTGCACTTCATCACCTGCTTCAGGCACTAAGACGACCACAGTGGTATCAGCTAAGGAAGCTATTTCTACTTCCGATTGCCCTACACCTACTGTTTCCACTATGATATAATCAAAGCCAGCCGACTGCATCAATATAGTCATAGAAAGCATGGCCATATTAAGGCCTCCTAAATGCCCTCTTGAAGCAAGAGATCTTATATACACCTGAGGATGTAAATACCAATCTTTCATGCGAATGCGATCACCTAAAATAGCTCCTTGATGAAAAGGAGAGGAAGGATCCACCGATAGTACTGCTACCTTCTTCCCTTCTTCCACCCAAATACTAATAAGTGCATTAATTAATGTGCTCTTTCCTGCACCAGGAGGACCCGTAACGCCTATGATTGGAACTTGAGTAGGAACTAATGATTCTAAAAAAGAATTGGCAGCTACTGCACTATTTTCAATAAAAGAAATAGCTTTTGCTAATAAAAGAAAGTCGCCTTTAGCTACCCCTTGTTTAATATCGGAAATTGAATGCATAATTATTTTCTGATAATTTTATAATTTTTAAAATCAAAAGGTCGAATGCCTGTTAATTTTTCAAAATAATACAAGCATTTATTTTTAAATGAAAACTTTTTTTGAGAAACATCTAAATCAATCACCCAATTCTGTCTTTGTATTCTATCGTGCATAACTGCAGGATGTGTATCTGTAAACTTTTGTAAAGAATCAAAACCCGTAAAATCATAATCGGAAGGACTTGATTTTATTTTTTCCATTTGTGTATCATCGTTCCAATAAATACTACTCTCTTTAATTTTTTTACGCATCTGCGTGGGGCTCTTTACCCAGCCATAATGATAAATACTTGCATCAATACAAGCTACAGGCAATTTTGTTTTACCAATTCTAAAACCTTGTGCATCACGATAAGCGGAAATGGCTTTATTATTTCTAATAATTCTAATTTCATGCGCATACCATTTTCTACTATCCCCCACATAATCATAAGTACCATAAAAATGTTTATACTTAAATAAAAGCCCTTGTACTTCTGTATCATTAGCATAATTTTCACAAGCTGTTCTTATAGCAGGATAATACTTTTCATGCACTACTTCATCACCTTGAATATAAAATGCCCAAGTATATTCATCTCCAATTAAAGCAAAGGCTTTATCAGTTTCTTCTGCTAATACAGCACCTCCTTTTCTTAAGTTTTTATTCCAAACAGAATGATGAATTTTAATTTTAGGATCTCCAATGGCTTCAATTAAAGCAATTGTTGAATCCGTTGAATCTCCAATTAAAACTATCATTTCATCTACTACGGGCAGTATCGAACGAATGGCTTCCACGATGGGGAAGTCATTGGTAACCGCATTTTTAATTATTGTAAACCCCGCTATTTTCATACCCGCCTAATTTGTACTTCAAATAACCGAAAACTTTTGCAACTTGCCTATTGTTTTATCTAAACTTTGGGGCAAAGAGTTTATTTTTGAACTATAAGCAAGTATATGTCTACCACCATTTGTTTTGATTTTGGCAACACCCGTTTAAAAGCGGCCATTTTTCACAAAGCTTCTTTAATAGAATTGCGTGTTTTAAAAACCGGTTCTGCTGAAGAAATTGAAAAATTAATTACTGAATTTGCGCCGGAAAAAACCATTTTATCTTCCGTTATTCATCACGACAAAGCGCTAGAAACCCTACTTTCAAAAACAACTAAATTTCATTTATTGGGGCCCAATACAAAAATTAATTTTACCACACCAGTGGGCAAGCCTGAAACCATTGGCGCAGATCGTTTAGCTTTAATAGCTGCTGCTGTTGACAAATTTCCCAATGAACATAATTTAGTTATTTCTTTAGGTACTTGTATTACCTATAATTTTATCAATAATACCCATGCCTTTTTAGGGGGCAGTATATCTCCAGGTATGCAAATGCGCTTCAAATCTATGCATGAACAAACCGCCCTTTTACCCCTTGTTGCCCCTTCCAACGAGTTTCCACTAGTGGGTTATGATACTAAAACCAATATCTTAAGTGGTGTCATTTTGGGTATGGCGGCCGAAATAGATGGTATTATTGAAGCTTATGAGCAGAAATATGGCAAATTTAACGTGCTATTAACCGGAGGAGACATTTCTTATTTTGTACCTCATTTAAAAAAGAGGATATTTGCCGACCAAAATTTAATATATAAAGGACTGTATGCTATTTGCGAAAAAAATAATTAGGTTAATCCCTTTTCTAGGTTTAGTTTGTTTTATTACCCCAACTAAGGCTCAAATCAATTCCCCTTTTTCTAGGTATGGATTAGGTACTGAAATAGTGAATAGTCAAAATGCAACTAGTCAAGCATTGGGTGGTTTTTCTGCAGCTTACACTTCTTCTATGAATGGTAGCTTTGGACAAAGCATTAATTTTAATAATCCTGCTTCCTATGGTACTATTTACATGACCACTTTTGATTTAGGAATGAACTTCAATAATAATACTTTAAAGAAATTATCAACCCCAACCGGTAGAGAACAGTCTACTTATTTAAGTCCTAATTATATTGTAGTGGGTTTGCCAATGGATAAAAATAAAAAAACAGGAATGGCATTTGGCTTAAGACCTGTCTCTCAAATAAATTATGCAGTTAACGAAACAAAAAGGATTTCTTCTGGCGATACCATTTTCAATAATTATATTGGACAAGGAGGATTAAATCAGGTGTTTTTAGGTTTTGGTAAGTCCTGGAAATACTTAAGCATTGGAATAAACACTGGTTATAATTTCGGTCGCAGAAAAATTGAAAATATAAAGTCATTTCAAAATAGTACCGATTCAAACTATTTTTTCCAATCAACATCCAATACCAATACAATATTTGGTGGTGCCTTTTTTCAATGGGGTTTATTAGGAGAATTTCCTATCTATAAAATACAAAAAGGAAAAGGAGTTCAAAAAACAGAATACTCTTTAAGCTATGGAGCAACTGCCACAATGGATCAAACCATGCAAGGCAAACAAGATATGGTGCGCTCAACCGGTAATTTTACAGCTTCTGCTTCAACTCCTTTAGACACTGCTATTTCTCTTCGAAATATTAAAGGCAATGTTACTATTCCTGCCATGTACACTTTAGGCTTAGCCTTACATAAAAAAGAATATGATACAAGAGGTAATTATGACCAATGGGTTTTAGGCATTGAATATAACAGTGCCGCTTGGAAAGACAAATATAGTTTCTATGGGCAAAAAGATGTATTGTCAAATTCTTGGATGTTTCGTGTAGGAGCTCAGTTCTGTCCTAATCCTTTTAACTATGAAAGCTATTGGTCTACAGTAACTTATAGAGCAGGATTTTATACTGGTAAAGATTATTTAAACATAGACAATAAAGGCTTGAAAATTTCTGCCTTGACAATGGGAATGGGCCTTCCTATTAGAAAATATCGTTCATACGATTACCAATATACTTTACTAAATTTAGCATTGCAAGTAGGCCAAAGAGGCTCTAGTGTAAATGATTACAAAGAAAGCTTTGTACAATTTACATTGGGTTATAGTTTAAGCGATGTTTGGTTTAATAAACGCAAATATGATTAATACTTTATTCAATAAAAAAACTAAACTAGCAGTTGCTTTAATAAGTAGCTGCTTTTTTATGGTGGCCTGTGAAAATAATGTCAATGAAGTACAAGCTTTAAGTGCGCGCATTGGTGGTATTGATGTAGGCAAAGACGTTTCTATTTATATTAGTACTGATGGAAAGATATCTGCTAAACTAATGGCACCTCTCATGAAAAAGTATTTAGTAGATAGTGGCAAGATGGTTGAATTTCCAAATACCATAAAAGTAGATTTTTATAAAGACAGCCTACATATTGAAAGCAAACTTATTGCCAACTATGCTAATTATAAAGAAGCAGAAAACAAAGTTTTTTTAAAAGACAATGTGGTTGTATACAATGTCATGGGAGATACGCTTTGGTGCAAAGAAATGATCTGGGATCAAATTACTAATAAGTTCACCACCGATAAAGAAGTAATTGTAAAACAGCATAATCCCATCGCTAAAATTTATGGCCAAGGGTTTGAAGCCAACCAAGATCTTAGCGATATACATATTTTTAAACCACAATCAAATAGTTTTGCAATACTATCCGATAGTACATCTAGCAACCCTAAATAATTTTTATGGAATACAGAAAAATGGGAAAGACAGGCTTACAACTAAGTACACTTAGTTTTGGAAGCTGGGTTACTTTTCACAAACAAATAAACGACGGCATTGCCGATGAGTTAATGGGCATTGCTTATGATGCTGGAGTGAATTTTTTTGACAATGCAGAAGTATATGCTGCAGGTGAAAGTGAAAAAATGATGGGTCGTGTGTTAAGTAAAAAAAAATGGGATAGAACTTCTATCGTTTTATCTTCTAAAGCCTATTTTGGTTGGAGAGGCAAAGCCAATAAACCCAATCAAACTGGACTTAGTAGAAAGCATTTGACAGAGGCTTGCAATGAAGCTTTAAAAAGATTAGAAACCGATTATCTTGACCTTTACTTTTGTCACAGACCGGATAAAACAACTCCTATTGAAGAAGTAGTACAAACAATGAACACACTAATTCAACAAGGAAAAATTTTATACTGGGGTACGAGTGAGTGGAGCGGCGTTGAAATTATGGAAGCTCATAGAATAGCTGCATTACAACATTTAATTGGTCCATCGGTAGAACAACCTCAATATAATTTATTTGAGCGTGCAAAAATGGAAAACGAATACCTTGAAATATTTAAGAATGTAGGAATGGGCACAACCATTTGGAGTCCTTTAGCATCAGGCCTTTTAACAGGAAAATACAACGATGGTATACCTGAGGGATCCCGTTTTCAATTAGAAGGTTTTGAATGGTTAAGAGACCGCTTATTAATGCAAGACAGGATTAAAAAAGTACAACTACTAGGTGCTATGGCAAAGGCCTTAAAAGTAAGTACCGCTTCTTTAAGTATTGCTTGGTGTATCAAAAACCCAAATGTAAGTACTGCTATTTTAGGTGCAACGAACAAAGCACAATTAGTAGATAACTTGACGGCCATTGATACGGCTACCTTGCTAACTAATGAGATGATGGAGCAAATAGAAAGCATTATTGAAACAAAACCAATGTTACCTGAATGGTAATGACTATTTTTGAAATTGAATAAACCAATTGTATGCTTTTAGCAATAGTTATTTCTATTATTTTGATTGGCTTTTTTTCAGGCTACGAAATTGGCTTTGTAAGTGCTAACCGATTAAGTTTAGAACTTAAAAAAAAACAGGGCCATCGATCTGGAAAAATTATCGCAAAGTTTTTAGAAGCCCCTACTCAATTTATTGGCACTTGTCTTATTGGTTTAAATATCTCTTTGGTGATTTTTGGAATACAATTCGAAACTTTATTAGATAAACTAATTTGGGAGAGATGGGAACTAGGCCGCTATTCCATTTTACTTGGCAATACTATTTTATCAACATTAGTAATTTTACTAATAGGAGAGCTTGTTCCCAAGGCCATATTCAAAGCCAGGGCAGCTTCCATGATTACACTCTTTGCTCCTTTGGCACAATTTTTTCATCTATTATTTAGACCCATCACTATATTACTTGTGAACCTTGCACAGTTTGTACTGAAATATTTATTTCAAATGCGCATCATTCATAAAAAAGAAGGCTTCACTAAAGTTGATCTCGCACATTTTGTACAACAAACAAAACAATCCAAAGAGCAACAAGATTTAAATACCGATTTATTTGAAAATGCATTGAGCTTACCTGATATAAAAATTAGAGAGTGCTTAGTACCTAGGACAGAAATTGTTGGTGTAGATCTTAATACTTCTATCCAGCATTTAAGTGAGGTCTTTATTGAAACGAAGTTAAGCAAGCTCATTGTTTATGATGAAACACTAGATGTAATTGTAGGTTATGTACATCAACTAGATTTATTTAAAAAACCAACTGAAATTGCTTCAATTTTACACTCTATCCCTTTAGTAACAGAAAGCATGAATGCAGCAGACCTTATCAGCTTATTCTCAAAAAAAAGAAAAAGCATTGCATGGGTAGTAGATGAATTTGGAGGCACCGCAGGTATTGTCACTATGGAAGATGTATTAGAAGAAATTTTTGGAGAAATTGAAGATGAATACGATGAGCAGGACTTGATTGAAAAAAAGCTTTCCGATACAGAGTTTATATTTAGTGGCCGCTTGGAGCTAGACTACTTATATGAAAAATATGGTATAGATTTTTCAGCAGACAGCTCTGAAACCCTTAGTGGTTATTTAATTCAATTTCACGAGTCCATTCCTAAAATGCGCACTATTATCCATTTACCTCATTTTGATGCCGAAATATTGGCCGTTAGTGATACCCGAATTGAAAAGGCAAAAATTAAAATCCGCTAGTCCTTTTTTTGATTTTAGGACCCCTATTTTCCACTAGAAACCTTAACTTTAGCCCTCATTGAAAATGTATTATGGCACTATTTGACCGATTTAAAAAAGCAGATGAATCAGAGATGTCTTTCATCGATCATTTGGAAGTATTAAGAGGTACGATTGTAAGATCATTAAGTTCAGTATTAATCACTTCGGTTATCATATTTATTTATCGCGATTGGATTATGGACAATGTTATTACGGGTCCATTGAATTCTGATTTCATTACGTATAAAGCATTTTGTAATTTAAGTCATTGGTTACATTTAGGTGATGCACTTTGTATGCCTCCTGTAAAAGTTTCTTTACAAAGTACTACTTTCGGTGGGCAATTTTTAAGTAGTATTAGTATGGCCTTTGTGGGTGGTTTAATTGTTGCCTTCCCCTATATCTTCTATCAAATTTGGTCATTCATAAAACCCGCTTTAAAAGAAAAAGAAATAAAGAATACAAGGTTCATGATTTTTTGGGTTTCTTTATTTTTCTTCATGGGTGCCTCCTTTGGTTTTTTTGTACTAGGTCCATTTACTTTTAATTTTCTAGCAGGCTTTCAGTTAGGTTCAAAAGGCGCCATTACTACTATTCCAACATTCGCAGATTACTTAGATAATTTAACTAACTTAATACTAGGTTGTGGTATTGCATTTGAATTACCAGTCATTGTATTTCTATTAACCAAAATTGGCTTAATCACTCCTAAGTTTTTAACTACTACACGTAAATATGCGGTAGTCATTATTTTATTGGTGGCTGCATTTATTACACCTAGCCCAGACTGGTATAGTCAAACCATTGTATTTATTCCTTTATATACATTATTTGAATTTAGTATTTTCGTTTCAAGATGGGCACATAAATCTGTTAAAAATGCAGAAGATGAAGAGTGGGATTAAATGAAAGCTATTGAAAAATAGATTAGACTAAAATATTTATACTATTTTTTATCCGTAAAATTAAAAATATGAATTTCGTATTTGATGCTACCAAACCTATTGCATTAGGAGCCGACCACGCAGGTGTTGATTTTAAAAATACCATCAATGCTTGGTTGCAAAAAAAAGGATATTCCACTAAGGACTTTGGAACTTATAATACTAATTCCGTCGATTACCCCGACTTTGCTCACCCCACGGCCTCAAGTGTAGAAACTGGAGAAGCTGCTTTTGGTATTTTATTTTGCGGCAGTGCCAATGGCGTAGCTATGACAGCCAATAAGCATGCGGGTATTAGAGCTGGCCTATGTTGGCAAACAGATATTGCCGAATTAACCCGTTTACATAATGATGCGAATATGATTTGTATTCCTGCGCGTTATGTAAGTATTGAGCTTGCAAAAGAAATGATAGAAAAATTTATGAGTACTGCCTTCGAAGGAGGTAGACATCAAAATAGAGTTCAAAAAATTTCATGTTAATAATTTAAAAATAAAAAAATGCGTAAACTACTCGTTCTATTTTTAAGCTTTGTCACAATTCTTGCTGTAGCACAAGGCATAGATGCCAGCAAAGCAGCTAAAGCAATTACAGCTGCAGGATTAAAAGAGCACTTAAGTATTATTGCCAGTGCAGAAATGCAAGGAAGAGAAACAGGTACAGAAGGTGAAAGAAAAGCAGCCGCTTATTTAATAAGCCAATACAAAAAATTTAAATTAAAGCCAGGGAACAATGGCTCTTTTACCTTACCCTTTACATTATTCCAAGACAAAGTGCTAAGCTCTACTTTAAAAGTAAATGGCGAAATGTATACCCTAGATAAAGACTATTGGGTAAACGCTTCTTCTGTACCACAAAAATCTTTGAACACCAATGCTATAATTTTTGTAGGCAATGACTTCAATGATAAATCAACAGCCGATGTTAAAGGGAAATTATTGGTCGCTACAGAAAGTAAGGAAAGAAGTATGTATAAAATTATGGCTGCACAAAAATTAGGCGCCTTAGGTATTATTATAATTGCAAACAACAACCCAACCTATCCAAGTAATTTAACTGGAAGATTAAGCTTAACAGCAAGTACTGCTAGTAATTTTGTTAGCATGACTGTTTCTAAACATTTAGGTAGTCATTTATTAGGAGGAAGTAAAGATTATTCAGACCAAGAATTAGCAGATGTACCTAAAGGTGTTTATAGCACCACTATCGATTGGACTACCGAACGCAATAATGGCGAAGTACCTAGCGCAGATATTATGGCTGTATTACCTAGTAAAGAGAAGACAGATGAATATATGTTTATTACTAGTCATTATGACCACGAAGGCATTAAGAACGGAGAAATATATTATGGAGCAGATGATGATGGATCAGGCACCACTAGTGTAGTTGCTATTGCAGATGCATTTGCACAGGCTAGTAAAAAAGGCTTTAGCCCAAAGCGTAATATTGTATTTATGAATGTATCTGGAGAGGAGAAAGGTTTATTAGGATCTAAATATTATAGCGAGCATCCAGTGTATCCTTTAGAAAAAACATCAGTTGATTTAAATATTGATATGGTGGGCAGAATTGATCCTACTTATAAGGGTGATTCTATGAACTATGTTTATGTAATCGGAGAAGATAAATTAAGTAGCGACTTACAACCAATTACAGATAAAGTAAATCAGCGCTATAATATGGAATTAGACAGAAGATTCAATGATCCTAAAGATCAAAATCGTTTTTATTACAGAAGCGACCATTATAATTTTGCAGCAAAAGGCGTTCCAGTTATTTTCTATTTTAACGGAACACACAAAGATTACCACAAACCAACAGATACAGTAGAAAAAATCAATTTTGACTTAATGGAAAAAAGAGTTCGAATGATTTTTGAAACAGCTTGGGAAATGGCAATGAAAGAAGATATGTTAAAAAGAGATTTGCCTTTGAATATGCCAAGTCGTTAGATTAAATAATTATTTGAAATTTAATTTCTATTTTATTTAGAATTAGAACAGAAAGAAAATATAATTATTGGCCAAGAATGTAGGCAAATATTAACGGCACTACAATAGTAGCATCACTCTCTACAATAAACTTAGGTGTATTAACATCTAATTTACCCCAGGTAATTTTTTCATTTGGAACGGCACCTGAATAAGAACCATAAGAAGTTGTGCTATCGCTTATTTGACAGAAATAACTCCAAAAAGGAACATCATGCCATTCTAAATCCTGATACATCATGGGCACAACACAAATAGGGAAATCGCCAGCGATACCCCCACCCACTTGGAAAAATCCAACACCCTTTCCACCACTATTGGCACGGTACCACTCTGTTAACTCCACCATATATTCAATACCACTTTTAACCGTACTTGCTTTTAATTCATTTTTAATAACATAGCTAGCAAAAATATTTCCAGTGGTACTATCCTCCCAACCTGGAACAACAATTGGAATATTCTTTTTTGCCGCAGCCACAATCCAACTGTCTTTTGGATCTATCTCATAATATTGTTCTAATTCTCCACTCAATACAACTTGGTATAAAAACTCATGTGGAAAATAACGCTCCCCTTTTGCTTCTGCTTGTTTCCAAAACTTTACAATATGTTTTTGTAATCTTCTAAAAGCTTCCTCTTCTGGAATACAAGTGTCTGTTACACGGTTATAATGGTTCTCTAATAAATCCCACTCGTCTTGTGGTGTTAGGTCGCGGTAATTGGGAACGCGCTTATAATGACTATGTGCAACCAAGTTCATTACATCTTCTTCTAGGTTGGCACCGGTACAGCTAATGATAGCAATTTTATCTTGACGAATCATTTCAGCCAAGCTAATACCTAATTCAGCAGTACTCATAGCACCTGCTAAACTTACCAGCATTTTACCTCCCTCTAAAAGGTGGGTTTCATAGCCTTTAGCAGCGTCTATCAAGGCAGCAGCATTAAAGTGTCTATAATGATGCTCTATAAATTTTGAAATTGGGCCTTTACTCATTTTTTTTCGATTTGAAGCAAAAGTAAATTTTTTTATGGACATAGCGTATTATTGATTAAAACCGAATAAATAGTAACTTTAAGGCTAAAACTAGATTATGAATAATAAAAAAATAGTGCTCTTTTATGTACTCATATTAATTGGAATCCCATTTATATATGCAGCCTATTTATACCCTAGTTTACCCGAAATTATCCCTACCCATTTTAATATTAAAGGGGAAGCAGATGGTTTTGGCGGAAAAGACAGTATTTATTTAGGTCCAATAATATTAGGAGTAGCTAGTTTATTTACTTATTTCTTTTTAGCCAATATCAAAAATTTTGACCCCAAAAGAACTGGACAAGTTGACAATGGCTTATTTCAAAAGTTTGGATTATTCACTGTTTTATTTTTGAGCTTATTATGCATGGTCATATTATTCGCAACTACCCACCAAGGAATTCCTATTGAAAAATTATTATTTCCTATGTTAGGTTTTGCTTTTGCTGGTATGGGTTTATATATGCCAAAAATAAAACAGAACTATTTTGCAGGATTTAAATTACCCTGGACATTAGACAATGTAGATAATTGGAATGCAACACATAAAATAGCAGGTAAAATTTGGTTTTACGGTGGTATAATTCAATTGCTTGCAGGTATAGCCCTTAGTTCGGTCACTTCTTTTGTTATTTTTTTTATAGATATGATTGTGATGGTATTAGTGCCCGCAATCTATTCTTATAGAATGTTTAAAAATGGAAATAAACTTTCCTAATTATTTAATGCTATTAGAACGAATTTAATTATTATGAAATGAATTAAAAATTAATTGAATTAAAAAAATTTAAAAAAATTAAAATTTACAAATGAAACTAGCTACAAAATATATTCATGCAGGGGCACATCCAGACCCAAGTACTGGCGCTATCATGACACCTATTTATCAAACTTCTACTTATGTACAATCATCACCAGGTGTACATAAAGGTTATGAATATGCTAGAAGCCAGAACCCTACAAGGTTCGCTTTAGAAGAAGCTTTTGCAGTAATTGAAAATGGAAAATTTGGATTAGCCTTTGCAAGTGGTGTAGCTGCAACAGATGCTGTAATGCGTTTACTAGTACCAGGTGACGAAGTAGTGGCTGCGCATGATATGTATGGAGGTACTTTTAGGCTTTTCTCTAAAGTTTACGAAAAAATGGGTATAAAATTTATATATGTTGATACCTCTGATGCTAAAAATGTAGAAAAAGCCATGACGCTTGCTACTAAATTAATTTGGCTAGAAACACCTACCAATCCACTGATGAATATAAGTGATATTGAAGCAGTATCCTCTATTGGTAAAAAATATAATTGCATGGTTTGTGTAGACAATACTTTTGCTTCTCCTTATTTACAAAATCCATTAGACTTTGGTGCCACTATTGTAATGCATTCTGCTACAAAATATTTAGGCGGTCATAGTGATGTAATTCAAGGTTGCCTAGTCATGAACGATCAAGCTTTAAGAGATCAATTATATTTTATTCAAAAAAGCACAGGCGCCGTACCAGGCCCACAAGATTGTTTTTTAGTATTAAGAGGTATTAAAACTTTACATGTTCGCATGCAAAGACATTGCGAAAATGGAATTAAAATAGCTGGTTATTTAAAACTGCACCCTAAAGTAGATAAAGTATATTGGTGTGGTTTCGAGGACCATCCTAATCATGCCATTGCTAAGAAACAAATGCGTGGGTTCGGTGGCATGATGAGCTTTACTTTAAAAACAGATACCATTGAAGCAGCTACTAAAGTCCTTTCTAGTACTAAAGTATTTTCTTTAGCGGAGAGCTTGGGTGGAGTAGAATCTTTAATTAATCATCCAGCAAGTATGACACATGCCTCTATACCGCGTGAACAAAGAATTGCCAATGGTTTATCTGACGGACTTATTCGTTTAAGTGTAGGCATAGAAGATGCAGAAGACTTAATAGCAGATTTAGCACAAGCCATTGGGTAATGAAGGATGAGATTCAAAAACTATTAGACCAAAAAGTTAAGCAGTATAATCGTATTGAATTTATTGGAAAAGATCCTATTTCTATTCCTCATTTATTTACAAAACAACAAGACATTGAAATTGCTGGTTTTTTTGCTGCCATTTTTGCATGGGGCAATAGAACCACCATCATTAATAAAAGTAAAGAACTACTTGAAAGAATGGACAATGCCCCCTATGATTTTTGTGTTGGACACGAAGACAAAGACTTAAAAAAATTAATAGAATTTGCTCACCGAACATTTAACGATACCGACTTACTCTACTGTATTGAATTTTTTAAAATGCATTTTAGTAAAAATAAAAGTTTAGAAACTGCATTTTTTAAAAGTAATATTTCTAAAAATATTGAAAAGCAAAATTTAATAGAACAAGCCCTTATTCATTTTCAAAACTACTTTTTCTCATTAGAAGAAGCACCTGAAAGAACTAAAAAACATATTGCTAGCCCATTAACCGGAGCTACTTGTAAAAGATTAAACATGTTTTTACGCTGGATGATAAGAAAAGATAATCAAGGGGTAGATTTTGGTTTATGGAAAAACCTAAGCCCTGCAGCACTTATTATGCCTATTGATGTGCATGTAGCAAGGGTCTCAAGAGGCTTAGGCATTTTAAAAAGAACACAAACAGATTGGCAAACCGCTATTGAATTAACTAATTATTGTCGAACTTTGGATGCAAGTGACCCTGTTAAATACGACTTTGCTTTATTTAGCCTAGGTGTCATTGAAAAATTTAATTAAGGCAGATGGAAATAAATTTATTAGCACTAGAGAAATTAAGTACGCCTGATTTAGAAACGATGATCAATGAATTGATCAAAGAAGACTTTTCTAAATTAGTACAATTGCTTTATCGAATTGATGTTTCAGAGTCAAAGCTCAAGAACATTTTAAAAGCGAACCCAAATGAAAATGCTGGAAAATTAATTGCACAAATAGTAATAGATAGAGTTGCTGCTATTAAAAAATCTAGAGAAAGTTTTTCCAATAAATCACCTTCAATTGAAGACGAAGCAGAACGACTTTAACTAAAGTTCAATACTTTGTAAAAAAATTTACAAATAAATTATAAATCTCCTAATAAAGGACGCATCACAATATCTTCTACCACTGCTTGTGGACTTAATTGCGTAGCTGAATAAATCATGGTTGCAATATCTTGCGCTTCCATAATACGAGTAGGTGTTACCCCACTTTCTGCCCAACTATTGGTATAAGTAGCCCCAGGATAAACGCCAGTTACTTTAATGCCAGTATTTTTTAATTCTTCTCTTAAGTTTTTTGAAAATCCATCTAGTGCAAACTTACTTATACTATAAGAGCCTCCTTGCGGATAAGCTTTTAAAGCAGCAATTGAACAAATATTAAAAATATGCCCCTTGCCTACTTTTATCATGGCAGGAACTATAGCACGAGTAGTATAATATGCAGAATATAAATTAGCTGCTATTTGTGATTCTAAAACACCTTGCTCCTCCTGCATTAAATTACCGGGTAAAAAGTAGCCTGCATTATTAATTAAAATATGGGGTGTGCCTAAACTCAAACACCAATTTCCAAACTCAAGGCAGTCGACTTGCTTTGATAAATCGGCTTGCTTACTATGTATAGTAACTGTAGGATATTTTTTTTGCAAAGTTTCAGTGGCCTCTTTTAATCGAGAAGCAGTTTTGCTACAAATACATAATCCATGGCCTGCAGCTGCAAAAACTTCAGCCACAGCATACCCAATTCCTTGTGAAGCGCCTGTAATAACAACCAGCATATAATTAATTTATAGATAATCGAAATAAAGATTAAAGATAAGGAGCAAAATTGTAAATTCGTTCAATACAATTAATCATCGATGCCCTATAAAGACCTTTTTTTTGATCTCGACCATACAATTTGGGACTTTGAATTAAATTCTAAAGAAACCTTATGGGACCTACATGTTAAATATGCATTAGAGGCAAAGGGCGTCAATAATTTTGATGAGTTTTATAGTAAGTATAGTGTGCACAATCACAGGCTATGGGACAGGTATACCAAGGGTTATATTAAACAAGATGAATTAAGGTGGAAGAGAATTTACTTAAGTTTACTAGATTATAAAATAGCCGACGAGGCCTTGTCTAAAGCAATGTCTGTTGATTACTTAGATATTCTTCCTAATAAAAAGAATTTATTCCCCTATACCATTGAAATTCTAGAGTACTTAAAAAGCAAAAAATATTCAATACATTTAATTACCAATGGATTTGAATCGGTTCAATTTAAAAAAATTAAAAACTCAAATTTAGCAAACTACTTTACTGAAGTAATTACTTCTGAAGCAAGCAATAGTTTAAAACCTAATAAAGAAATTTTTGAGTACGCTTTAAAAGCCTCTAATGCAAAATTAGAAACCAGTATTATGATTGGTGACAACGAGTCGGCAGATATTCAAGGTGCTATTAATGCCGGTATGGATTCCATATTCGTAAATCATTTACAAATACAACCTACTGTGCCTGCCACACATACCATTACTCATTTAAAGGAAATAGAGTATATATTATAAAGACCTTAGAAAGTCCTTTTTAATTTTTAAATTCTAGCAAAACTTCTAGTATAAACTATCTTATTCTAAGATAAACTATGTTACTTATTAGGACTATTTTTTGTTATTACCAACTAGCAAGCACGGTAACACCTCCTTTAACCACATCTCCAATTTTTGCTTGAATTTTTGCTCCTACTGGTAAGAGTAAGTCTACCCTGCTACCAAATTTTATAAAACCGTATTCATCACATTGTTTGAAGTTTTGTCCCACAGTAGTATAATTACATATTCTTTTTGCTAATGCACCTGCTATTTGTTTACATAAAATACTTCCTTTACTGTTCTCCACTACCACAGACCATCTTTCATTATCAGTAGAAGATTTTGGATGCCAGGCTACTAAAAATTTACCGGGATGGTATTTATTGTATACAATATTTCCTGCAATTGGTAAACGGTTCACATGCACATTGGCAGGACTCATAAATACACTAATTTGAATTCTTTTTTCTGTATAATATTCATCGGGTTGCACTTCTTCAATCACTACTACTTTACCATCAGCTGGCGATACAATAGCCTCGTCACTAATGGTTAATTGTCGAACAGGCATTCTGAAGAAAGAAACAATAAATAAGAAGAAAGCAACTGTAATTATAAACACTACCCATGCAAAAATTGCTGATATAGGAAATAGGTACGAAAAATTGAAAATATTTAAGACACCTACGAATATAGCAATCAATGAAATAGTAGCTGTTCCTTCTTTATGTATAGTCATTATGTAAATTTAGTTACAAATGTAAAACATCTAAAACAGAATCTGAAGAATTAGCCATACAAAAGGGGTGGCAAATAAGATAGAATCAAACCTATCTAAGAAGCCTCCATGACCAGGCATCATGCTTCCACTATCTTTCACGCCAGCCAACCTTTTTAATTTACTTTCTAATAAATCACCAAAATTACCAGCAATAGAGGCTATTAAACTAATATAGAAAATGTATTTCTCTTGAATAGGCACCACCATGGCCATTACCTTAGAGACAATTAATACTGATAAAATAATACCTGCAATAGTACCTTCCCAAGTTTTATTAGGAGATATTGGGGACAAAGGCGTTTTTCCTATAACAGAACCTACTAGATAAGCCATTGTATCATTTACCCAAATAGAAACGATTAATAATAAAGGAATAGAAAAAGTCCAATTAACAAAATAAGTATTGGTCATAAAACTTTTTAATTGAAAAAATAATGACAAACACATGGGTATATATACCAAGCCAGCGAAAGAAATAGCTATGTTTTGTATACTAAATTTTTTAGAAAAAATTTCAATTATAATTATTAGCGCCACCACAATTGGAATTGCTCTGCTGCCTAAAAATTTAATACTCGTAGCATTAATGGCTAAATCTGCTGGCCCTAATGTCATCATCATTAAACAACCTAAAAGAAGTAAGCCCCATTTATGTGCAGGGCTTATATTTTGATAAGTTGGATAAATAAGTGCTAATAATTTTTGATACTCATACAAACAACCTAATTGTATGATTAAAAATAAAGTAAAAAAAGACCAGCTATTCCAAATTAAACCTGTTAACATTATGATCACAAAAACAATCGCAGACAGGGTTCTTTGTTTTAAAACAGATTTGCTAGAGGCCATATAAAATAAATTATAGTTTTATAAAGAATATTTTAAAATTGAATTGTATTAATTTGAATAGTTGAAATAATTTCTTGCGCTTTTTCATACAAATCCAAAGGTACATATACTTCTACTTCTCCTAAAAAAACATAAGAAGAATCTTGTTTATTAAGTGTTTTAGCGGGTATTTCATTTTCGTTTAAAATGCCCATCACCATTGAAGATGCTGCTAACTGACTACTACTAAATACTCTTTTCCAATCCTGCATCTGAATAATCATTTTTTAATTTTTTTAATAAATAGTACACAACTGCCAAGGCTAATATGCCCCAATAGATAGGTAAATTATCATCCATCAACTTATCTACCTTCGCTGGATTATTTCTAATCGAATATAAAGTGACTACCGCTATCCCATTATTTAAAAAATGTAAAAATATAGGTAGCCAAATATTTTTTGAATAATAATAAATATAACCAAGTACAATTCCTAAGGCCGCTCTTGATAAAAAACCAAAATATGAAAAATGAATAGCACTGAAAAAAATGGCTGTTAAAATAATGGCAGCGTAAGGTTTACCTGTTAGGTCCATTAATACTTTTTGTAGCGTGCCTCTAAAATAAATTTCTTCTATAATGGAAGGTATAATAGCCACTGCTAATAATGCATAGCCTAAATCTACTATTGAATGCATTTGGGTCATAGAAAGCATCGCTTTTTTATACTGTGCTTCTAAACCTTCAGCCCAATTTTTAAAATTAGTAGGGATAGGAATTTTTTCTGTCAAATTTCCTAATGCACCACTCAGTATTAAACCAGTAAGTGCTAAAAATATAATAATAGCAATTTGTTGATATGATTTTATAGCAGTAAAACCTAAATGAGTGTACCAATTTCCTTTTGCCATCATGGATAATGCTATACTTGGTAAACCAAAGGCAATAATAGAAGCCAAGGCATTGGCCAACTGAGCCATGGAAGCATATTCAGGTTGCATAATAACCTTTTGCATGTCTGCAAGAGGAATATGAAGCAATAAAGAAACTATAGAAAAACTAATCAATGCCCCAGCAATCATGCCAATACCTGTAAGCCCTAAAAAAAGGGCCAGTCTCATGGGAGGTCTCATATCAAATAATTGGTACATTTGCAATCGTATCAGTTAGATGCAAGATAATGAATTCATATGGTTTCTATAGGTCCTATACAATTACCCGATTTCCCACTATTACTCGCTCCTATGGAGGATGTAAGCGACCCTCCTTTTAGAGCAGTTTGCAAGGAAAATGGTGCCGACCTCATGTATACTGAATTCATTAGTAGCGAGGGATTAATTCGTGATGCCATCAAGAGCAGACAAAAATTGGACATCTTTGACTATGAACGCCCCATTGGCATTCAAATATTTGGTGGCGATGAGGAGGCCATGGCCCTTTGTACCAAAATTGTAGATACTGTCAACCCCGATTTAATTGATATTAATTTTGGATGCCCCGTTAAAAAAGTAGTCACCAAGGGAGCCGGAGCCGGCGTTTTAAAAGATTTAGATTTAATGGTACGATTAACAGAGGCTGTGGTAAAAAGTACCAACCTTCCTGTTACAGTCAAAACAAGATTAGGTTGGGATGAAAGTTCTAAGAATATTCATGAAGTAGCATTAAGATTACAAGATGTGGGCGTTAAAGCATTGGCCATTCATGGACGTACTAGAGTGCAAATGTATAAAGGGGATGCCGATTGGACTTTAATTGGTGAAATTAAAAATGACCCGCGTATTCATATACCAATTTTTGGCAATGGTGATATTAACTCTCCAGAAAAAGCATTAGAATATAAAAATAAATATGGAGTGGATGGTATCATGATTGGCCGCGCTGCCATTGGATATCCTTGGATTTTTAGAGAGATAAAACATTTTGTGCAAACAGGAGAAAGAAGAGCAGATCCTACCATTGAAGAGCGTGTTGAAGTAGCCAGA
Organism: Chitinophagia bacterium; assembly: GCA_009928005.1. GTDB lineage: Bacteria > Bacteroidota > Bacteroidia > Chitinophagales > Chitinophagaceae > Sediminibacterium. The sequence continues at coordinate 47,081 of RFVO01000003.1, read as the reverse complement.
AAACACTTGATTAAATCGGTGGAGTGGAAAGGACCAATTGCAGGCATCAATGAGATGAGAAGGCATTATGCCAATTATTTAAGAGGACTTCCCAATATTAAAGAGTATAGAAATAAATTAGTGCGCATTACTCATCAAAATGAGATTGAAGAAATCTTAGATGAGATTAAAGAAAAGTACAAAGACATTGTAATTGAATCTGGTAAAATTGTTTTAGAAAACTACCACGAACACTGCCCTATTAATTAGTTGCCCAACTTAGTTTTAAATAACTTCTATTGCTTTTTTTCAATAGCTTCAATCACTGAAGCGTCTAGTGGATCCACTATCATGGGAAAATAATGTGTAAGGGTACCTTCTTCATTAATTAAATATTTACAAAAATTCCAAACTGGCTCTTGATGATTCCAACCATTAATGGTCATATCCGATAACCATTTAAACACTTCGTTTTGATGATTCTTTTTTATTACAATAGATTTAGCCATTAAAGGAAAACTAACACCATAATTTTTTTTACAAAAGGCAGCAATAGTTTCATTATCCTTGGTTTCTTGTTCTTTGAAGTCATTGGCAGGAAATCCAATAACTACAAGACTTTCAACATATTTTTCTTGTAATTTTTCTAAGGCTTCATATTGACCAGTGAAACCGCAATCACTAGCTGTGTTTACAATTAATACTTTCTTTCCTTTCAAAGAAGCAAAATTAAAGTCCTTCCCATTGATATCCTTAGTGGTTAAACTATAAAAAGGAACTATAGGTATTTTATTTTCTGTATTAACCTGTATTTGTTTTTTTCCTGCAGCTTTACTCGACCACATGATGGCTGGGTAAATTGTTTTTAAAATAGATTGACGATAAGACATGCCTTGTTTTTTCATAAGTAGTGTGGCAGAAACTAATACACCTAAAGCGATGGCAATTTTTATCATGATACTTTTTTTATTTTTCAATCTACTTTACTTGAAATTATCCAATTAATCTTTTCAATAACCAAGCCTTTCCCTTGTAAGGAGGATATTTAAAACCAGGATCTATCCAGGTGGGTGTTTTTAATACCGATTTAGTGTGCGTAAATGTATCAAAACTTAATTTTCCATGATATCCTCCTGTTCCGCTGAAACCTCTACCACCAAAGGGTAAATCATGATTGGTAATATGCATAGTAGCATTATTTACACATGCACCACCTGATGGCACATTGGTTAACCAATAATTTTCATCTGCTTTATTTTCTGTGAAAACATAAAAAGCCAATGGATTTGGGTTTTTATGAATTATCGCCAATGCCTCTTCTTTACTTGCATAAGTAAGAATAGGAAGTATGGGTCCAAAAATTTCATCCTGCATAATTTTTGCATCTGGTTGAACCCCTACCATAATAGTTGGTTCTATAAATAATTTTTCTCTATTTGATTTTCCTCCATACACAATTTCGCCATCTGCTAAATAAGAAGTAAGACGCAACCACTGTTTATCATTAATTATTTTACCGTAATGATCTGAGCTTTCTGCATCTACACCATAAAATTTTTGAAGAGCAATAATTAATTCTTTAATGAGTTCCTCTCTTAAATGATGTGGTACTAAAATATAGTCAGGTGCAATACACATTTGACCGCAATTAGAAAATTTAGGATTGGCTAAGCGACGTGCTGCAACTCTTAAATTGGCATCATCACAAATTACTGCAGGACTTTTACCGCCCAACTCTAAAGTTACTGGCACTAAATGTTCGGCAGCTAATTTGTAAATTATTTTTCCAACCATGGTACTTCCCGTATAAAAAATATGGTCGAATCTATTTTCTGTAAGTAGCGGTGGCAAGACAGTTGCACCTTCCCCTTCTAAATACATCATATAGTTATCTTGAAATAAAGAATGAATTATTTTTTGCATCACTGCTGCAGTAGCTGGTGCAAACTCACTGGGTTTTAAAACGGCACAGTTACCTCCAGCAATGGCACCAATTAAGGGTGTAAATAATAATTGAAATGGATAATTCCAAGGAGCAATGATACAAACTACACCCAAGGGCTCTTGAATGGTAAAACTAGAAGAAGGCATATTGACCAAATTAGTAGCAACTGGTTTTGGCTCCATCCAGTCTTTCAAATGTTTAATGGTATAATTCAATTCACTTAAGAAAAAACCAATTTCGGTAGCCCAGGCATCTTCGTTAGTTTTTTTTAAATCGGTATATAAAGCTTGATATAATTGATTTTCTGCATCTAAAACGGCTTTTTTTAAGCGTTCAAGTTGTTGTAGTCTAAAGGCATAGGACTGTGTAGCGCCAGTGGCAAAATATGTACGTAGGTTATGAATATTTGTAGACATAAGCAATGATTATTAGGCAATTTAAGCCTTATTCATGAAAGCAAGCCCCATTTATTCGCTTATCAAAATAATTCTTAAAATTCCGAAATTTTTGATAATTTAACGTACTTAACTTAACTAGTTAATTAACAACGATTATAAACCAAATAAAGATTTGCTATGTCCATGAGAAAATCAGAAAACACAAGAAGAGATTTTATAAAAAATTCAGCACTTGCATTAGGAGGCTTTTACATTCTACCTAGACACGTTTTAGGTGGAAAAGGATTTACCGCACCAAGTGATAAATTACAAGTAGCGGGTATCGGTGCCGGCGGAAAAGGAGAAAGTGATTTATTTGCTTTCTATAGTAGCGGCAAAGCAGATATAGCTTTTTTATGTGATGTCGACGATAGACAAGCCGTAAAAAGTCGTGAAAGATATCCAAAAGCAAAATATTATAAAGACTATAGAGAAATGTTAGATAAAGAACATATGCACATTGATGCATGTTCAGTTTCTACACCCGATCATATGCATGCGGTGCAAGCCATGGCTGCTATGCAATTAGGTAAACATGTGTATGTTCAAAAGCCAATGGCGCATGATATTTATGAAGCGCGTATTATGACAAAAGCTGCACACGATTATAATGTAGTTACTCAAATGGGTAACCAAGGTTCATCTGGAGATGGAGTTCGCATGTTACAAGACTGGCACACTGCTGGATTAATCGGAGATATTCATACCATCTATTGTTATACCGATAGACCCGTTTGGCCTCAGGGTGTGAACCGTCCTGTATCTTCTACACCAAGTCCTATACCTGCTGAATTAGATTTTAATTTATGGTTAGGTACTGCTCCCCAAAAAGATTATTTCGAAGGTTTACTTCCCTTTAACTGGAGAGGTTGGTGGGATTATGGAACTGGTGCTTTAGGTGATATGGCTTGTCATATTATGGCACCTGCATTTGCAGTAGCTGGTTTAGGTTATCCTATTGCTGCAGAATGTAGTGTTGCTACTCGTTATACAGCTCCTTGGCAAAAATTATATGCTCCGGATTCTGGTCCAATGGGTTCACATATTATTTTAACTTTCCAAGGTCAAAACGGAAAGCCAAATGTAAAATTACATTGGATGGATGGTGGTATTCAACCTGAGCGCCCAGCTGAATTAGGCCCTAATGAAATTATGGGTGATGGCGGCAATGGCGTTATTTTTGAAGGAACAAAAGGAAAAATGATGGCAGGTACTTATGGTATCAATCCACAATTATTACCTACCAACTTAACAAAAACAACTTCAGTACCAAAAACTGTAGATAGAGTGAAAGGCGGAGAAAGTGGACATTATTCTGCATGGGTAGAAGCTTGTATCGCTGGCCCTGGTAGTAAAGAAGCAAAAGCATTAAGTTCTCATTTTGATATTGCAGGTCCTTTAACAGAGTCTGTATTAATGGGTAATTTAGCCATTAGAAGTTATGATATTAAATCTTCTGACAAGAAAGGTGGCCCAACATACCCAGGTAGAAACATTCAATTGTTATGGGATGGTCCAAATATGAAAATCACCAATTTCGACGATGCAAATCAATTTGTTAAAAGAACATATCGCGACGGTTGGAGTTTGGGTGTTTAGTACTCAATTACTTACTCAGTATAAATCTCGGTTGCCTATGGTAACCGAGATTTTTTTATGCTACCTTTAGAAAGCAAAATATAAGAAATGGAAAATTTGAAAGATCAGTTTTTATTAAACCCAGACATTACTTTTCTAAACTTTGGATCCTTTGGCGCTACACCTAAACCAATTTTTGAGGCTTATCAAAAATGGCAAAGAGTTTTAGAGGCAGAGCCAGTTCAATTTATTGCATTTGATGGCGTGAATTACTTAGCCAATTCAAGGGCTGCACTAGCGAAGTTTATTGGATGTCCAGATAAAGATGATTTAGTCATGGTAACCAACCCTTCTTTTGCAATTAATTTAATAGCAAAGAATTTTCCTTTAAATGAAGGTGATGAAATCTTAGCTACCAATATAGAATACGGCGCCTGTGACCGTACCTGGGATTTTTATTGCAAAAAAAATAAAGCCACTTATAGAAGACAGAAAATAAATTTACCTATTACTAGCAAAGAAAAATTTATTGAAGATTTTTTTGAAGGACTAAGACCAAGTACCAAAGCTATATTTATAAGTCATATAACCAGTGCGACTGGTTTAATTTTTCCTGTGAAAGAAATTTGCGAAATAGCAAAATCAAAAGGCTTAATAACTATAGTGGATGGCGCACATGTACCTGCACACATTCCTTTTAACTTAACTGAAATCAAAGCCGATTTTTATACAGGGGCATGTCATAAATGGATGATGGCAGCTAAAGGATGTAGTTTTTTATATGCACATAAATCGGTACAGCCTTTATGTGATCCTTTAATTGTAAGTTGGGGTTATAAAGCTTTCAAACCTTCTCATTCAAGTTTTTTAGACTACCATCAAATGATTGGCACAAGAGACTTTTCAGCTTTTTTAACAGTGGAGGCGAGCATTGAATTTATGCAAAAAAATAATTGGACTATCGTTTCTAAAAAATGTCATGAAGTTGTACTTGCCCATGCAGAACGTTTTTATAATTTACTTGGCACGAAACCTATTAGCCCCTTAACTAGCGAATGGATAGGTCAAATGATTAGTATTCCTATTAACACACCCGAGCCTGAACAGTTACAAAGAAAATTATACATCGACTATAAAATTGAAATTCCTATAATGCGTCAGGAAAATGATATATATATGCGTTACTCTATTAATGCATTTAATACAGTTACCGATTTAGATATATTATATAGTGCACTTGAGGCTATTAAAAAAGAAGGCTTGCTTTTGAAATAAGCTAATTGATAAGTATAGAAATAAATTATACTTCTAAAATCAGTAAAATTTATATAAAGTAAGATTAGATTATACTAAGCTAGTGCTGCGTGTAAAATTTCTACTGTGTGAAATGCTTTTTCACCAGTGCCATCTTTAATTTGATGGCGACAGCTAGTACCAGGTGCTGCAATGGTGCATTTATTATGATTCGCTCTTATTTTAGGAAATAATACCAATTCTCCAATATTCATTGAAACTGCATAGTGTTCTTTTTCATAGCCAAAAGAGCCTGCCATACCACAACAACCTGAAGCAATAGTTTCTACTTTATAGTTAGCGGGAAAAGAAAGTACTTTTACAGAATCTGATAAGGCACTCACTGCCTTTTGTTGACAATGCCCATGGAGTAAAATAGATTTTTCATTGCTTGTGAAACTATCTTTAGTAATATTACCTGCTTGCATTTCGGAAGCTAAAAATTCATCAATGAAATAACTATGTTTGGCTAAATGTTTAGCAGCAGCTTCATTTTCATCCGAAGCTAAGTCGGGGTACTCATCTCTGAAAGTGAGTATAGCAGAGGGTTCTAGACCAATAAGAGGGCTAGCCTCAGTCACCAAATGACTTAATTTTTCAATATTTTTATTTGCAATAAGTTTAGCCTTTCTTACTAAACCTTTTGAAAGCCAAGTTCTAGCACTTTCTTCATGTGTAGGAATAATCACCTCATAACCTAATGCCGATAATAATTGAATGGCTTTAATACCAATAGGTGCATCGTTGTAATTAGTGAATTCATCACAAAATAAATAAATTGTTTTTATAGGATTTTTGGGGGCTACATAATTTTTTTTATACCAGTTATCTAAAGTTTGAATGGATATACTTGGCATGGAGCGCTTCAATGCAAAACCTGAAATTGATTTAACAAGGCTTCCGGTAAACTTATTTTCTACAAAAGCATTATATAAACGGGGTGCCATAGAGCCTAGTTTAGCAGCCGCTGTATAATTAGCAATGAGCTTTGTTCTGAAAGGAACACCGTTGGCATCATAATAATGTTGTAAGAATTCTGCTTTTAACTTTGCCATATCCACATTCGAAGGACACTCGCTTTTACAAGCCTTACAACTTAAACACAAACTCATCACTTCATAAATTTCTTTATGATTAAATCTATTTTCTTTGTCTGAGTGTGTTAAAAATTCTCGAAGAATATTAGCACGAGCACGAGTAGTATCTTTTTCATCTCTTGTAGCCATAAAGGAAGGACACATAGTACCTCCGGATAAATGCGTTTTTCTACAATCTCCCGAACCGTTGCACTGTTCGGCATGTTGTAAAATATCTTGTTTATGAAAACGAAATATAGTTTTAAACTCCGGTGTTAATTGCCCTGGCTCATACCTAAGCATTGTATTCATGGAAGGCGTATCTACTATTTTATTGGGATTAAATATATGTTTAGGATCCCAGGTATTTTTCACTTGTTTTAATAAAGCATAGTTTTTCTCCCCTACCATTTGCTTAATAAATTCACCACGCAAACGTCCATCTCCATGCTCCCCACTTAAAGACCCATTGTATTTTTTTACAAGCGTAGCTACTTCCTCTGCTATGGTTCTAAATAGTTGATTTCCTTCTTTAGTTTTTAAATTAATAATGGGACGCAAATGAATTTCTCCAGAACCCGCATGGGCATAGTGCACTGAATAAAGTCCATGCTTTTTTAATATCTCATTAAAGTCGCGTATATAATTAGGTAAATCTTCTACATCCACAGCTGTGTCTTCAATAACGGGTACTGCTTTTTCATCTCCAGGTAAATTACTTAACAATCCCAGACCTGCTTTTCTTAAAGCCCATATTTTTTTAGCATCGGCTCCATATAAAACAGGGAAATGATAACCTAAGCCTGCAGCACGCATATCGGCTTCCACTTTACTAGTAAGCTCCAAAATTTCTTCCCTAGTTTCTTTAACAAATTCAATCACTAATATAGCACCCGGGTCACCTTTTACAAAAAAACGGTTCTTAGCTTGCTCTGAATTTTCTTTTGTACACTCTAATATATAATGGTCAATAAGTTCACTGGCACTAGGCTTATATTTTAATCCAATTAAATTCGCATGCAGCGATTCATCAATACTATTAAAATGCACACATAATAAACCAACTTCATTAGGTGGGGCGGGCACTAGATTTAGTTTTATCTCTGTCATAAAAGCTAAAGTGCCTTCAGAGCCTGCTATTAAATTACAAAAATTAAAATTAGGACCCCCTGCAGTAAAGGGATCTGCCTCTACCAAAATATCAATAGCATACCCTGTATTTCTTCTTACCACCGATTTTTTTGGAAACTCTTTTTTAATCTCAATTTGATTATCATAATTACTAAGCAAACTACGCACCGATTTATAAATACTGCCCTCTAAGCTATTCAACTCACACTTAGCGTGAAAATCGTCGGTAGAAATATTCTTAAATACCGCTTCAGATCCATCACTTAAAAAAGCTTTTACTTCTATTAAGTGCTCTCTTGTACTTCTATATACTATTGAATTAGATCCACAAGAATTATTACCAACCATTCCTCCAATCATAGCCCTATTTGCAGTAGAAGTTTCTGGACCAAAAAATAAACCATGTGGTCGTAAAAATAAATTTAATTCGTCACGAACCACACCGGGCTGCACCCTCACCCAGCCTTCTTCTTTATTGAGTTCTAAAATTTGATTGAAATGTTTAGAGACATCTACAATAATCCCATTTCCCACTACCTGCCCTGCCAAAGAAGTACCAGCCGTTCTAGGGATTAATGAAGTTTGATACTTGGAAGCAAAACTAATTAGCTTAGAAATATCTTGCTTGGTTTTTGGAATAGCTACTGCTAATGGAAGCTCTCTATAACTAGAGGCGTCTGTTGCATACAAGGTTCTGATCATTTTATCGAAAAAAAGATCCCCTTCCAATGCTTTTGCAAGTTGCTTCAAGTTTCCCTTCATAATGCTTAATTCAACTTCGCAAAAATACTAAATTAAAAAATGAATTACCAGCTTAATGTCTTCATGTAAGCTGCATCATCTTTAGCACAATCTAATTCGGTAGTGCCTGTATAAGCTTCTTGTTCTACGATATAATATTTCACACCTTGAGCAGCAGCTTGAGGTAATAAAGATTTATAATTAATTGTTCCTTTACCTATTATACAAGATTCAATACCAGTAGCTGTTTTAGCTAAATCTTTTACATGCACTAATTTGAAACGGTTAGGAAATTTTTTCATGTAGGCTATAGGATCAACTCCTGCAGCTACTGTCCAATACATATCCATTTCAAAATCAACGGTGTCTGGGTTGGTAGATTTCATCATTAGGTCTTGTGGAACAATGCCATCCATTGGTACAAAAGAATAATCATGGTTATGGTAAGCAAAGCGTAACCCATTTTTCTTAGTAATCTCTCCGCAAGCATTAAACTCATCAGAGAATTGCTTAAAGTTATCAATTGATTTTTGCGCTCCTTTATGAGGACAAATTAAGTATTTCATCCCTATCTCCGCCGCTTGGGCTGCCTTGCGTTCAAAGTCTTGGGTATTGTTGCAATGAGAAGAAACCATATGCATTCCTAAATCATCTAATACTTTTTTCAACTCAGTATTTTTCATTCCCCAAAAAATACCTTTGTCTCCTTCGAAACCTTCTATTTGTTTGAAACCCACTTTTGATAAATGTGTTAAAACACCTACTGTGTCTTTGTATAATGCTTGCTTCACAGTCCATAATTGAATACCAAATGGATTTGATTTTCCAGCCATTGCCATTAATTCGTTACCAAAAGGCATACTTAAAGCCGCACCTGCTAATGCTGTTTGACGTAGGAAGTTTCTTCTTGAATTGTTCATAATTTTATTTTTAAATTCTGTCTTTAGTTCAGTTTGTAGTTATAATTAGAATGCAAATTAAGTAGCCCAAGCTTTATCTCCTTTCTTATAAGGCACTGTACCTTCATATTTGCCAGGTACTGCGATATAACGCAAAGCCTTGGTAGCACCAACTTCTGAACTAAAGAATCCCCAAAGGGTTAATTCTTTTAACATGGTGAAGTAGTGTTTCGTCTCGTCTGGTTTTTTAGTTTTTTGAAATGCAGACGCTTCTTTATCTAATTCTACTAATAGGTTATGGCGTTGTTCTGCTGTAGCTTGCATAAAAGTTTTTCCATTGGCTTTATTCGAAGCTTCATTTAAAGTTTTCATGCCAGCCATAAAAGCAATTTGGTCTTTGGTTTCATAGCAGTCATTAACTATCACTGACATAAACTCACCCACTTTTGCTTCTTTAGCACCCGGTGTATTGGTAGCAGGTAAAATAGTTTCCCCAATTTCATTTAAAAAAGCAATATCGTCTTTAGAAAATTTTAATCCAGTAGTACCCGTGGTACAACCAGATAAAAAAGCTTCTGCACCTAAAACGGTTCCTCCCATAATGAGTGCAACTCTTGCTAAGGCTTCTCTTCTATTCATCATAAAATTGTATTTAATATATTATAAATTATAAGTTTCCTTTTTTCAATTCATTCACTGCAAATTCAGCTGCGCGAGCAGTAAATGCCATATAAGTTAGTGAAGGGTTCACACAAGAAGAACTTGTCATGAATGAACCATCTGTTACAAACACATTCGGTGCATCCCAAACTTGGTTATTACCATTTAAAACAGATGTCTTTGGGTCTCTACCCATACGCGCTGTGCCCATTTCATGTATACCTCTGCCAGGTGTACCATCTCCATCATGTGCTGTCACATTTTTTACACCTGCTTTTTCTAACATCTCTTGTGCATCTGCGAAAATATCTTTGCGCATTTTCTTTTCATTCTCTTTTAATTCACAATCGATATTCAAAACATTTAATCCCCACTTATCTTTTACTGTTTTGTCTAAAGTTACTTTATTCGTTGGATCTGGTAACATTTCTCCAAAGCCTCCCATACCAATGGTCCAACTACCTGGTTCTGTTAAGGCGTCTTTATAATCACCGCCAATAGAGAATTCTGCAACATCTCTTCTCCAGTTTTGACGAGAACCACTTCCTTGATAACCAAAGCCACGCACATAATCACGTTTATCATCACCCACATTTCTAAAGCGAGGAATATAAAAGCCATTTGCACGACGACCAAAAGTATATTTATCTTCATACCCTTCTACTACACCTCCTGCACCTACACCTAAATGATGATCCATTAAGTTTTTACCCAAAGCATCACTGCTGCTGCCTAAGCCGCCTTCCCAAACATCGGTAGCAGAGTTCATTAATAACCAAGTGCTATTTAAAGTAGAAGCATTGACGAAAATAATTTTTGCACTGTACTCAATAGTTTTATTCGTTTCAGCATCTAAAACCATTACGCCAGTTGCGCGTTTTTTATCTTTATCGTATTTAATTTCTGTCACAATACTCCAAGGTCTTAAAGTTAAATTACCGGTAGCCATAGCCGCTGGTAAAGTAGAAGACTGTGTACTAAAGTAACCGCCGAATGGACAACCCAACCAACATTTATTTCTAAACTGGCAACCAGGGCGACCTTCATGAGGTACTGTAATATTAGCCGTACGACCTATAATTAAATGACGAGATCCTTTATACACTTCTTTTAATCTTGCAGCCACATCTTTCTCTACGCAGGTTAAATCCATCGCTGGTAAAAATTGTCCATCAGGTAAAACTGCTAAGCCATCGCGATTACCACTAATGCCTGCAAATTTTTCTACATAATCATACCAAGGTTCAATTTCTTTATAACGCACTGGCCAATCAACGCCGTGACCGTCTTTTGCATTGGCTTCAAAATCTAAATCGGACCAACGATATGATTGACGACCCCACATTAAAGAACGACCGCCTACATGGTATCCTCTAAACCAATCGAAACGTTTTGTTTCAACATAAGGACTTTCTTTATCAGAACACCAATAATCTAAATTTGTTTCATTTAAAGGATAATCTCTTTTTAAAACAGGATAATCCTTTATCATTTCCTGCGTGCGTGTGCCACGATGCGGAAAATCCCAAGCTTCTTTATCTGCGTTCACATAATCTTTAATATGTTCAATGTTTCTTCCACGCTCTAACATTAAAACTTTTAAACCTTTTTGTGTAAGTTCTTTAGCTGCCCATCCTCCGCTAATTCCAGACCCTACTACAATTGCATCATATTTTTGTGCTGCCATATTTTGTATTTTATTTTTTATATATAATTACTTAATAAGTTCTAATTTGTTTTTTTATTTAAGAATACTTTTCTTTTTTGTAAAGTGTCTAATATAATTTCCTAAACATCGCATATTTTTATTGCCGCTGCTAAAGAAGCCATCGGATCTTTGTCTGATGGAATAAATTCTTGAGCGACATATCCTTTATACCCAGTTTTTAAAATGGCGCGCATAATAGCAGGATAAAATAATTCTTGTCTTTCATCAATTTCATTTCTACCTGGCACACCACCTGTATGATAGTGTCCATAATACTGATGATTGGTTTGTATAGAATGAATAATATCTCCTTCATCAATTTGCATATGATAAATATCAAATAGTAATTTGAAATTAGGCGACCCTAATCGTTTACATAATTCAACGCCCCAAGAAGAACGATCACACATATAATCCTTGTGGTCTACTCTTGAGTTTAATAATTCCATTTGAATAATTACCCCCCTTTTTTCAGCCACTGCCATAATTTTTTTCAAACCTGTAACACAGTTATTTAATCCTGTTTCATCATCCATGCCTCTTCTGCTTCCAGAAAAACAAATCAAGTTTGTATAACCCGCATCAGCTACATAATGAATATGTTCTATATAATTTTTTACTAATTTATCGTGATATTGTAAAGTATTAAAACCTTCTGTCAAACTAATTTCTGCCCCATTGCACATGGTAGAAATTAAATTATTTTCTTTTAAAATTTTCCATTCAGAGGGACCTACTAAGTCCATACCTACCATACCTAGTTGCTTAAAATTTTTTGCTAGAGTTACTGTAGGAATGCTTTGATAGCACCACCTGCAGGCGGAATGTTGTATGTTTCCCTTGAGTGCTTCTGATGCTGCTTGATTTTTCACTGCTGCTAAAATATTAGAAGGTACCACAGCGCCTGTAGCAATTGCTGCGGACCCTGTTAAAACTTGTTTGATAAGCTTACGCCTGTTGACATTGGTGGACATAGCAAGTAAATGTTAATTGGTTCGATAAATATAATTTTTATTTCCTATTTTTTAGAAAGTTTTTAGTTAAAAAAGGGGGTTATTTGCAAAATAATAAGGAAATTGCTACTAGAATACTCTGAAAGTGTTATAATGACACAATCAAACGATTTTGTAAGCTTAAAAAACAATCAAAAATGAATAGAAAATTACGTATGGGCATGGTAGGTGGAGGTAAGGATGCCTTCATTGGAGCCATCCACAGATTAGCTGCTAATATGGATGGACTCATTGAAGTAAGCTGTGGCGCCTTAAGTATAAATCCAGAAATAGCTATGGCTTCAGGGGAAGCTTTATTTCTTCCAAAGGAAAGAACTTATTTGACTTTTGAAGAGATGATTAAAAAAGAAGCCGCTCTACCTGCCGATAAGCGCATTGATTTTGTAACTATTGTAACACCCAATTTTGCTCACTTTGCACCTGCTATGATGGCCTTAGATCATGGCTTTCATGTGGTTATTGAAAAGCCTATTACTTTTTCAATGGATGAAGCAAAGCAGTTAAAACAAAAATTAGACGAAACAGGATTAACTCTTTGTTTAACGCATACTTATTCTGGTTACCCTATGGTAAAGCATGCAAAAGCCATGGTAAAAGAAGGGAAATTAGGGAAGATTAGAAAAGTATGGGTAGAATATGCACAAGGTTGGTTGAGTAAATTATCTGAAAGAGAAGGAAATGCTCAGGCAGCTTGGAGAACCGATCCTAAAAAATCAGGAAAAAGTTCTGTGATGGGAGATATTGGAACCCATGCAGCACATTTAGCAGAATATATTACAGGTTCAAAAATTACTGATGTTTGTGCTGAATTAAACACCATGGTAGAAGGAAGATTATTAGACGATGATGGGTCTGTGATGTTAAAATTTGACAATGGAGCGAAAGGTGTATTAATGGCTTCTCAAGTTGCTGCAGGTGAAGAGAATAATTTAAAAATTAGAATTTACGGAGAAAAAGGAGGCATTGAATGGATGCAGCAAGAGCCAAATACTTTACATGTAAAATGGTTGGAACAACCCGCACAAGTTTTAAGAGCGGGCGGTAACTATGGTGCTCATTTATCTTCTACTGCAATTCATAACGCACGTACTCCAGGTGGTCATCCAGAAGGGTACTTGGAGGCCTTCGCTAATATCTATCGCAACTTTGCTTTAACCCTTGGATGTAAAATTGATGGCACTACACCTACAGCAGAAATGTTAGACTTCCCTGGCATTGAAGACGGGTTAAGAGGTATGGCCTTTATTGATAATGTAGTAGCTTCTTCACAGTCCGATCAAAAATGGACTTCCTATGTTATTTAAAAAAATTATTTAAAATAGTACTATGACAACAATTAAAGGACCTGCCATTTTTTTAGCTCAATTTATGGGCAATGAAGCTCCCTTCAATACTTTGGAGAGTATTTGTAAATGGGCAGCTGGCCTAGGTTTCAAAGGAGTACAAATTCCAAGTTGGGATGCAAGATGTATCGATTTAAAAAAAGCTGCAGAAAGTAAAACTTATGCAGATGAAATAAAAGGTATTGTGGCAAGTGCAGGAATGGAAATTACAGAATTATCTACCCATTTACAAGGACAATTAGTTGCTGTGCACCCTGCTTATGATGCACAGTTTGATGGATTCGCACCTAAAGAAGTGCATGGCAATTCAAAAGCAAGAACAGAGTGGGCAGTTCAACAATTAATATATGCAGCAAAAGCTTCACAAAATTTAGGTTTGAATGCGCATGCTACTTTTAGTGGTTCTTTATTATGGCATACGGTGTATCCTTGGCCTCAACGCCCAGCAGGCTTAGTGGAAACAGGCTTCACTGAACTTGCTAAAAGATGGATGCCTATTTTAAATGAATTTGATAAAGCGGGAGTCGATCTTTGTTATGAAATTCATCCTGGTGAAGATTTACATGATGGTGTGACTTATGAAATGTTTTTAGATAAAGTAAAGCAGCATAAGCGTGCTTGTTTATTATACGACCCCTCTCACTTTGTTTTACAATGCATGGACTACCTTGGATATATCGATGCTTTTCATGAGCGTATTAAAATGTTCCATGTAAAGGATGCAGAATTTAATCCATCAGCTAAGCAGGGTGTATATGGAGGATACCAAAACTGGATTGACCGTGCTGGAAGGTTTAGGTCACTAGGTGATGGTCAAGTAGATTTCAAAAGTATTTTTAGCAAACTAGCTGCATATAATTTTAAAGGTTGGGCAGTGATGGAATGGGAATGTGCTATTAAACACCCAGAAGTAGGTGCTGCTGAAGGTGCTATTTTTATTCAAAAAAATATAATTAAAGTTACCGAAAAAGCTTTTGACGATTTTGCGAGTACTGGTTCAGATGAATCATTTAATAAGAAAATTTTAGGCATTTAAACATTTAAAAAAAGAAGCACTATGAAGAAGGTTTTATTTATTTTATCAACTGCTGTTATTGTTATGGCATGTGGTGGTGGATCAACAGAGGCTGGAAAATCAACAACAGAAACAAAAGAAGCAACCGCTTCTTCGGGTAATGCATTATCAGATAACCCAGATTATCAAAAGGGGTTAGCTTTAGTAGCAGGAAGTGATTGTTTAACTTGTCATAAAACAAGTGAAAAAAATATTGGACCTGCTTATAAAGATGTTGCAGCAAAATATGATAATACAGATGCTAATGTAAAAATGCTAGCAGAGAAGGTTATTAAAGGTGGTAGTGGTAATTGGGGTGCTATTCCAATGACTCCGCATCCACAATTAAAACAAGAAGATGTAGAACAGATGATTAAATATATTTTACTTTTAAAGAAGTAAAATATAATAATGAAATGAAATTCTTTACTAAAATAGTACTTGAATTTAACAATAAAACAATTTTAATATTAAATACCACTAAACAAAACGCATGAAAAAATTATTGCTTGCTTTTTTAATAAGTTTCGTTGCTGCACAAACCAATGCACAACAATGGATTTCTTTATTTGACGGGAAAACAACTAAGGGCTGGCATAGTTTTGGTAAAACTACAGTAGGTGAAGCCTGGAAGGTAGAAGAGGGTATGATTGTTTTTGATCCAGCGGCTAAGGAAGCCGGAAAATATGGCGGCGATATTGTCACCAATGAAAGTTTCAAAAATTTTCATTTACAATTAGAATGGAAGATTTCTAAAAATGGAAATAGTGGTATTATCTTTTTTGTACAAGACGACCCTATTAAATATAAAGAAACTTGGCATACAGGGCCTGAGATGCAAGTGCTAGATAATGATGGACATGAGGATGGAAAAATTATTAGTCATAGAGCAGGTAATTTATATGATTTAATTGTAGGCAAAGAAGGAGTAGTTAAACCATACGACCAATGGAATAAAGTAGATATCATTTTTAAGGATGATAAATTAGATCTTATCTTAAATGATGTAAGTATGGTAAGTACACATGTTGGAGATGATGGCTGGAAAGAACTTATTAGAAGATCAAAATTTTCTAAAGGTGAATCACCCGACTTTGCAAAAGTATTCTCTGGACATATTGCTTTACAAGATCATGGCAATAAAGTAAGCTATAGAAATATTCGAATTCAAAAATTATAATTCAGATAGTGCAAACTATTCATGAAGATTTTATGCGTCAGGCCCTCGTGCAAGCACAGAGGGCCTTTGACGTTGATGAAGTGCCGGTAGGCGCTGTGATTGTTATGCATGGTAAAATAATTGCGAAGGCGTACAACCAAGTGCAATTATTAAAAGATGTAACGGCTCACGCTGAAATTTTAGCTATCACCAGTGCTTGCGAAAGTTTACAAGAAAAGTATTTGACAGAAGCTACGCTCTATGTTACACTAGAGCCCTGCTTAATGTGCGCAGGTGCTTTGTATTGGAATAAAATTGGCCATATTGTTTTTGGTGCCTATGACCAAAAAAATAGTTACCGCAGGGTCACAGAAAAAAATCCTTTTCATCCTTCCACTACTATTGTAGGAGGCATACTACAAGACGAATGCGCCGCGCTCATGCAAGCTTTTTTTAAAGCCAAACGATAATAAATACCTGTTTCTCGACTACTGAACTTCAGCAATTTTTCTCCTTAGCGCTCCGTAAAAAATAGCTTTCCTCCGTAATCCTACAAACGGATTACTACGGAAACTATTTATTTACTGCGCTCATACTTTTATAAATAATAAATATTGTTTCGAAACAAGCTTTCGAGCATGCGTAGAGCGAGTCGAGAAATAGATATTTATTGATTAGCTTAATTTTCTATTTTAGGAAAAAATACCCCGTAACTCGATTAAATGAGCGCAAAGCATTGTAATTTTGAGCTTCATTCATAAACACAATAAATAAAAAATATGTCATTTACACTACCTGCATTACCCTATGCACACGAAGCTTTAGAACCCCATTTTGATACTTTGACCATGCAAATACATCATGGTAAACATCATCAAGCCTATGTAGATAATTTAAACAAGGCAGTGGCTGGCACACCGAATGAAGGAAAAAGTTTAGAAGAATTAGTAAAAGTGGCGGGTACGATTAGCCCGGCTGTTAGAAATAATGGAGGTGGTCATTGGAACCATAGTTTCTTTTGGGCAAGCTTAGCACCTAATGCAGGTGGCGCTCCCACAGGCGCTTTAGGAGATGCTATCAACGCTGCTTTTGGAAGTTTTGATGCTTTCAAAGAAAAGTTTGCTACTGCTGGTATGACTCGTTTTGGAAGTGGCTGGGCTTGGTTAATTATAAAAGACGGAAAATTAGAAGTAAGCTCAACGCCTAATCAAGACAATCCTTTAATGGATGTGGCTGAAGTAAAAGGAAATCCTATTTTAGGTGCCGATGTATGGGAGCATGCATATTATTTAAAATATCAAAATAGAAGAGCTGATTATTTAGCTGCTTTTTGGAATGTAGTAAACTGGTCAGTGATTGCCGATCGATTTGCTGCTGCAAAATAATAGTAGAAGCATTTTTAATCGAAATAATTTTATACAAAAAACCTGCAATTAAAAACTGCAGGTTTTTTTGTGTCAACTTATGTATGTAAAACTTATTTTATAAATAGAAATTGAAGCTATGGTACTGGGTCATAACCCTGACCACCGCCTGGTCTGCACTTACTTAATCTTTTGGCACCTAAATAAATTCCTTTAATAGGGCCATATTTTTGAATAGCTTCACTTGTATAATGAGAACAAGATGGCGTAAACCTACATTTACTAGCCCCCATCCAGGGAGAAATGACATATTGATAAAAACGAATCAATACTATAAAAGGAAAGGCTATTATTTTTTTAAGCGTAGGCAATATGTATTCTTTTATATTGTAATTATGATAGAAATAATTAATTATTTATTCAATTTAGTAGCTAATATTGAAAGCGCCTCTTTTACTTTCCCTTGAATTTCAAGTTGTGTAAGCACTAGCGCATCGGTATATAATAAAAATAAATTAACACGTTTATTTTCAAGTGTAGCCTGACTTATGAAATTAGGTTTTTCTAAACGGTAGGCTTCTCTCAATAATCTTTTCACTCTATTGCGTTGTACAGCTTTTCTAAAAATTCTGCTAGGCGCCCCTACCCCTGCTTGCAACAAACTTGTTAACGCCCCATTAGTTGGAGTAGTTTTAATAGGTTCAATGGTGTAAATAAGTCTAATTGGAAATACAGTTATAGCTTGGCCAGAAGAAAATAAATGTTGTGTTTGTTTTCTACTTTTTAATTTATCTGTTTTCTGATATGTAAAAACCTTCGACAATGAAGAAAATTAAAGTGATAAAAAAAGTCCCTCCCGAATTACGGGAAGGACTTTAAAATTATTGAATTTATTTGTAATAGCTAGAAAGGGGTCTTTCCTAGATTAAATTTTATTTTAATCCTTTTTCGCTAGATACAGTTAGTTTTTTGCGTCCTTTCTTTCTACGGCTTGCTAATACTTTACGACCGTTAGCAGATTCCATACGCTTACGGAAACCATGAACAGATTTACGACGACGTTTATGTGGTTGAAATGTACGTTTCATTTGATGTCTTTTACTTGCTTAATTTCTTAAAATTGTTTCCACTTCAATAGCAGTCACCATACCACTACCTGTGAAAGGACGGCAAAAATAGGGTATTTTTTCATTTTTTAAGCTAAATCTGTATGTTTTGCCTCAATTTTTTGTCCGAAAAACATGCTACCCTGCTTCTCAAAGGTATTAGCATTATCGGTGGTATAAAAGCTTAAATGCCCATTTTGACTGCATTTTTGAGCTAATTCAGGATGGTTTTCAAGGTATTTTGCAAGGCTTCTTGCCACTATATCCCCTTGTGTTACTATTCTTACGCCTGCAGGAAGAAAAGACTTAATTTTAACCTCTAATAGCGGATAATGTGTACAGGCTAATAAAATAGCATCAATACGCTTAGATTGACTAAAAAGCTCGTTAAGATATTGCTGAACAAAATAGTCTGCCCCAGGTTTATCAAACTCACCATTTTCAATTAAAGGAACCCACATAGGACAAGCTTGTTGGAATACTTGCAAATTGGGAAAAAATTTAGCTAGTTCAATGGGGTAGCTATCACTTTGGACGGTACCTAGGGTGCCCATAATTCCAATTTGATGGTTCGATGAATAATGGCCTAAGACTTCTGTAGTGGGTCGAATCACGCCTAGGACTCTTTTACTTGGATCTAGATGAGGCAAGTCCAATTGTTGAATATTGCGAAGCGCTTTAGCGGAAGCCGTATTACATGCAATTACAACTAAAGAACAGCCTTGTTTAAAAAACCAGTTCACTGCTTCTAAAGTATATTGATACACCGTTTCAAACGACCTAGTACCATATGGTGCACGAGCATTATCTCCTAAATAAATATAATCGTACTGAGGTAATTGTTTTTTCAATTCCTTTAAAATGGTGAGGCCTCCATAACCACTATCAAATACACCAATGGGTGCTGACATAAATTTCATTTAATTGAATACTCTATAAAAGATTGTATGCTGTAAAACTAAGAACCTCGTTGCATAACAACGAGGTTCTATTCAAAAATATTTTAAAAAAGAATTATCCTTTTTTAGCTGGAGCTGATGCTTTAGTAGCTGCACCGCCTGTAGCCGCTTTAAAGGCTTCTTCTACATCTTTAGGTAAGGCCAACTTCAACTTAATAGCAACACGAATGGTTAAATTGTCTGCAATAGAAGGTTGTGCATAAGGAGATAAAGCATCTGCCTTTAATACCAAAGTGTATTTATTTTCTGCAACTACTTCACTTAAAGCAGCAGCCACTTTTTGTCTATAAGGTAATAAAAGTCCTTCCTCTTTTTGTTGCATCATACTTTGTTGGTATTGTTGCCAGTTGATTAACTTGTACTTTAATTTATTTAAATCAGTTGTAGCCATTTCATAAGCTTTCGCTTTTTTAGACAAATCAGCAGAATCTCTTCTAAAAATACTATCCTTAATTTGATAATCTTTTAAAGTGTAATTATACTCTTCTTGTAAAGAATCTTGTGCGTAAGATCTAAGAATAGTATCTAATTTTTCTTGGATACCAGGGAATAAAGCAATAACGCTTTGGTCATCAAAGTAACCAATCTTTGTTTGTGCAGTGGCACTTGTTGTAAATGAAGCTGCGATAAATAAGATGACAGCTACTAAGAAACCTTTTTTCATAAGATGTTGTTTTATTTTTTGATCTTTTTTTATTATTGATATCTAGTTATTGATACCCAATTCTTTTAAAACATCGTCGCTTTTGTCCAGTTTTGGGTCTGCAAATATAATGGTAATTCCTTCACTTTTATCCAAAATGAAGTCATAAGCGCGGGCTGCAGCAATTTTTTGGACAGCATTATATACCTTATCCTGAATGGGTTTAACCAGTTTTTGCCTTTCTTTAAACAAATCCCCTTCATAGCCAAAACGCTTTTTTTGTAAATCTCTTAACTCTTTTTCTTTTACAAAAAGCTCATCTTCTCTCTTTTTTCTTAGGTCTTCAGAAAGCATAAATTGCTCAGCCTCATAGTTTTTGTACATTTTATCCAAAACCATTTGCTTCGCATCAATTTCTTGTTGCCAGCCATCACCGAGTACTTTCAATTTTTTATCTGCATCCTTATATTCAGGAATCTTATCTAAAATATACTTGGTATTAATAACCGCATATTTTGTTTGAGCCTGACCAACAAAAAATGAAGCTAGTCCAATAAATAGGACCAATAAATGTTTTCTATATTGCATGTTCAAGAATTTATGAATTGAAAATTACGTTAACTATTTTTATTCAGGCTCATACCCTAACATAAAGGTAAATCTGCCTGCATCTTTTAAGGCGTTAGTTCCATTAATTCTATCAATACCAATGCCATAGTCAAAACCTAATAGACCAAACATTGGCAAATAGAAACGCATTCCAATACCTACTGAACGTCTTAAATTAAATGGATTGTATTCCTTCATACTATACCAACCATTGGCAGCCTCAAAAAATCCTAAAGCATAAATGGTACTACTTGCTGCTAAACTTAAAGGATAACGAACTTCAACCGCATACTTATTAAAAATGGTAAAATGTTGTCTAGAAGATTGTTGATCGGGATTTACTTTCGGATTAGAACTCTCATACACAGGATAACCTCTTTGTGCAATGATATCATAACCTAATAAAGCAAACTGATTACTTAGTCCTGCATCCCCTAGTTGGAAACGTTCAAAAGGAGAAACTGCTAAGTCACTATTATACGCACCCAAGAAACCATATTTAGCAGCGAATTTTAAAACGAATTGTTTATTGTGGTCGGCGCCTGCTGGTTTACCTAAAGGCACAAACCATTCTCCATTAAATCTCCATTTATGGTATTCTAATAATTCAAAAGGATTTGCCGCACTATTTACATTAGGTGTAATTAAAGAATAAGGTGGGGTTAACTGAGCACTTAATAAAAAAGTCGAACCAGTCCTTGGAAACAAAGGCTGGTCCACTGAAGTTCTTTGTAAAGCAATTCTAAAATTAATATTGTTTACTACACCATTATTAAAATTGGGAAGATTATAAGGATCAATTGCATAATCTTTCAAAGTATATCTGGTATAGTTTAACCCCATATTCAAAGAAAAATAGTCATCAGGCCATGACAATTGTCTACCAAAAGAAACAGTTGCTCCTGTTGTAGAAATATATCTTGCATCGGCTGCATTGGGATCATACATGCCTGTTAATAAATTATATGTTTGCCCGTACTTTGTATTATATAAACTTACGGTTAATGTATTTCTTTTTATGCCACCAAACCAAGGTTCTGTAAATGAAAGATTAGTAGATCTAAAAGCCTTACCATTACTTTGTACTCTTACACTTAACTTTTGTCCATCTCCCATTGGAAGTGGGTCCCAGGCCGATTTTTTAAATAAATTCTTTGAGCTAAAGTTATTAAAAGTAACACCCAAAGTTCCAGTAAGTCCAATATAACCACCCCATCCAGCACTTAATTCTAATTGATCACTCGATTTTTCTTCTACACCATAATTAATATCAACGGTTCCATCTTCAGGATTAGGCACTGGATCAATTTTTATTTTTTCTTGATCAAAAAAGTTTAATTGTGCAATTTCACGTTGAGAACGAATTAATAAACTACGGCTAAACTTATCACCCGGTAAGGTTCTAATCTCACGACGAATTACAAAGTCTTTTGTTTTTTCATTACCTGCTATGCGAATAGTTTTAATGGTAGCTTGAGGGCCTTCTACAATTCGAATTTCAAAATCGATGGTGTCGTTGTATACAGCAGTTTCTACAGGGTCTACTCTAAAAAATAAATAACCATCATCTTGGTACAAAGTACTTACATCACCTCCTTCAGCCGTTGGTGTTTTACCTAATTTATTAAATAAAATTTCTCTATTATAAATTTCTCCTTTCTTAATATTTAAAATTACAGACAAAATTGAATCGGTGTACTTAGTATTTCCTCTCCAATTTATATTACCGAAATAATATTTACGCCCTTCTTTCATTTGTAAATCAATATTCAAATTACCCCCTGCATTATGATACACTGTATCTTTTTCTATGACCGCATCCCTAAATCCTAATGAGTTATAATAATCTAATAAGTTGTCTTTACTTTCTTCATACTTTTTAATGTTAAACTTAGCAGAAGAAAGGGAGAACCTAGCATAAGGATTTAATATTTTTCTAGTCTTGGTAAATGTTAAAAAACCTTTCTCTGACATATACTGTTCAAAAGTATAAGGACTTGTTTTAACAATGACAGGTCTATCATTAATAGGAAACAAAGTAAGTCTCATTTTTTCATGCACCTCTTTTAAACTTTTTTTAAGCTTAGATTCTTCAATTTTATTGCCTCCAAAATTAATATTGTTGATTCTTACTTTAGGACCTTTGTCTACTACAAAATCTAATAATAAATTATTTTTCCTTGTACCGTCTTTACGTTCTTTAATAGTTACTTTTACGTCTTGGAAACCTTTTTCTGCATAATATTTTTTGATGCCTTCAATAGCTGTAATTTTCATGTTATCGGTAACGACTCTATTGGGCGTTAAACCTGTTTTACCAGACAATTCATCAATATCCGATTTCTTTACACCCAGAAAATTAAATTTAGATAAACGAGGTCTCTCAGTTACATTTATTTCTACATCAATTTCTTTGCCTACTAAATCAGTTAGATAAATACTTACATCGCTAAAATAATTTTGATCCATCAACTTGCGAATTGATTTTGCAAAGTTGTCTCCACCTGGAATGGATACTTCATCTCCTATATTTAAAGTAGAAAGCGAAAGCAATAAATTTTCATCAAAATTTTCATTACCCACCACTTTTATATTACGAATCTTATATTTTGTAACCGTTTTTTGGTTAAAAATATTGATCAAGTTTACATTAATTTGAGTCACCGAATCTTTAACAGGGGTTTCCTGAGCATAAGAAGTCGAATTCAATAAAAGTACTGATAGTGAACCTATTAAAAAGGAAAGAAATTTATGCATCTGCTAAGGGACTAAACATTTATGATTTTAAAAGTGTCGCAAATTACTCGTAATATTTCAAAGTCTTTGTTAAAAGTGAAAATAAACATATTATTATTTTTCACTATCTATATTTAACTGGCTGCTGGTTTTACCGAATCTACGTTCTCTAGATTGGAAATCTAGGATTGCTTTTATTAAATCTTCCTTCCTAAAATCGGGCCATCTTGTTTCTGTAAAGTACAATTCGGCATAGGCTAATTGATATAATAAAAAATTACTTATACGATATTCACCGCTAGTACGAATCATTAATTCGGGATCGGGAAAATCACTGGTAGTAAGGGCTTCAGACAAAGTTGTCTCTGAAATTTGATCAATATTAAGGTTACCCTTTTTTACTTTAGTGGCAATATTTTTAGCAGCTTCTACAAGCTCCCACCTACTACTATAACTTAGCGCCACAATAAGAGTTAGGCCTGTATTTTGGGCGGTTTGAGTAGTAGCATTTTCCAAAGCGGCTCTTGCGTGAGGGGGTAACAAACCTAAATTACCAATAAAACGAAGCTTAATATTATTTTTATGTAAATCAGGGACTTCCTTAGCAATCGTGTCTACAAATAAGGTCATAAGACCTGTTACTTCTTGCTCTGGTCTTTCCCAATTTTCTGTGCTAAAAGCATAAAGTGTAAGGTTTTGAATACCTATTTCAGTAGCCGCTTCTACTACTTTTCTAACGCTTATAACTCCTTGATAATGACCAAATAAGCGGTCCTGGCCTTGTTCTTGTGCCCATCTTCCATTACCATCCATAATAATGGCAATATGCTTAGGCAGTTTGCTTAGATCCAGGTTTTCCATAGTGTAAAATTATGAAAATAACTAGGTTATTTGCGTTTAAAGTAGCTAAATAAAGACTTTTTAGGGCTTTTATCACTGGGTTTGCTTGTTTTGCTAAAAAGATTTTTTCTTTTAGCTTTTGGCTTAGGATCAGGACCAAATATTCTTAAGAAATTATACGACAAACCCAATTTGGCAGAAAAAAATTGATCCTTACCAGAAGTACTAGCTTGATAATTTATGCCTCCATTAAGATAACTGTCTTTATCCCCAAAATGATCTAGTTGATCTGAACTCGTAAAGCGATAGGTAAATTCTCCAAAAAGATTAAAGGACCCGACTAGATTATATTTAAAACCAAGATTTATTGGCATGGTAATAATGTTAGGTGCTTTGGTGGACTTGCCAGCTAGCATATAATTACTGGTATCTTTTAATGGAGATAAATAGCCCACACCAAAACCTAAATAGGGACTGAAACGATATTTTTGATTACCATTAATAAATTTTAAAAAATAAAATTCAGTCATTAAACTAATATCATGATAAGTGGTTTTAAAAAATAAACTTCTTCCATGCACATAGGCATTCATATTATTTGCAGTTAAAGAATCGAATGCACCTAAAGGCAATATTTCATAATTTAATCTAAGGCCTACATAATCATTCAATTGTCTTTTATAAAACCCACCAAAATTTGTAGAGAGAAATTGTAAGTTAGGAGCTAAGTCTCCATTATAAGAAGCTTGTCCAGCAAATACACCAAACTCACCTTTATTTTCTATTAATTGTAGATACTGCGCACGCAGTACGTTGGTAAAAAATAGTAGAAAAAATAAAAAAATAAATTGCTTACGCATGGGCTAGTTTCTTTTATCCAAGCCCCAGGTGAGCTTTGTTCGTAAGGTCGTTAAATAGCTATTCTCATTGAGTCTTATGAAATTAACAGAAAAAGATTCTTTTTTAATAGCCAATTGAATATTCTTAGGTACAATTTCTTTTCTTGCGTCTAAGGCACAAATCAATTCTTCTGTTCTGCCTTCAATTTCGAAAGAAATGACAGAACTATCTGGTACTATAATAGAACGTACATTTAAATTATGAGGAGCCACAGGTGTAATTACAAAACTTGCAGAATCAGGAAATAAAATAGGACCATTGCAACTCATATTATACCCAGTAGATCCTGTAGGAGTAGAAACAATTAATCCATCTGCCCAATAAGAATTTAAAAATTCACCGTTTAAATAAGTATGAATTTTTATCATCGGAGAGGTATCTCTTTTATGAATAGCGAATTCATTTAATGCATAAGGGGCATTTCCAAAAATAATAGGGTCTGCATCCAAATGTAATAAAGTTCTTTTCTCAATCACATAAGTTCGATTGACTAAAGCCTCTACCATTATACTTAATTCATCTTTTGAGATAGTTGCTAAAAAACCAAGCCTTCCATAATTAATACCTAAAATAGGAATTTGACTGTCGCCCACAATAGTGACTGCATCTAATACCGTACCATCACCGCCTAAACTTATTAAACAATCAATGCTATCATGTATAGAAGAAAAAGAATTGAATGCAATAAGAGGTTCTTTACCGGCGCTCGCTTTTAAATTAAACTTTTGTAGTAGTTCCTCGTAGACATAAATCGTAATAGCATACTTATCCAAAGCCAGAAGTAATGCTTGCAAGGATTGTTGCTGATCGATATCGACGCCTCTACTATATATAGCTACTTTCATCCAAAAAATTTAAAAATTAAAACCTGTACGCAAATATAACCCTTTGTCTCCAAGCTGATTCAAGCTGTAATCAATTTTTAATACAAAATCATAAATACCAACAATATCTAAACCTAGCCCTGCTGTTCTAAGTAGGGTATTAGCAAGGCGATTGCCATTTACAGGTTTTTCGCTATAGACATAGCCAAGATGTGTAAAGGCCTTCAACCAAAATTGATATTTAATAATAGGGATGCGCTTAGGGACAAGTAAATTTTTTACATTGAAAGTTCCCAATGCATAATGAAAAGAGGCCTTTACAATACTCGCTGCATTGCCATCTACGACGTAGTAATCTAAACCATTCAATTGCAAATTACCATAGCCTAATAATTTATTATCGGTATAATTTTGATTAGGTAAAAACTTAACAATAGAATTGGATTCTAAAAACACAAAGCTCGATTTTGAAAAGGGACTAACTATCACTTTTCTAAATTGAATAGAACTTAAGTTACTATTATTTGAAAAACGTTGATATAACATTAAATCGGTAGACTGTCCCTTAGTTGGATATACGTTATAATCAAAACGAATACGAGAAAACGACAAGGAAGCATCTACATAAGAAAACGTTTTTTGATGACTAGGCAAATAATTTGATTGGTACAAAAAAGCAGAATCACTTATTTCATTTCTACCTAGGCCAATTTGGAAGCTATGTCTTTCAAATAAATTAGGGCGGTATAATATACTTGCATTGGCTCGATAGCCCTTTTGTATAATAGCTTGAGTTTTATAAAAAACTTGTTTGTCTAATTTAGTCGCAATATTAATTTCCTTTTGCGTTGCATTTTGCCAACCCAATGCTAAGCCATAACGTAACTTTTTATCAATAAAAGGCACTTGATATCTAAAATTAGATTGTTGCGTATAACCAGTAATAAAAGCTGCATTCAATTTATCATTATTGCCCGTTACATTGGCTTGCCTTAGGTTTAATCCATAATTCACTCTGTCTAGACTTCTGTTTTGTTCACTCCACCATTGGTTAAAATTACGATCCACCCATTTGAAATAAGGAATGGGAAATAAATACCATCTTTCACGGACATTAATTTTGATAACTACTTGTAAACTATCTAGAAAATCCGAATGCACCGTCACTTGCTCAAACAAAGCAGTATTAAATAATTGTTGTTCTGAGATAGTATCTTTAATAGCTAAAGAGTCTCTGGAGATAATATCACTCTCGTGAAAAGGCAACTCTCTTAAAATAATATATGGTTTGGTTTTTTTATTACCCGTAATTTGTATAGAGCTAATTTTTATTTGTGCCGAAACTAGGTTTGAAAAAAATAAAAAGGAAGCAGTAAAAAATAATAGATATTTTATTTTATTACACATCTAAATAGTTCATTAAATGATGGTAATGACTTTCGATATCATTGTGAAGTGGCGACTTACCAAAATAATGTAGCACTTGATAATCGTAACGCTCAAAAGTAGAGATAATGGCAGAAGCCTCTTCTTGATTTATTTTAATAGTAATTATCATGGCGCCTGTGCTAGGCTCAAAAAAACTATTTAATTGTAAAATTTGCGCATTATTCGTTTCTACTAAGCGACTCATTTCTGCTAAAGAATATTGGTAGGGAGAAATAGATAGCACCATTATGGCTCCATTTTGATCTGCTCCAATGAAACGAGAAATATTTTCGTTTAAAATTTTCTGCGTAATTACACCCACACATTCTTGTTGCTCATTTAAAACAGGCAGTAAAGAAAGTTCATGTTTTGAAAATAACTCTAAGGCTTTAGTAAAATGTGCTGCACCATTTATACCAATGCGCAACATGCCTTCTGCAATAGTGGCCATGGTCTGATCTGAAGCAATATCTAATACAGACTCTTTTGAAACCAAGCCAATAAAATATTCATCTTTTAAAAGCGGTAAATGTTGTACTTCATAATCTTCCATGCATTGCAATACAAAGGACGCTTTGTCTTCCAAACGAACCATGGGGAAACCTTTAATAGCCATTTCATTTGCAATCATAAAATTATTATTTAGATAAAGAAGCAAGAAATTTCTCTAAGATAACATTAAATTCAACTGGCACTTCCATCATGGGTGCATGCCCACATTTATCAATAAAATGCAATTGACTATTCGGAATCAATTTTTTAAACTCTTCTGCAACAAATGGAGGTGTTACGATGTCATTCTTTCCCCAAATTAATAAAGTAGGTTGCTTAATTTGACTCAACTCTTCTCCTAAATTATGACGAATAGCACTTTTGGCTAATGCAATAATTTTTATTACTTTAATTCTATTTCTAGTGATTTCAAAAACTTCATCAACTAAAGCTGGCGTTGCCATAGCAGGATCATAAAAAGTTTGTGCTGTTTTATTTTTGATATACTCGTAGTCACCTCTTTTAGGATAACTATCGCCCATTGCATTTTCAAATAAACCACTACTACCTGTTAAAGTAAGTGACTTCACTCTTTCAGGATGTTTTAAAATATAAACTAAGGCAACATGGCCTCCTAAAGAATTACCCAATAAATGAATATTGGTATAATTTTTATGTTCAATAAATGCAGCAATGTGTTTTTCTAAACCCGAAACAGTAGTATGCAAAATATCTAAATCAAATAAAGGCAGTATGGGTACCACTACTTTATAGGTATGTCGAAATTTTTCAATCAAGTCTGAGAAATTACTTAAAGCACCGAAAAGTCCATGGCAAAGCATAAGCGTTTCCCCTTCCCCTACTTCTAGGTATTCAAACTTCCCATCTTTTATAATCTCATATTCCATACTTCTTCCTTTTTATGCCTATTTGTCGATTGCTTAAAGGTAGTTAATTCGTTTTAAAAATTAGAAAAGGTAAAGGATACTAAATACCTAGATATTGAATAAATAACAATTTGTTAACCTATTCAGAATCAATTAATTCAACGAATTTGAACCTTTATTTAAAAGGGTTAGAAAAAGTGGTAAAAGTGCTTTTAATGGAAGGAATCCAAAGTGCTGCTTTTTCAATACAATAGGGCCACCATTTTTGCAGGTAGTTATAAGTATAGGTGTCTTTCATTTCAGCTGATTGCACCACCCCCAATACTTGTAAAAAATAAACCACTGCACTTAGCATGGTGAAATAAATAAAACCATATAAAATAATGCCTAATAATTTATTTAACCAACCTAATAATAACCATTCAGCAGTTTGTTGCAAAAGACCTGAAATAAATTTTAATATAATAAGTACTAAAACTAAAATAATTAAAAAGGAAATAAAGGGTAACCAGTGAGAAGCAATCTTAGTATGTTCTTTTAAAAAATTAGCTACCCAGCCTGCAAATTGAAAAGCAAGAACTAAACCAATCATTAAGGAAAAAAAAGAAATCACTGCTTTAATGAATCCATTTCTATAGCCTTGTAATAGAGCAATAATTAAAATAGTTCCTGTGAGAATATCTAACCACATAGTTTAGGCACTTAATAAAGTTTTGGCAATAGCAGAAATAACTTTACCATCTGCCTGTCCAGCTAATTGTTTAGTAGCCATACCCATTACTTTACCTAAGTCCCCAGGACCAGCTGCCCCCAATTGCGTAATAATGGCTTTCACAGCGGCTTTCACATCATCTTCACTCATTTGTGCTGGTAAAAACTTTTCTATCACTGCAATCTCTTCCGATTCTTTACTGGCTAAGTCTGGTCTATTTTGTTGTTCAAATATGGTTAAAGAATCCTTGCGTTGCTTTACTAATTTTTGTAATAATTTTAATTCTGTTTCTGCAGAAATAGCACCATTAGCACCGGGTTCTGTTTTTGCTTTTATAATCTCTGCTTTAATAGCTCTTAATCCTCTTAATAAAGCTTCATCTTTGTTTTTCATAGCGTCTTTCATTAAAGACATCACATCGGTTTCTAAAGACATAATATTATTTATTTAGTAAGGTTGATTTATTATTCGTTTATTTATTATTTTCTGAAAGTTGACTCGCTCTAAATTTAGTATAGAAAGTTTTAGCGAATTCTTTAAATTCATTAGACAAGGCTTGATCTTGCGTAGCTCTTAAATAAGCGTCACTCATACCCATTAAATTTTGATAAAAAAAATCGGCCATTTCATCAACCATCATGTCCTTGGTCCATAGGTCAATGCGAAGTGCAGTTTTGTCGGTAGGATCCCAGAAAGTAAGCATCATAGCTCGTGCTTCCTGTGCTTCTGTAGCCGTACTATCGGAGGCAGACCACTTTATATTTTGAGGAATTTTTTGATCGTCTAAACCAATCTGAACCTGAATACTTGATTGATGCATATTAAAAATTTTGAAGCACGAAAATACAAATTAATTAAATAAGAACCTTAGTTAGTCTTTAGAGTTAGTGGTATTTTCACTAGGGCTATATTCTTTTTTTTGTCATATAAATCATTTAACCACTGCTTACCCATTCTAGCCCTTCCTTGTCGGTACACTTCGTCTTTATAGTATAATTTAAAATGATTAGAGAGTCCTCCTTTTTCTTCAAAACTAAACTGCTCACCAGCTTGCTGCCAAGAAATGGGAAGCAATTCTTTTTGATTTTCAGCATTATTAAAAAGTAATGGTATATCATATTTAATAGCCATTTCTATTAAACTTGTTTTATCAAAATAAATATTGTTGAACAAAATGGCATAGGTAGCTGCTATCCATTTTAGTTCCATATTATATATAGACTTAATGACAATAGAATCTCTAAACTTATACCCTGTTAATAAGGTCTCTGCCTTTGCTACCTCTTTTTCATTAGCAAAAATGAAAACCAGTACCATATTGGTTTGTTGCCATTTTTTAAAAATTGAAAATTCTTTGAGCATATCAACAAAAGCATCTATTGGTTGGAAGGCTAAGTAATAATTAGCCCCATCAGTTAAACTATTTTTAGCACCAGCTAAAGCCACCCACTCATAAACAGGTAATTCATGAATTGGTAAATAAGCTTCTTGTATTTTAAGAGTGTAGTCTTTAAATTTATTTTTTAAAAAACTAGTAGCCCATTCATTAATAGAATAAGTAGCTACCGATTTTTTTAGATAGTTTTTAAATGCTTTTGTTAAATTCCATTTGCGAATAATGGAAAGCCCTGGTATACAAGTTGGGTGAGATAAGGGAATAAAATAATGGGCAAACCTATCACTCCCTTTTAGAGTTGCTCCAAAATGTATAATAGCAGCATTGGTCACTTCTTTGATTAATTTTTCAGCAGCTTTTTTTTCAATAATAGTTACCGATTCATTTTTTTGTGCTAAGGTCAATAAGAAATCGGGGAGCCTATCACCAACTATATAAAAATGAATCTGTGTTGAACTCAAACCTAGTTCAATGATATCCAATACCTTCTGACAAAGCAGGGCACTTGGAATGGCAAATTTCGAACTAGTTAATATAAATAAGCGCATACACAAAAATACTGCATACTTAACAATTTATCCACCAATCATTTAGGAAGCTTAGTTCCTATTAATAGTCCCCTAACTTTGTTCTATGGCAAAACACTTGCATCAACTTGACTTATTTGGTATAGAAATAGACCAACCTGTGCATATTAAAGCACCTATTGAAAAAAAGAAGTCTGCCCTGCCAAAAGCTACTACCACTAAATTAGAAGTATTGTCAAATGAAGAAATATTGCCTACTGTTTCAAGAACACCGATGTCATTTACGCATAATCATACAAGTAGCAAAAGAGGAAGAAAATCATTTGCTTCAATGGACGCCGAAATACATACTTTAAATATTCCAGCTTCTGAGGAATTGGTAAAAAAATTATATTACCCAATTGGCGAAGTAGCTACTTGGTTTAATGTCAATACTTCTTTAATAAGATATTGGGAAAAAGAATTCAAACAATTACAACCTAGAAAAACAAGAAAGGGAGATAGATTATTTAGAGCACAGGATATAGAATTTTTACGTCAGTTGTATTTTTTACTGCGTGAAAAAAAATATTCTATTGAAGGGGCTAAAACTTATTTAAAGAATAATAAAGAAAAAGCAGAAAAAGATATTGTCGTTTTAAATAGCTTAAAAAATATAAAGCAATTTTTGATATCGCTTAAACAGTCACTTTAAAGCAATAATATTACTGATTTAACATCTATCTATACAGAGGTCGCGAATTGTATAGCATGATCATTTGCATATTGAATAGCATTTACATTTATTTTTTCTTTCAAGGCTATAAATTCATTGAAGTCTAAATTCATACTTACTAAGCATTCTATATGTAGTACATGATACTGTTTACCTGCTTCTGAAACATATACTAAAACATTGCTAACATTTTTCATCTGGTTAGTTTCATTTTGAATATACTTACTAAAGGCAGCTAATTGCGAAGCGGTGGTAGTTACATGTAATTGTAGATCTAATTCAATTTTTCGCTGGGTTCTTAAACTTATATTATCTACTATGGTGTCTACCATTTGTTTATTAGGCACCGATATATAGGTTTTATCTTGTGTACGAATACGGGTACTACGAAGCCCAATTTTTTCAATTGTGCCAGTAAAATTATTCACCTTCACTAGGTCACCAATGGTAAAGGGTTTATCAAAGAAAATAATAAAAGAAGCTATTATGTTTTCCAAGCTTTCTCTCATAGACAAAGCCACAGCGGCACCTACGATACTTAAGCTGGTTACTAAATTGCCAATATTTTCATTGAATACATAATGAAGTATTAATAAGAACCCTACAATATATAATATGACTTTAAAGAAGTCTCTAAAAAATAGAACTAGTTGATCGTCGGTTTGATCCTTGGTAAGTTTGGCTTTTTCTTCTAAAATAATGGCTACAAATTCAAGTGTTCTTAAACAAACACGAATAAATAAAATTATAAAAAATAATTTCACTACCGCCTCTACAAAAACTTTAAGGGTTAATTTGTATAAATGAATATTCCAATCTAAGGGAAAGTTTAACTCATATAATGCTACAACAGCAACCATATAAATTAAAAACTGTTCAATAGGAATAATTAAACGACGTACATGGTTTTTTCTTAAATCTGAATGATTTTTCTTATCAATCCAGGTATAAATTAAACTTGCAAAAAATCGGGAGATGAACCTTTTTACAATAAAGGCCACTATAAAAACAGCCCCAACTACAATATAACTACGTAAAGAATTATTTAAAAATTGTTGATCCAAATTCATAACAAGTATTTTTTAAGCTTCCTTCCAATGAAGTAATTGTATATCCTGTCCATCAAATACAGCATAACTATCCGACCTTAACCAATCACCTAAATTAATATAACGACTGGTTTCATTAATTGCAATATCTAATGGATAATGTCTATGGCCAAATATAAAATAATGAGCGTTTATTTCTTTTGCTTTTTGCTTCGAGTATATAATTAACCACTCTTTGTCTTCGCCCATAAATACTTCGTCCGAAGTGCCTGTATTAGCCCTACTCTTACTACTAAAATAATTCGCTAGTTGAATGCCTAAATCGGGATGTAACCAACTAAATAACCATTTACATAAAGGATTGGTGAATATTTTTTTGATAAACTTATAGCCCTTGTCTCCAGGTCCTAGTCCATCTCCGTGACCTATAAAAAATTTCTTGGTGCCAAAAGTAAATTCAGCTGGTTCAAAATATATTTTTGCATTTAATTCCTCAGTAAAATAATCTTTCATCCATAAATCATGATTACCTGTAAAAATATGAAGTTCAATACCCGCATCAGATAAATTGGCTAAACAGCCTAGTAGTCTCACAAAACCTTTGGGGACCACAGTTTTATATTCAAACCAAAAATCAAATATATCTCCTACAATAAAAATAGCTGAGGCGTCTTTTTTAGCATTTTGTAAAAACCTAACTAAACGTTGTTCACGCAAATTACTTTGCACTTTACTAGGGGCTCCTAAATGGAAATCGGAAAGAAAGTAGATTTTTTTACCAGGCACCCATTGCATGTAATCGTTAATTTAATTAATAATAGTGTGTCTATATTATAGTATTCCTACTAAAGTTACTAATCTAATAACTTATCAACTAAAAAACAGTAGACTTCTTTAGGGCCATGCACACCTACCACCAAGGTTTTTTCAATATCGGCTGTACGGCTAGGCCCTGTAGCATAACTAATCATAGAAGGAAGGACATCTGATTCTGCTTTAAAGGCGGCTAAGCTATCACCTATATCAAAAACCAGTTGATGCGTATAAGCAATACATATATGAATGGGCGCATATACACTTGAGGTTCTTCCACTTAATTGTTGACTACTCAAAACAATCGTACCAGTTCTTGCGATTAAATGATCACATAAAGTGATAGCTGCATCACAACTTGCTAAATCATCGGTGTTAACTGGATCAAAACTAAATTCTTTCATATCATCTAACCAACCCGATTCTCTAGAATATATTTTCTCCCATTTTTGTGAATGAATGAGCTGTGATAATTGCTTTACCAATTCACCCTCATCGCTACAATAAACAAACTTGCCTAGTAGCTCTGTGAACTTCTGTGCAAAGCCAATGGCTAATTCTTGTTCAGTAGGAATAAAAATAGGTCTATCTGCAATCTGATCAGGGAAAGGAACGGCAACAGGCTTTTCTAATGCTTGTTTAATTTTTTGTAAAATTTTCGTTTTCGCTCCTTGAGATTCCATTGAATAATGTTCTGTTCTTATGAATGTGTTTCAGTACTTGCCTCGCTATTTGTTTCGCTACTTGTTGCACTTGTATCAGTAGTAGTTGCAGCATTAGTATTTAGCTTAGCAGTAGTTTCTGTTTTAGCTTCTACTGATTTGGATTCTTCTACATCAAAAGTAACTACCTTCTCTTCTTCATAAGGACGTCTTCCAATTAAGGCTTCCACATCGCTTTTATGTAAAACTTCTTTATCTAATAATTCTTTTGCTAATTTTTCTACTTCTGCTTTTCTTAAGGTTAACAAATCTAATGTACGGTGGTAAGCAGCATCAATCATTTTACGAACTTCTTCATCTATTATTTTTCCGGTCTCTTCACTAAATGGTTTTTGGAAAGTATTTTCTTGACTAGGATCATAGAAACTTACATTACCAATTTTATCATTCATTCCATAGGTAGTAACCATAGAATATGCCATCTTGGTAATTTGTTGTAAGTCATTAGATGCTCCCGTTGATATTTTACCAAAGAAAATTTGTTCAGCAGCGCGACCTCCTAAGGTCATACACATTTGATCGGTTAATTGTTCGATGGTATATAAGTATTGTTCTTTAGGAGTATATTGCGCATAACCGAGTGCAGCAGTACCTCTTGGCACAATGGTTACTTTTAATAAGGGATAAGCATGTTCTAAGAACCAACCACAAATAGCATGACCTGCTTCGTGATAGGCAATCACTTCTTTCTCTTCTTTAGAAATAATTTTATTTTTCTTTTCTAATCCGCCAATAACTCTATCAATGGCATCTTGGAAATCTTTCATCTCCACATCATTCTTTCCTTTACGGGCGGCAATTAATGCGGCTTCATTACAAACATTGGCAATATCGGCGCCTGCAAAACCTGGTGTTTGTTCCGCCAATTTATGTACATCCAAATTTTGAGAAACTTTAATAGGGCCTAAATGCACTTTGAAAATTTCTTCACGACCTTTTACATCCGGACGGTCAATAGAAATTTGACGATCGAAACGACCTGGTCTTAATAAAGCTGAGTCTAATACATCGGGACGGTTGGTTGCCGCTAATATAATAATACCTGTATCACCACCGAATCCATCCATCTCCACTAATAATTGATTTAAAGTATTTTCACGTTCGTCATTACTCATCATGGCATTTTTTCCACGTGCACGTCCAATAGCATCAATCTCATCTATAAAAATTATACAAGGTGCTTTTTCACGCGCTTGCTTAAATAAATCACGAACTCTACTTGCACCCACACCTACAAACATTTCCACAAAATCAGAACCACTTAAACTGAAAAATGGCACTTGTGCTTCTCCCGCCATGGCTTTAGCTAATAAAGTTTTACCTGTACCTGGAGGGCCTATTAATAAAGCACCTTTAGGAATTTTACCTCCAAGGGCTGTATACTTTTTAGGTTGTTTTAAGAAGTCAACAATTTCCATTACTTCTTCTTTGGCCTCCTCTAATCCAGCTACATCGGCGAAAGTAATATTTACTTTGGTACCTCCTTTTTCAAACAAAGTTGCCTTCGATTTTCCTACATTAAATATGCCACCTGGACCGCCGCCACTTCCTCCACCGCCGCCCATCTTACGCATAAGTAATACCCAAACAACCACAATCAATACCAAAGAGAAAATGGTATTCGCTATAGGGCCAAACCATTCACCTTCTTTTACTGCGTTCTGTGGTACTTCTTGAATATTTTTTTGTTCATAGAATCGTTGTAGTCTTTCGTTGAAACTATTCCAATCTGTGACATTGAATTCAAATAAAGGCACATTTTTAATTTTAGCCTTATCCATTTTACGTTTTAATTTCTGAACGTAAAAGTCTTTGTCAATGCTATCTGGCTTTATATATACACGTACTAATTCTTTATTTTGTACAAGATCAATTTTTTCTACATCCCCCCCTGTTAACATTACTTGCTTAAATTCAAGTTCTGAAGTAGGTAAAATATCTGGAGCGGTTTGAAAGAAACGAGCAGACAATAATGAAATGGCGATTAAACCATAAATCCAATAAATATTAAATTTTGGCATTTTGGGACCATCTCCTAATGGGCTTTTCTTCTTGTTATTATCAGGTATCATGAGTGACTATTAATGCTTGTTGTATATAATTTACGTTACTATTTAGTAACAATATTTTTTTAAATAAGTTTTAAAGATCATGCAATTTTGTATCCGCATCGCTCCACATATCTTCTAATTGATAAAAATGTCTTGCTTCCGGATGCATAACATGTACTACCACATTGATATAATCAATAAGTAACCATTGCGCTGCGTTTTTTCCTTCACTTTTATAAGGAATTTCTCCGCATTTAGTTTTCACTTCAAATTCTATATAATCGGCAATTGCCTTAAGTTGAGTTGTATTATTGGCTTCGCAGATAATAAAAAAATCGCTAGTAGACTCTGGTATTTTCTTTAAGTCTAAACTTATAATATTAGTACCCTTTTTATCTTGGATAGCTTGTATAATAGTTTTGAAAATTTTTGAGCTTCGAGTAAGTTGTAATACCGTAGATTTTTTACGGTTTTTGAGGGCAGAAAGAGGTTCCAATGATTCTTATATTTATTTGTTAAATGCTTATTAATTCAAACATTTTAAGGTACTAAAATGATTCTAAACTAACTTTACAAAAATAGCAATTCTTTGTTACCTGCCACACCAATTATCCTATTAGGGGAGCCGCTCATCGAACTTACTACTATCCCTAGTACCAATATCTATGCCATGGACCAAGTCCATAAGGGATTGGCCTTATCTGGCAGTTGTTATACGGCTGATTTTCAAACTGCTGGAAAGGGTCAACATGGTCGAAATTGGGAAAGTGAAAAAGGGCAAAACTTACTTTCAAGCTATGTTTTAGAGCTAAAGCAGTTAAAAACTGGTAGAATTTGGACGCCCGCCGATCAAATTGGGTTTTCAGCAGCCATTGCACTAGGGGCAAGGGCCTTTTTTGCTTCATTTGCAGGAGACCAAACAAAAATTAAAAAACCCAATGATATCTATTTTTGTGACAGAAAGGCAGGGGGTATACTCATTGAAAACCTAGTAAGGGGAAAGCTTTGGACCTGGACTGTTATTGGAATAGGTTTGAATATTAATCAAAATTCTTTTTCATCTGTTGCAGCCAATCAAATAGGAGCAAATCCTATTTCTTTGCAAGAAATTACGAATCAAAACTGGAATTTAAAAAAATTGCAAAAGAGTTTAAGTGAAGCCTTAACTACCTCTATTCAAAGTTGGTTAATGGAGGGCGATGAAAAAACTATTGAAGCATTCAATGCTTTATGTATTGAAATAAAATAAATGATTATAAAATAGGAACACATGAGTATAAAATTAACAGAACATTCTAAAGGGGGCGGCTGCGGTTGTAAAATTTCTCCCGCCATACTTTCAGAAATATTAGCGGCACATAATGTAGGTGCAAAAACCAATGTAAAAAATTTATTAGTGGGTAATGATAGTAGAGATGATGCAGCCGTTTATAAGTTAGATGAAAAAACAGCAATGATTAGTACCACTGATTTTTTTATGCCTATTGTTGACGATGCATTTTCTTTTGGACAAATTGCTGCAGCGAACGCTATTAGCGATGTTTATGCTATGGGAGGTAAACCTATTTTTGCATTGGCCGTATTGGGTTGGCCCTTAGCTACACTACCTGCATCTGAAGCTGCTAAAGTAATGGAAGGTGCAAGAAAAACTTGCACAGATGCTGGTATTGTGATTGCGGGAGGACATAGTATAGATAGTCAAGATCCCATTTTTGGATTAGTGGTTAATGGGCTAGTAGATATAGAGAACTTAAAAAGAAATGATACTGCTAAGGAAGGGGATGTATTAATATTAACCAAACCATTAGGCGTAGGTATTATGGCTACTGCACAAAAAAGAAAATTGTTAACAGAAGATGATTTAAATTTTTTAGTAAAGCAACTCACCACCATTAATAAAGCAGGCGAGGCTTTAGGAAAAATAAAAGAAGTGCATGCCATGACCGATGTAACAGGTTTTGGTTTGATTGGACATTTAACTGAGATGATGGAAGGAAGTAATTTATCGGCTTCTATTCATTATATTAAATTACCCATTATACCGGCTGTAAGAAATTATATCGCACAAAAAACTATACCTGGTGCTACCGCACGCAATTGGAGCTCCATTAGTGCTGGAGTGGTTTTGGGGCCCTCTGTTAATGAGGAAGAGGCCAAATTATTATTACCCGATCCGCAAACCAATGGAGGTTTATTAATTGCAGTATCACCTTCAGCTTTAAAAGAAGTCCAAACTATTTTACAAGATTTAGGTATTGAATATTTCAATACTATTGGCGAATGTACTGCTGCAAAAGAAAAAAGAATTTATATCGATTAGACCAGGACTACTTATTCAAAAATAAGATGCCCTTTGTTTTTTATTTGATCGGGTGTTAGTTCAGCAACTAATTGCACACCTTTAATACCTCGAACGGTTTGTAAAATATCATTTACTTTTTCATCTTCAATCCACTCCCCTCTTATCCACCAAATAAAATCCATGTGCTTTAATTCGGGAAGTAAATATTCGCCGTCGAATTGATTATGGTATACAAAATGGTGAATTGAAGTATTGGGCTCGTTGCCTTCGTACATTGAAAAATAATAAGTTCTATTTTTTCTTTTTAGTGCAATTTCATGATTGGGATTAAATCTAAATTCAAATCCCATGTATTGATTTAGTAAAATACAGAATTGATAATTCTTAATGGGTGCTGTAATGCCCAAAATACGAGAGCCCTCGAAATCGCTTTCGTTAATGGCATCTTGGTCTAAAATTATTTTACTACTCACAAATAATTATATTTAAAAAATAATTTCAACTTTTATTTCTTCAGTGCCTCTTTTATATACAAGTACAGAAGCATCTCCTTTTTTAAATTTAGAAAGCGCTTGCATATAACTCATTACATCTACTAATTTATAGTCCCCTAATTGTAATAATACATCGCCTCCTTTTAATCCTATTTTTTCAGCTAATTTACCTTGGCTAGTCCCTTCAATTCTAACCCCAGTACCTGTAAAAGCATAATCAGGCATAACCCCTAAACTCACTGTAAACTTAGTGCTACGGCCCATGGCAGCTTCACGTGTTTTAAGAAAATCTAATTTCCCTTCAGCATCTGTGGCTTTAATAATAGACTGTACATATCTAATTATTTGACTTTCTCCTACATAATTAATTTTATCCCAATCGTCTGTGGCTTTATGGTAATCGCTATGGCTACCTGTAAACATAAATAATACTGGCATGTCTTTTCTATAAAAACTAGCATGATCGCTTGGACCAGAGCCTGCACTATCATAATGGGTAATTAAAGAAGTAGGTACACTTGCTAAAATATTCGCCCACTTACTAGAAGTTCCAAACCCTCCTACTGTTAATTTTCGAGCTGTATCATACCTACCAACCATATCCATATTAATCATATAATTAAAGTTACCTGTATAGGTTGGATGATCTAACCAATACTTGCTTCCAAATAACCCTAGCTCTTCTCCAGAAAAATGTAAAATCAGATAGTTATTATTTTTAGGCGATTTTTTTTGAAGTGCTTTGGCTAACTCTATTAAAGCGGCAGTTCCACTTGCATTATCATCGGCACCGTTTCTAATATTATTATTTATATCCAGCGCATTATGGTCTTCGTTATACCCTAAATGATCTAAGTGGGCTCCAAGTATTACAGTAGTGGCCGCTTTGTTATCAATAAAGGCAACTACATTATGTGCAGTTCTTGAAGGGTGTTCAAACTCAATACTAGCTTCAATATCATAAGTACTTAATTCATCACTAAAATATTTTGAAAAACCCTTTTTAGTAATATAAACAACAGGAATAGCTAAGGCTTTAGCTGTATCAAATTTATAATATTGAATATTATCCACCAGCGAACCGCTATTGTATAAAAATAAAGCAGCACCTCCTTTTTGTTTTGTTTGTTTAGCAGTAGTAAGCAACCATTCATTGATATCAAAATGTGGATTGCTGGTATTTTCTTCCAAAACTTCACCTACATCTTTAAACCAAATTTGTTTTGCTTCATTTAATGAAAGAGATGCCATGGATTTTATATTGCCCGTGCCACTATTTGAAATAGGAAAAAAAGCACTGTCTAATAATAGTGTTTGCTTATTAACTTTAATAAAAGAACTAGCTGATAATTTTTTTCCTTCATCAATAGGAAAGCTTTGAATATAGCCATTAGCGGCCATGGGTTTTATACCAGCATTTTGATATTGCGCAATTATATAGTCTACTGCTTTTTGTTCTCCTAAAGTTCCTGCACGACGACCTTCTAATTCATCACTCGCTAAAAATTTTATATGATTTTCTAAGTTTTGTGTAAGTAGTTTATCCGCTCTTTTAAGCTTTTGAGCATTCAATAAAACAGGGGAAAAAACCAGTAAGCACAAGACAATTCTACGCATATTTATCTAATTGAGCCCCAAAGTTAAATAAAGCTATTAGCAAAACCCAGCTATCCCTAAAATTTGATATGATTTTTATCATCTTTCCGCCTTTGCTCAATTTCTAATTTCGTAAACCTAGCCCAATCATAAAACCTAGCTTTGCCCCCTCATGAATGCCGGTATACATATTGCTTTAGTGGGTAACCCCAATAGTGGAAAAAGTTCTCTTTTTAACGCACTTACCGGTATGCACCAAAAAGTAGGCAATTTCCCGGGCGTAACAGTAGATAAAAAAACAGGCCAGATGCAGTTGGCAGGACAACCTACCACCTTAATAGATTTACCTGGTACTTATAGTTTTTATCCAAAAAGAGAAGATGAGTGGGTAGCTTATAAAGTACTCATGGGTGTAGATGAAGAAGTCAAAACAGATTTAATATTGCTGATTGCAGATGCAAGTAATTTAAAAAGAAACTTACTTTTTTGTAGTCAAATTATTGATTTAAAAATTCCAGTGGTATTGGCTTTAACTATGAATGACCTAGCCGCTAAAAAAGGAATTAAAATAGATATTGCAGGACTGCAAGAAGATTTAGGTATTCCAGTGGTAGCTATTGACGCTAGAAAAAATAAAGGGCTCTCTGAATTAAAATTTGCATTAACAAATATTATTCAAACCACGCGCTCAAAAAATCAAGCCAGTTTTATTGATAATAAAAAATTAGCGCCTACAGCTATTGAAGCATTTAAAAAATTATACCCCACCCATAGCGATTATGCAGCACTTCATTATTTAATGCATCATGAAACATTTCCATTAGATAAAGAAATGCAGCAGGAAATTCAACAAATTGAAATTGACAACGACTTTAATCATACCAAAACCCAGGCACAGGAAATACTAGAACGCTATAGTCATATTAGTGAGATAATGAAAACAAGGGTAACTACACCAGACCCAACTGCCAATAAAAAAAGATCTGAAAAATT
The DNA here is from genome assembly GCA_009928005.1 of Chitinophagia bacterium. Lineage (GTDB taxonomy): Bacteria > Bacteroidota > Bacteroidia > Chitinophagales > Chitinophagaceae > Sediminibacterium. The sequence continues at coordinate 4,907 of RFVO01000003.1, read as the reverse complement.
AGATTCCATTTTTTTACACCGAGTGGGCGGTTATGCTATTTTACTTTCTGTATTATTTGTTTTATTTCAATCGGTTTTTTGGATGGCGAAATTTCCCATGGATGGTATTGAATGGATATTTACCCATTTGACTACTTATTTAAACACAGTACTACCGAGTGTTTGGTGGGAGGACTTACTAGTGAATGGGCTAGTAGCGGGTATTGGAGGCATAGTAGTATTCGTTCCGCAAATCATGATTTTATTTGGGCTCATTACTTTATTAGAAGACACAGGTTATATGGCGCGTATAAGTTTTTTAAGTGATAAGCTTATGCGCAAAGCAGGTTTAAATGGAAAAAGTGTTATGCCCATGATTAGTGGTTTTGCATGTGCAGTGCCAGCCATTATGAGTGCCAGAAATATAGAAAATAAAAAAGAGCGTTTACTTACTATTATGGTAACGCCTTTTATGAGTTGTAGTGCAAGACTTCCGGTGTATACTATTTTAATATCATTAGTGATTGATGATAGAATGTACTTTGGTTTTTTAAGTTTACAAGGGCTGGTGATGATGGGATTATACTTAATGGGTATTGTAATGGCCTTGCTAGCAAGTACAGTTTTAAAATGGTTTATAAATATTAAAGAGAAAAGTTATTTTATATTAGAGCTGCCAGTATACCGCGCCCCTCGTTGGAAAAATATTGGAACGACCATGGTTCAAAAAGCAAGCATTTTTGTAAGAGATGCAGGTAAAGTAATTATTGTAATAAGTATACTCTTATGGTTTTTGAGTAGCTATGGGCCTTCTGCTCCTATGCAGAAAATAAATGAAAATTATGCAGCTCAAAAATTAGTAATCTCAAATAATAAGACGCTTAAACAAATAGAGAAGCAGTACAATAGTGAAAAACTAGAAAATTCTTATGCTGGTATTTTAGGCAAAAAATTGGAGCCACTGATTGCGCCCATGGGTTTTGATTGGAAAATAGGTATTGCCCTAGTTACTTCTTTTGCAGCAAGAGAAGTATTTGTAGGCACAATGGCTACTTTATATAGTGTAGAAGAATCGGACAATAGTTCACTAAGAGAAAAATTAAAAGCAGCGGTAAGACCCGATGGAACCCCTGTATATAGTTTAGCAGCTGCTTTATCACTTATGATATTTTATGTATTAGCTATGCAATGTATGAGTACGCTAGCTGTAGTGAAAAGAGAAACACAATCTTGGAAATGGCCTACCGTTCAATTTTTTATGATGACAGGGATGGCTTATTTAATGAGCTGGGCGGTGTATGTAATTGCGAAATAATTACCTGCTTTTCACTTCTTCAAATGCTTCATCATAGTCGGCGCGAATAGTGCCCATAATACGATCCCAAAATAAAAAGTACAAACCATAATTGCCTTTAAAATATTTATGGTGTTGATTATGATTCACAGAAGTGTTTATCCATTTGCCAATAACACTTTTACTAAAACCTTTTGGATATAATTCCCAACCTAAATGGCCGTAAATATTATACATTATAGAAAGTAAAAAGAAAATAATAACATGGGTTGTATGCACTGGTATAGTAAATAAAAATACCAAGAAAATACCTACTTCCACAATAGATTCTAAAGGATGAAATGCATAAGCCGCCCAGGGCGAAGGATTAGTTGACTTATGATGCACCAAATGCATAGTATTAAATAAAGTTTTATGATGCATAATACGATGCGTCCAATAAAAATAAGTATCGTGCATAATAAACATAATAGGATAAGCTAAAAAATAATAGAACCAACCGTAATCACTAATATTATCGTATAAAGTGGTATGAGACTTCATAGCAGGGTTAGCTATAAAAAATAGTGGAATCAACCCAAAAATTAAAATAGTAATAGTACTGTAAAATATTTCACGAAGGTAGTCGGTGTTCTTTGGAAAAAGAGATTGTATTTTATGATGTACAATTTTATTTTTAAGTACTACATAAAATAGAAAAAAAACGGCGCCAGCAATTATATAATACCTGCTACCAATTCTTTGTAAAAAGAAAAAATATTTATTGAAATCAAAAATCATAACTATTTGTAAAAAAATAAGACTGTAAATTAGGTAAAGAGTTTAATGATTACCATCCGCTAATGGCTAATATTTCTTTAGCGTGATCCTTGGTGTCAGGCTTTTCAATTATATGTCTAACCATTCCCGCTTCATCTATCAAAAAAGTAGTACGGGTAGTGCCCATATAGGTGCGGCCCATAAATTTCTTCTGGCCCCATAAATTATATTTATCTACTATTTTCTTGTCTTCATCTGCAATCAAAGAAAAAGGCAAATCGTACTTAGCAATAAACTTCTCATGCGATTTAACGGAGTCCACGCTGATGCCTAAAATTTGTAACCCTTTCTTTTGCAAGGCTTTATAATTATCACGCAAATTACATGCCTGAGCAGTGCATCCTGGTGTATCGTCTTTTGGGTAGAAATAAAGGACAAGCTTTTGCCCCTTAAAATCGGCAATAGAAACTGTATTACCATGCTGATCAACGCCTTTAAAAGCGGGCGCTTTAGAACCTTCTTTAATAACTGCCATATACTTGAATTGTAGGTGAAGATAGCATTAAAAAAGGATAAAAATGTTTAGGCTTAAAATAGGGCAAATTCAGGCAAATTTTTGTAGGTTTGCGCAATTTATATTTTTGTACTCTATGCCAAAAGACAATTCCTTAAAAACAATATTAATTGTAGGTTCAGGGCCCATCATTATAGGTCAGGCCTGCGAGTTTGATTATTCTGGTTCACAAGCAGCCCGCTCATTAAGAGAGGAAGGTATTAAGGTGATCCTTATTAATAGTAATCCTGCAACTATTATGACTGATCCAATGATGGCAGATAAAGTTTATTTATTGCCATTGACTATTGAGAGCATAGAACAAATATTACAAGAAAATCAAATTGATGCGGTACTTCCTACAATGGGCGGACAAACTGCATTAAACTTATGCAAGGAAGCCGATGAAATTGGTTTATGGAAACAATATAATTGTAGAATGATAGGTGTGGATGTCGCAGCAATTGATTTAGCAGAAGATAGAGAACAGTTCAGACAATTGATGGTAAAAATTGGAGTAGCAGTTGCGCCTAGTAGGGTTGCAAATAGTTTTTTGGAAGGAAAAGAATTTGCACAAGTAATAGGTTTCCCATTAGTAATACGTCCTTCATTCACCTTAGGCGGAACCGGTGGAGGATTTGTGCATGACGCTTCTGAATTAGATGCAGCATTAGAGAAAGGTTTGAAGGCCTCTCCTATTCACGAAGTATTAGTAGAGAAAGCAGTATTAGGTTGGAAAGAATATGAATTAGAATTATTAAGAGACCAGGCCGATAACGTTGTTATTATTTGTACTGTAGAAAACTTGGATCCCATGGGTGTGCATACAGGAGATTCTATCACCGTAGCACCAGCAATGACTTTAAGCGATACTTCTTTCCAAGACATGCGTAACAAAGCCATGTTAATGATGCGTAGCTTAGGAAATTTTGCTGGAGGATGTAATGTACAGTTTGCACAAAATCCTGTAACAGAAGAATTAATTGCGGTGGAAATTAATCCAAGGGTATCTCGCTCTTCTGCACTTGCATCAAAAGCAACGGGCTACCCCATTGCAAAAATTGCAGCTAAGTTAGCCATAGGTTATAGATTAGATGAATTAAAAAATCAAATCACACAAACTACTTCAGCCTACTTTGAACCAGCATTAGATTATGTGATTGTAAAAATGCCAAGATGGAATTTTGATAAATTCAAAGGCGCGAATGATACTTTAGGACTTCAAATGAAAAGTGTGGGTGAAGTAATGGCCATTGGAAGAAGCTTTACAGAAGCCATTCAAAAAGCTTGTCAAAGTTTAGAGAATGAAGCCATTGGTTTAGGTTATTATGGAAAGAGTTTAATGAAGAATGAGGAGTTAATGGAATACATTAAAGTACCAAAATGGGATCGTATATTTAGAATCAAAGACGCCTTAATGCAAGGGTCTACGGTGCGCTCTATAGCAGCAGCCACAGGTATTGACAACTGGTTTTTATACCAAATAAGAATCATCTGCAATATCGAAAAAGAATTGATGAAGCATTCAATTGAAACCATATCTATTGAATTAATGAAAGAGGCCAAACAACATGGATTTAGTGATATGCAAATTTCTAAACTATTAACAGGCAATACCAACGATGATGCAGTGTATGAAAAAAGAAAGGCCCTAGGTATTACTAGAGTTTATAAAATGGTAGATACTTGTAGTGCCGAGTTTGAAGCGAAGACACCGTATTTTTATTCAACCTTTGAAAATTAATTCAACACATTGTACTATAAAAAATAAATGTACAAGACGAACTTTAAAAAAATTCAAGTAAACTAAAATAATATGAACGTAAAAGATATAGTAGCCTTAAATGAAAAAGAAACTAGAGCCGGATTTGGTGAAGGTATTCATGAGTTGGCTAAAGAAAATAGTGAAGTAGTGGTATTAACTGCCGACTTAGCTGGTTCATTTAAATTAGGTCCCTTTATCAAAGAATTTCCTGATCGTTTTATTGAAGTAGGTATTGCAGAAGCTAATATGATTAGTATGGCTGCAGGTTTAACTATTGGAGGAAAAATTCCTTACACTACTACTTTTGCAAACTTTAGTACAGGAAGAGTGTATGATCAAATTAGACAAAGTGTTGCTTATTCCGATAAGAATGTAAAAATTTGTGCATCGCATGCAGGATTAACTTTAGGTGAAGATGGTGCCACGCATCAAATTTTAGAAGATATTGGACTAATGAAAATGTTACCAGGCATGACCGTGGTTGTACCTTGTGATTTTAACCAAACCAAGGCTGCCACTAAGGCGATTGCTAATTATCATGGGCCGGTGTACTTGCG
>RFVO01000200.1 GCA_009928005.1 Chitinophagia bacterium | reverse complement strand
CACTTTCTTCACTAAGGTCCACCACAAATACTTTTGCACCTTGTTTTGCTAATACGATACAAACTTCTTTTCCAATGCCGCTCCCGCCCCCAGTGACAACTGCCGTTTTTTGATGAAGTAAAAACATGGTATTAATATTTTATTGTAAAATGATTCTTCTATTATTATAAGGAGACGCCTCTTTTCCAAGGTATAAAATCGTCTTGATGTAATTGCACTGCTTTTGGAATGACTTCTCCGCTTGCGGCTTTAATGCAGTAGTCTAAAATTTCTTCTCCCATTTCTTCAATAGTTTTAATGCCATCAATAATTTCTCCAGTATTAATATCTATAATATCAGACATTCGATTAGCAAGTTTTGTATTGGTAGATACTTTTATGACAGGACAGACAGGATTACCTGTAGGTGTACCTAGGCCTGTTGTAAATAAAATTAAAGTAGCGCCGCTTGCTGCTTTGCCTGTGGTGGCTTCTACATCATTGCCTGGAGTACAAACTAAACTTAAACCAGCCTTGGTAGCAGCTTCGGTATAATCTAATACATCTACTACTGGGGCAGTTCCACCTTTTTTACAAGCTCCTGCACTTTTAATTGCATCAGTAATTAGTCCATCTTTTATATTACCAGGAGAAGGGTTCATATGAAATCCACTTCCTACTGCATGTGCCATTTTATTATACTCTTCCATGAGTCTAATAAATTTATTCGCAGTTTTTTCATCCACTGCTCTATCAATTAATTCTTGCTCTGCTCCGCATAATTCAGGAAACTCTGCAAGTAATATTTGTCCGCCTAAGGCAACTAAAATATCGGCTGCATGACCAACAGCTGGATTTGCAGATATGCCACTGAAACCATCGCTACCACCGCATTTCACGCCAATACATAGTTTACTAAGTGGTGCTGGTTTTCTTTCAATTTTATTAGCCTCTTTTAATTTTTCGATAGTGGACTGTATAGCCGATTTAATTAATTGCTCTTCACTTTGTGATGATTGTTGTTCAAAAATAATTAAGGGCTTATCGAAATTTGGATTTCTTTTTTTTAAATCATTTTTAAAATCATCTATTTGTAAGTGTTGACATCCTAAACTTAATAAGGTTATGCCAGCTACATTGGGATGATCCGCATAAGCAGCCAATAAATTACTTAAAGTAGAAGCGTCCTGT
>RFVO01000199.1 GCA_009928005.1 Chitinophagia bacterium | reverse complement strand
TGAATTTACCACCATTGGAACTTAAGGTAAAACCGACAATTAGTAATCTTTACGATGTTTTCTCGCAGAAAATTTCTGATGAAATAGAAAAACGAAGTCCAGATCGTATAGTTTTGCCTCTATCTGGAGGTATGGATAGTAGGTTGATCCTGGATACTTTAATAAAAGTGAATTTATTGTATAAAACCAGTATATATACACACGGAATCAAAGAATCCGGTGACGTACGCATAGCAAAGACAATTATAGAAGATTTGGGATTGAGTGAGAAATTCTATTATTTTGATTTAGAGGAATTATCACATAAAGATCTAATGTTAAATTATGGTAATAGATAAATTAAGTGAAATTAATAAATATACAAGCCTTCATCCGCGTTTTGCCAAGGCAATTGACTATATCGTAACCACCAATTTATTAAATACTGAACCAGGAACAATGCTGGTAGACGGGGAAGATATTAAGGCTATTATAATGGAGGGGAACTGTGTGTCTGAAGAAGAATCATTAGCTAGTTTTGAATGCCATAATACTTATATAGATATTCAAATTGTATTAAAAGGAAAAGAAAAAGTTGGTTGGAGAGCTAGAACCAGTTGTTCAATGCCCAAGGGTGCATATAGCGAAGAGAAAGATGTATTATTTTTTGCCGATACCCCTACATTATTTTTTAATTTACAGGCTGGCATGTTTAGTATTTATTTTCCAGAAGATGTGCATGCCCCCATGATAGGGGATGACCCTATTAAAAAAGTAGTAATGAAGGTTAGGGTTAATTAAATCCAATTAATATACTAATTTTAATACATGAAAAAAGGCGCCGATTATATACTCTTATTTTTCTCTGCAATTTATTTAGCCGTTCACTTTGTACCCGATTTAGGGGGCGCCGATGTAATGGGGGCACAGTGGTTGTATACAAGTATTGTGGACTTAGTGGTGCTTGCCTATATTCTTATTAATAGAAAAAAATATGTTGAGGCCATTACAGAAGTATTCAATCATCAATTTACACTTCTATATACTTTTTATTTTATTTGGGCCATTGTTTCTATAAGTTATGCTATGAATGTGATAGAGGCTATTGTTTGTTTGGCTCGATTAGTAAGTACCTTTTTCATTTTTACAAACCTCTCCATTTTATTATATAAAAAAGATATTAAGAATTACTATTTACCTCTCGCACTTTTGATTACTATA
>RFVO01000198.1 GCA_009928005.1 Chitinophagia bacterium | reverse complement strand
CAACCCATAACAAATGAAAAAGGACCCACGATTTAACGTAAGTCCTTGATTTTAAGTGTAGCGAGAACGAGATTTGAACTCGTGACCTCAGGGTTATGATATCCAATGTGTTATGCTTAGCCATTTTTATTGTGATACCTTTTTAGTACTTGCTAACTACTTTTTTGTTAGAAGTAACAACAGTAGTACTGGTGTAAACAATACTCCTAAATAAATAATTACTTTCTTTTTCATAGAACATATTTATATTAAAACAGCCCTTAGGGGCTGTTTTTTGTTCTTATTTATTTTCTTTTTCTAAAGCAATATTAATTTGTTCCTGATCTAATTTTTTCCAATTTCCTGTAGCTGCATCAATAACAACAGGAACTAATCCACCTAAAACATCCAGGATTACCCAACCAGCACCAACTTTAGAATTAATTTTTTGTCCAATTGTTTTGTACCCTTCTTTTTTAAACTCAATCATGTACTCTTGATTTTTAGCTAGATTTAGTGTAAATGGAGTTGTACCCATTCTTACACCATTAACATAAACATCAGCTCCTTTAGGATCACTACTCGTGTAAACTTGAGCCTTTGTACTTCCAAATAATGTGGCACATCCTGGTGCTATCATAGCAACAATTACAGTAAATGCCATTAATTGTAAAAATTTCTTTTTCATAAATTTTTGTTGAATTAGTTACTCCTACTCTTAAGGATTTTCAGAATACTCCCCTGTTTAAATGGTATCAGGCTCCATTTTGTTAATTTTTTCATTAAAAGAACTGCTGGGGGTTAAACAAATATAAGGATAATTATCCCTATGACAAATTATCCTTATGTATTCTTTTTGTATTGTGATTCAAGCCAAAAGGAAACCTTACTATAGAGATGATGAATTCCTAAAAAGAATAGGGGAAAATGTACGCTCTATTAGGCTAACCCAAGGTTTATCTCAAACTGATTTAGCGTTTAAGTGCAACGATAAAGACTATTCTCAAATAAACCGTCTGGAACTTGGTAAAATTAATTTCTCTGTATCCTATTTAAAATTAATCGCTACTGCGTTAAATGTAAAAGTTGAGAATCTCTTACCTGAGGAATAGTTTGCCTGTGATAACTAAGTGGGGGTATGACCCAACTATTAAAAATTACACTGGGTAGTTAATTGGGAGTCATCATTGTTTTTACACGCTGATTAATTAAGTAAAATTTTAAAAAAAGATCTCTATTTAACTTAA
>RFVO01000197.1 GCA_009928005.1 Chitinophagia bacterium | reverse complement strand
CGGTGGTAGTGCTGGCGGTGTTTCTACTAGTAATGGTGGTGCTGGCGGTTCCGGCGTTGTCATTATTTCTATCCCAACTGCAAATTACACTGGAACAACCACAGGCTCGCCAACAGTCACCACATCAGGCTCAAATACAATTTTGAAATTCACTGGCTCTGGGAGTTACACGGCATGACCATCGTCATCAACGGCACAACGGGAATCTCAGGAGTAGATGGTTCTGCTGGTACTCCTGCTGTCCAAGGAACTGATACCAACACAGGTGTGTTCTACCCTGCCGCTGACACTGTTGGCATTGCAACCGGTGGAACAACCGCAATTACTGTTAATTCAAGTCAAAACACTGTTTTTAATGCTACCGGCGCAGTAACACTAAATGTAGGAACAACAGCACAACGACCCAGTAGTCCAACTGTCGGAATGATTCGTTACAACACAACTAAAAGTAAATATGAAGTTTATTCCTCTGCAAGTTCTGCATGGCTGGATTTAAACACAACAAATACTGAGCCTTATAACATTGACTATCTTGTTGTTGCTGGCGGTGGTGGCGCTGGTTGTTTTGGCGGTGGTGGTGCTGGTGGCTATTTAACAGGTACAACATCTTTAAATTCAGGACAGTCTTATACAGTAACAGTTGGTGCTGGTGGTGCCGGTGTTGCTAGTGGTGCTGGAGGCGGTGGTGTTAATGGTTCAAATGGTGTTAACTCTCAATTTGGTTCATTGACTGCCGCTGTAGGTGGTGGTTATGGCGGTGGTTATACATCTAATCAAACTGGTGGAAATGGTGGGTCTGGAGGTGGTGGCGGATATAGTGGTGGCACTCCAAGTACCGGAGGAACAGCCACATCAGGTCAAGGTTATGCTGGTGGTACAGGTGCTATTGGCGGCGGTGGCGGCGGTGGCGCTAGTGCTGTTGGTTCAAATAGTGGTGGTAGCGGCTCCGCTGGTGTTGGAGGCGCTGGAGGTAATGGAACAGCATCATCCATCACTGGTTCATCTATAACTTATGCTGGTGGTGGCGGTGGTGGTAGTGGAGATTCTAGAACTGGTGGCACTGGCGGTGCTGGTGGCACAGGTGGTGGTGGTACAGGTGGTTCAGGTGCAGGCACTACAGGTACAGCAGGAACTGCTAACTTAGGTGGTGGCGGTGGAGGTGGTGGTAGTGGAACAGGCACAAATTATGGCGGTGGTGGCGCTGGTGGGTCTGGTGTTGTTATTATTTC
>RFVO01000196.1 GCA_009928005.1 Chitinophagia bacterium | reverse complement strand
GAATCAACCACTAAAGTTGATTTGACAAGATCAATTAAGGTAGAGTTTACAAGTACAGTAATGCCAGGATTGGGTTGGAATTTTTATCCAAACCAAAGCAGCGTAAATGTTCATCCTGGGGAAATTTTAGTTGTGACATTTACAGCTAAAAATATTACAAATGGGGTAGTAGCTGGACAGGCAATCCCAAGCCTTAGTCCTGGACAAGCTTCACCTTATTTTAAAAAATTGGAATGTTTCTGTTTTCAGCGTCAAGAGTTAAAAGCTGGTGAAACAAAAATATTTCCAATGAGGTTTTATATAAGCACCGATTTGCCGAAAGACATCAATACTGTGACTTTGTCTTACGCATTTTATAGTGCTGTAAAATAAAGATTATTTTTAATAAATTCAGAAAACGAAGGAATATTTAAAAGATGGCAACTCAAACTCAAAAATCAGGGCAGTACTTTGTTCCTCATTCGGCTAATTATTCTATTTTATTATCCGTGGGACTTTTAACGCTTCTTACAGGGTTTGTTTTCAAGCTTAATAGCTTTTCTATAGGTAAATGGATGATGATATTTGGCGCTACAGTAGCCCTCACCATGATTTTTAAATGGATGGCGAGCGTGGTTTCAGAATGCCAAGAAGGTGCCTATTCAAAATGGGAAGATAAATCATTTCGCATGGGCATGATTACATTCATAGGCTCCGAAGTTGCTTTTTTCGCAGCGTTTTTTGGTGCTTTATTTTTCATGAGAATCATTGCAATTCCAGAGTTGGCATCATTCGATCCAGAATTTACTATGTACAAAGGATTTACTGATGCTTGGCCATCAGCTGGACCAGGTGGTGTCGTGTTAGGCAAAGAGTATGTGGCCGCTAAGTTTACGCCTATGGGCGCATGGGGATTGCCTGCAATTAATACACTTTTACTTTTAACATCTGGTGCAACTGTTACATGGGCACACTGGGGTTTATTAAAGAAAAATCGCAAGCAACTTGTGATCGGTTTATTTTTAACTGTTTTATTAGGCATTTCATTCTTAATTTGCCAGGCCATGGAGTATCACCACGCTTATACAGAAATGGGCCTTACATTAGGTGCAGGTGCATATGGCGCTACATTCTTTATGCTAACAGGATTTCACGGATTTCACGTAATGCTTGGAACTTTAATGCTTATTGTTATTCTATTGAGAAGTATGAAGGGTCATTTTACCCCTTCAAACCACTTTGGTTTTGAGG
>RFVO01000195.1 GCA_009928005.1 Chitinophagia bacterium | reverse complement strand
GTAGGGCCTCCAAAATTCATAGGAATTTCTACAGGCAACATGTCTGCAATAGTTCCATTGGCCGCTTCGTATCTTTCTACATTTTCTACCAAGGCCTTCATAAACCTTTTAGCATGCATAGGGGTTAAGATAACTCTACTTTTTACTTTACTCTTGGGCGTTCCTGGCATAACATTGACAAAATCAACAACAAATTCGGCATTGCTATGGGTGATGATGGCCAAATTCGCATAAGATCCTTCGGCGATTTCTTCACTAATTTCAATGTTTAAGGGCTGGTTCGGGTTTTGTTCCATACTTTATATTAAGACTACAAATATACAGGGGATGGAATGTTAAAAAAAAATTACAGCACTGCAATGCACAAGAACTAAATTTGCAACATGTTAGTATTAGATGGTAAAATAGCCGCCGCCGCCGTAAAAGCAACCCTTTTGGAACAAACACAGGCCCTGAAAGCCGCTGGCAAAAGAATGCCTCATTTAGCTGCCATATTGGTGGGTAATAATGGAGCGAGTGAAACCTATGTGGCAAGTAAAGTGAAGAACTGTGAAGAAACTGGTTTTGGTTCTTCATTATATAGAATGGACGCCAATGTGGAAGAAGCTGTTCTTTTAGCAAAAATTGCTGAGCTAAATAAAGACCCTAATTGCGATGGTATACTAGTTCAATTACCCTTACCTAAACATATTAAAGAATCTAAAGTCATTGAAGCCATTGATCCTGCTAAAGATGTAGACGGTTTTCATCCTGTGAATGTGGGAAGACTAGTACAAGGTTTAAATACTTTTATTCCAGCCACACCTTATGGAATTATTTTAATGCTTGAACATTTTAAAATTGAAACCAAAGGAAAAAATGCGGTAGTAATTGGTAGAAGTAATATAGTAGGAAGACCCATGAGTATTTTATTAAGTAGCAATATTGCACAAGGCAATTGCACTGTAACTATATGTCATAGCCACACTAAAAATTTAAAGGAAGTTTGTTTAGGTGCCGATATTATTGTAGCTGCTTTAGGTGTGCCTAATTTTTTAACAGGCGACATGATTAAACCTGGTGCTGTTATTATAGATGTAGGTATTACCCGCGTTGAAGATGCCACCGCCAAAAAAGGTTTTAGAATTAAGGGCGATGTAAATTATGAAGAAGCATGCGCTAAAGCTTCTGCTATTACTCCTGTGCCTGGGGGGGTAGGACTTATGACCATTGCAGGGCTTTTAAAAAATACCATGAAGGCCTACCAAGGTCTTTAAA
>RFVO01000194.1 GCA_009928005.1 Chitinophagia bacterium | reverse complement strand
TGAACACGTTTTAAATTTTTAAGTTCTATATCAAAATTTTCACCAATCATTTTTTGTTTAAGCTTTAAAGTACCGCCAGTTATTATTATTGTTTTATCTGATAATTCAATTCCATAAAGTCTTATAATGGATCTACTTAAATTAGGCCTTGCCTTTCGATAAGTTTCATTAAAGGTGTTCAAAGAGTATATGTTTTGATGCAACTTTAAAAATATCTTATCTAAACTCCTACTATTATTCATTTGCTTATTTTGATCTGCTAAATAAAGTTCCTCATCAAAAGAAGCCATTTCTATTTTTATATTGTTAATAATTTCAAACATATCTACCCCTGCCCAATAGTTGTCATTTAAACATTCTTCATTATGTTTTATAAATTCTAAAAGATATTTATCGTCAGACCATTTATCATCCATTAACATGGAGTAAATGTCTTTTATCTCTTCATTTATTTCATATTCTGGATAACAAGTTGACCATAAATCACAATACTCTGGCTCGGTAAAGATAGGTATAAATTTCATAAAATCAACTTATAGGTTTATTATTTTTATTGATTCAATAATAAGAACCCATCCAATCCAATTTCAGCGTATTTATACGTTTAGAAAATTGTCCAATAAAAAACCCACTCGACTGAAGTGGGCTTAATAATATAATCAGGTAAAAAGTAAATCAAAAACTACCCTGGCATACGAGAAATGTATTTCTCGATTTCTTTAATTTGATCTACTACTTGTTTAGTAGTGGGTTTGCAAGCCTTGGCTTTGCGGAAATAATCTTTAGCGGCACGAAACTCGCGCTTGTTCATAAAAATTTGACACATACTTAAAAATGCAACCGCTTCCGATTCTTTATCTGGAATACCTGCACGAATAGCTGCACGTATATAAGACTCCCCTTGTTTAGTATCGCCTTTTTGCATAGCCATCATTCCTAATTGCAATTTGTTGGCGCCTTCTGCCTCAGGCATCGCCGATCCTAAATCGTTGCTATGTTTTAAATGCTTTTCAGCAGTATCAAAGTCTTGTTTTGCCATGGCAATATTACCCTTAATAGTATAATAAGTACTGCGGACAGGCTTGTATAAAAGTTGAGGCCACCAGATAGTCGCTAAAATTCGCTCCACTTCATCCATATCTCCCACTTCCATGGGCGCTTGCACCAAACGTAATGGGCCAATAAAAAAATGGCTTAAAACACCTATTAAACCTAAAAAATAAAGAGGGAAAACAGGCCAAAAACCAGCAATGCCAGTTA
>RFVO01000193.1 GCA_009928005.1 Chitinophagia bacterium | reverse complement strand
TGAGATAAATTTATCTCAGGGTTTTTTATTTAAAATATTAATAAAAATGTTTTGTATTTCGCAGCCATTGATTTGATAAAATCGGTTAGTTTATATTTTTCTAATACTTCTGTGGGTGTATCAGCCGCTCCTTGTATTAAACCTACACAATTGGGCTTACCACAATTACAAATAAATTGTTGTGCCATTCTCCATTCTGTAGCTGGATAAAAAAAGCAAAGTTCATCACCTACTTCAATATCATTCACGCATTCTAATAGCATAGTGCTAGTATTAAATAAAACATTCGGTTCACAAGAATGATTTATATATTGTAAATATTCAGGAGCTAAAAGAATATGTTTTGTTTCACTTATTTGGACTGTTAGATAATTCGGAGTATCTAAAAATTTTGAAGCATCAAAACAAGCAATTGTATCTCCTACTTTGAAAGCACTTGTTGCAAATAAGGATTTTTGTTGATTGACATTATTTTGTTTTACTTCGCAGCTTGTATGACTACTTATTAAAATAAAATCATCTTTTTTTTTAGGGGACATATAATTTATTTAACTTTTGTGAATTTTTCAGTTCTACCTAGTAAGGAAAACCCAATATAACCGCGCACATTTAAGGTTTGCTTGTCATCACTAAGCCACATTTTACTACTATATGTAGCTCCTCCTTCAGGATCATATATTTTACCATCTACCCATTGTGGTGCATCCCAAGTAAAATCATTTAACATTACCAATCCTTTTACTTCTCTATTTCTTAAACTTTTATCGGCATTATAAATATCTTTTCTTTCTGTTTTCACCCAAACCAATTTACCATTCAATTTATTATTTTGAATATAGGTTTCCACAATGCCTTTTTTACTAGGTGAAAGCCATCTTCCTATAAAATCATTTTGAGCAAATAAATTATTTGCAAAAAATAGTATAAATATAAAGAGGGAAGTTTTTATAAGTGATTTTTTTATCATGGTTTTAAAGAATAATTTATTAAAAAGGTCTTGCCATTAATATTTTCTAGTTGAGGACATTAAATTAATAAATATTTATAGTATAGCCATTTTTATAAGCCAAATAAATATTAATATATAACTAACATTGAAAAGAAGTAAAAGCATTCCCAAGCTATATAATCCTTTTAGGGGGTGAAAAAGGGGGAAAGATAGCCACTTATAGCCCTATGAGCTTATAAGGATTACCTTTTTGTTATTTTATATAATTATTTAACTGAATTGTATTGTATTAAACAAGTTTTAATAACTTGT
>RFVO01000192.1 GCA_009928005.1 Chitinophagia bacterium | reverse complement strand
CAATTTCTCTAATCTCCTTCTGAGCGTCAGGTTTATTACGCAAGCTTAAGAAGTGATAGAAAGAACGCCAATTAAACATTACGTCAGCTTGAATTTGAGAATTATAATTCTTAAAATAACGAGCAGATTCTTTCACTCGCTTTCTATCAAAACCTCTGTCGCATAGACTCTTAATACATTGATGATAAAGTCTATTGCCTTCTTCTGTATAATTAGCTAGAGCAAGCTGCCAATCTTCAGGCCAGTCATTAGGAATCAAATACTTATCTTCTTTGATTTCTTTGTAACGAGCGGATTCGCCATTAACAGATGTTCCAATTCGGTGTTTTATAATATGAATGTGACTAGCAATATCTGTATCAACTAAGAAGTGAAGAGAAGATTTTTCAAAAGGTGTGTGATGACCTGCATCCGCAAGCATTTTAAGAAGTTTAGGGATTCTTTGAATTTTATCTTCAGTCAAGTCTCTGCTTGTTGATGTCCAAGCCGAACAAGCAATAAGCTCGTCGTTTCCGTAATGTCCAATTAGTTCTACTGTATTTTTATTATTGTTCATGTAATTCGTATGTCTTTGTAATGTTATTGAATAAAATTTTTCCTTCTTTTACTAAAAAATAAGCGATATTTTCTAGTGACTGATGTATTTTTGAATGTTCTTTTTCGTCGCTGTATAAAAATAAATTTTCTAGTTTATTATTTAGTTTATCGCCATCAATATGATGAACGCCTTCTCCTTTGCCGTTTTTTGTTCTGTTTAGTTTCCTGCCAATATTTTTCTCTACTACTAAAATATGTTCTGGTCTATACATTTCCCATCCATTTGAAATTTCTAAATAATCTTTATTTTTAATATATTTATAGCCTCTAGCAGAAATGTACTCGCATTTTTCTTTTCTATTATCAAAACGAGGCTTGTATGGATGTTTTTTTCCTTTCTTATGATTATTGCCAAACTGTTTTCTGAATTTTTCTCTATTTAAATTGAATTTACGTTTTCCTCTTAGCTGAATTGCATCCCATGTCCTATTTGGCAAAAGCTCCAGCAAAACTTTTTTTTCCATTGTTTCATAATGGTTTTTTACGATTGAATCTTCACTATCTGTCCATACTTTATTAATGTTCACAATTTATTATATGGTACAGATCTAACTTATTCAAGAATAAAACATTGTATTACTACCATAATAACCAATCAATTGAACTTTATTATCATTTTTATCGTTGATCATATATCTAAAAATTTTTTAATTTCTAACTTACCGTTGCTGAACACTATATACTCATTTAATC
>RFVO01000191.1 GCA_009928005.1 Chitinophagia bacterium | reverse complement strand
ATATCACCTTCCAATTATGGAATTCATTGGCCAATGATAGATGAGGATATTTCTCTAAATATTCTTTTACAATAATAAACACTACTGCACCCCTTCACCATGGAAAGAAACAGTCTTATTCAAATTGCCGCTAAAAAATAAGGTAGCTGATTTTGAAAACATGCCCACTGCAGATCCATTAAAGCCTAGAACCACTGTCGCGGTTGTTCCAGGAAGAATAACTTGATCCTTGGTATATTTTGGAGTAGTACAACCACATCCTACCATTACATTATCTAAACTAATGTTATAATTACTAATATTTTGAATGCTTACGGTAAATTCAGTGGGTTTTCCAAAAGCAATTTTACCCATATCATAATTGTCATTGGTGAACTTCAAAACCTTAGCGATATCAACCTGAGCAGGTGTTGAATTGGTTTGCGCCTTTATAGTTAAAAAACCGAATAATACCAATCCTACTAATAAAATCTTTTTCATAAAATATTTAATTTATTAAAATTTATTTACAATACATTGCAATATACTTATCAATATCTGGATAATTTTTCTTTTTAGCCGCTTGCAAAGGGCCGCATGCATCGCTATTTTTTCCCATAGCTACAAGTGACATGGCTTTAAAAAACTCAGACTTGCCTGTATTATTATTTGCAAAAGAAGCAGCTTTGTCAAAATAAGGAATACTTTTTTCAAAATTCTTATTCGTATAATAACAAATAGCTACATTTTCATAATGCGTATAATTATTTGGCTCAATTGCACTTGCCTTCATATACATATTAGCTGCTTGAGTATATTTGCCTTTTGCAAATAACTTCCCACCCTCTGCAGAAAATTGATTAGAAACTACAACTTGTCCATTAGCTTGATTTCCTAGAACACCTCTAGAAAGTAAATTTTTAGCATTCAAAAGTGGCACTGTATCTTTTGGGAAATGAACAAAAGCACTATCTAAAATATTAATCATGTTTTTATCGGCTCCACCTTTCACTTCATACATTGCCATCAAATATTGATTCACTGCCTCGCCTCCATCTCTATACTTTTTATATACGTTATAAACTTTATTAATCTCAACTGTATCTTTCTTTTTAGCTGCTGCGAATAATGCATTTTTATAATAAGAAGTAGCTCTTGGCCAATTATAAAAAGCACGATATGCATAAAAAGCAGTACTATCAAAATTTTGCTTAGCTGCAAAAATTGCAGTTTTAATAAAATCATTATAATGTAATGCAGGGTTTACGTGATCGCTTTCATTTAATAAACGCATCGACTCATCGTACATTTTATCTCTGAAATAGTACCTAGCAACTAAGGCCTTGATAGGAAGTGTAGAAGTAGATAAATTAGGAAACATTGGAAAGGCATCTTTCACTTCGTCTAATGCCATTTTAGGATCGGCATCAA
>RFVO01000020.1 GCA_009928005.1 Chitinophagia bacterium | reverse complement strand
TAGAAAAGACGCTTTAAAAAATGTTTCAAAAAATACATTTGACTATTACAATACTTTATCAGGAGATTCAATTGTAAATAAAGCCATGATGGGCTTAAAAGAAAATATTAAACAACCAAAAGGGCCAGGAAGAAATTGGGAAGTAGATACTGCATTAGCTTATGTAAAAGACGGATTAACCAATAGAGATTTTGAAAATGGGAAGGCCATGTTCTCTACTGTACTTTGTTCTGCATGCCATGCGATGGGAGGGGAAGGTGGTGTGTCTGGTCCAAATCTTACACAAGTTGGAACAAGATTCTCTTATAAGGATATGCTTACTGCAATTATAGAACCTAATAAAAGTATTTCAGATCAATTTGGATCAACAGTGTTTTATCTTAAAAAAGGAGGGTCGATTGTTGGAAAATTAATTAGTGAGGATGGTAGTAAGTATGTTATAGCGCAAAATCCTTTTGCTATGCAAAACACTAAAGAAGTATTAAAGAATGAGGTGACACGCACAAGAGTTTCCGAGATATCTCCTATGTTGCCTGGTTTAATTAATAGTTTAAACGCCGAAGAGTTAAAAGATTTACTTGCCTATTTAAAATCGGGAGGTAATCCTAAGGATAAGATGTTTAGTTCGAAGAAGTAAGTTTTTTATTTCAGGGATTGTCGGCTTCATTTCATTCCGCCGACTTCCCTGAATGGCGTCCTTACTCAAAGCTTGCCCCGAATATTCGGGGGTTTTCAACGAATCGCATCGCGTTTCGTTGCCTTTTTTACTTCTCGTCCGTTTACGAAAGCAAGCTTTCGACACGTCCTTGAAACAAAAAAGCCCCCCGATTTCTCGGGGAGCTTTGTGAACTGGCTGGGACTCGAACCCAGGGCCCATACATTAAAAGTGTATTGCTCTACCAACTGAGCTACCAATTCTAACCGCCCTTTTTAGGGGAGTGCAAAAATAAGCATTAATGAAAACTATCCAAATAAAAGGGGTTATTTATTTTCCCCACTCAAAACCCTTCTAAGTCGTTCATCTTCAAATAAGAATTATATTTGTAGAAACTCTAAAAGATGTCCAATTTCACAGATAAAATTGTGGTAATAACTGGTGGTTCTGATGGCATCGGAAAGGCTTTGGTAGCGCAGTTTTTGGCATTAGGTGCAAAAGTTGCTACTTGTGGTAGAAGTGTTAATAAACTCTCTTTATTAACATCTGAATTTTCTGCTTCCAATTTATTTACAGCACAAGTTGATGTGAGTAAACAAAACGAATCAGAAGCATTTATCATGCAAGTTGTTGATAAATGGGGTAGAATAGATATTTTAATAAATAATGCGGGTATTTCTATGAGGGCCTTGGTTTCTGAGGTTTCTGTTCAAACCTTGCAAAATGTCATGGATATTAATTTCTGGGGTACGGTCTATTGTACAAAAGCAGCCCTGCCTTCTATTCAGCAAAATAAGGGGGTTATAGTTGGTGTTTCTTCTATTGCAGGATATAGAGGGCTTCCAGGAAGAAGCGGTTATTCAGCCTCTAAATTTGCTCTGAATGGGTGGCTAGAGGCTTTAAAAACTGAGCTATATACATCAGGCACCCATGTTATGTGGGTTTGCCCTGGTTTCACTACTTCTAATATTAGAAATGCAGCCTTGGACAAAAATGCAAAGGCACATGGAGAGTCACCAATGGATGAGGGGGCAATGATGAGCTCTGAGCAGTGTGCAACACATATAATTCATGCTATTGAAAAAAGAAGTAGAAGCTTGGTGCTCACTTTTACAGGCAAGCGCACCGTTTTTATGAATAAATATTTTCCAGCATGGGCCGATAAATTAGTGCATCATTTTTTCTTTAAAAATGGCAAGTTAGTGAAGTAAGAGATAAAAAATAAATACCCATTTTTTTAAAATATAAAACTCAGTTTTTCGTTATTAATCAATGCCCATCATTACTTTAACATCCGATATTGGCCAAGAAGATTTTATCATTGGCGCACTGAAGGGGCAAATATTGTCAACTATTCCTGGCATGGGCATTGCAGATATCACACATTATTTATCTAGTAAGAACTATCAACAAGGAGCTTATATTTTTAATAATGCAGCCAAGCATTATCCTGCAGGCACGCTGCATTTTATTATGGTTAATTTTTTTCAATTTCCAAAAAGGCATGCACTATTAACCAAACATAATAATCAATATTTTATCACACCCGATAATGGTTTTTTAACCATGATGTTAGGTGGGAAGCCTAAAGAAATTATTAAAATTGATTTTAATTCTGCCAATACTTTTTTAGAAATTACACAAGAAATTTTTAAAGCCATTGCTGCTTTTGTAAAAACAAATAATATCGCAGATGCAGGTGTGGCATTTCAGGAGATTGAAGAAATTTATCCAATGCAACCTACTTTAGGTCCGAATTGGATGGAGGGGCAAATATTATTTATAGATCAGTTTGAAAATGTGGTGGTGAATATTCGTAAAGAAGAATTTGATTTACAAGCCCAGGGCAGAACTTTTAAAATTGTTTTTACCCGTAACGAAACTATCACCGATTTAAGCAAGCATTATGGTGAAGTGCCTATTTCGGATAAGCTGGCTTGGTTTAATTCAGCAGGGTATTTAGAAATAGCGGTAAGAGGTGGTAATATGGCCGGCCTATTTGGACTAAGCAAGTTTGATGAAAATCAGCTGAATAAGCAGCGCCCCAATGATAATAAATGGTTTTTTCAGATGGTTCGGGTATTCTTTGAATAGTTCCCTAATTGTTTTTTCTTTTGCGATTTTGGGGGTATTTTTGCACCCTCATTCAATACTAAATTAGTTATACAATGGCATACGACTTAATCGTTATTGGTAGTGGTCCAGGTGGATATCCTGCTGCAATTCGTGCTTCTCAATTAGGCTTAAAAGTAGCTATTGTGGAAAAGGAAAGCCTAGGCGGAGTTTGTTTAAACTGGGGCTGTATTCCTACTAAGGCGTTATTAAAAAGTGCACAGGTTTATGAGTATGTAAAACATAGTGCGAACTATGGCATTTCCACTACAGGTGTGAACCACGATTTTGGTGCAGTTATTAAACGTAGTCGTGGAGTAGCCGATAAAATGAGCAAGGGCGTTCAGTTCTTAATGAAGAAAAATAAGATTGAAGTAATAATGGGTTATGGCAAAGTTTTGTCAAGAGGAAAAGTAGAAGTGAAAGATGCAGAAGGAAAAACACAAGTTGTAGATACCAAGTATATTATTATTGCAACAGGTGGTCGTACACGTGAATTACCAAATTTAAAACAAGATGGTAAAAAAGTAATTGGTTATCGAGAAGCAATGGTACTTCCTACACAACCAAAAAGCATGATTATTGTAGGAAGTGGTGCTATAGGTGTTGAGTTTGCTTATGTATACAATAGCATGGGCACTAAAGTAACTATTGTTGAATTTTTACCAAGAATAGTGCCTGTAGAAGATGAAGACATTTCAAGAGAATTAGAAAAACAATATAGAAAGCAAGGCATTGAAATTATGACCAATGCTTCTGTTGAATCGGTAGACACAACAGGTACTTTAGTAAAAGCAAAAGTGAAACAACAAGATGGTTCTTATGTAACACTAGAAGCAGATATTGTTTTAAGCGCAGTAGGTGTGGTTGCAAACATTGAAAATATAGGACTAGAGCAAAATGGTATTAAAACAGATAAAGGGCGCATTATTGTAGATAAATACCAACAAACAAGTATTGCAAGTATTTACGCTATTGGCGATTGTTCTCCTGGTCAAGCCTTAGCGCATGTAGCTGCGAAAGAAGGTATTAATGCTGCGGAGCATATTGCTTATCAAGAAAAGAAATTTAATCATATTCCTGAAGGAATTGATTACAATAATATACCAGGATGTACTTATTGTACACCAGAAATTGCGAGTGTAGGTTACACTGAAAAAGCAGCTAAAGAAGCGGGCTATGAAGTGAAAGTGGGCAAGTTTCCTTTTATGGCAAGTGGTAAGGCAAGTGCAGCTGGTGCTACTGATGGTTTTGTAAAAGTAATTTTTGATGCCAAGTATGGTGAGTTCTTAGGATGTCATATGATTGGCACTAATGTAACTGAAATGATTGCCGAAGCAGTAGTGGCGCGTAAATTAGAAACTACTTCTCATGAATTATTAAATGCTATTCATCCGCACCCAACCATGAGTGAGGGATTAAAAGAAGCAGTAGCAGCTGCTTATGGCGAAGCAATCGATATCTAACTAGTTTAAAAAAAATTGACGAATGGCTCGTGATTCAAATTATTTGAGTGCGAGCCATTTTTAACGATAATGAAGTACGAAAAAGAAATTAACAGAAGAAAAACATTTGCTATTATCTCTCACCCAGATGCTGGTAAAACTACTTTAACTGAAAAGTTATTGTTGTTTGGTGGTGCAATTCAAACAGCGGGTGCTGTAAAAAGTAATAAGATAAAGAAGCACGCTACTAGTGACTTTATGGAAATAGAGCGACAAAGAGGTATCTCGGTGGCAACATCGGTAATGTCTTTTGAATACAATAACATTTTAATTAATTTATTAGACACACCAGGCCACAAGGATTTTGCTGAAGATACCTATAGAACCCTAACCGCAGTAGATAGTGTTATACTAGTTATTGATTCTGTAAATGGAGTAGAAGCGCAAACTAGAAGACTCATGGAAGTGTGTAGTATGCGTGACACACCCGTTATTGTTTTTATTAATAAAATGGATCGTGATGGAAAGAATAGGTTCGATTTATTAGAAGAATTAGAAAATGAATTAAAAATTTCTTTACACCCTATGACCTGGCCTATTAATAGTGGTAAGGAATTCAAAGGAGTGTATAATTTGCACGATAAAAATTTAAGATTATTTGCTGCAAGTACCAAGGCTACAGAAGAAGATACAGTAGCTATTGAAGATTTATCGAGTACTGTACTAGAAGAAAAAATTGGAGAGAAAGATGCTGCTGTTTTAAGAGAAGATGTAGAATTAATTGATGGCGTATATGGAGCGCTGAACCCTGCCGATTATTTAGCGGGTAAAATTGCTCCTGTATTTTTTGGATCGGCTGTGAATAATTTTGGTGTGAAAGAAATGCTTGATACATTTATTCAAATTGCACCAGTCCCTAGAGATAGAGAAACCAGTATTAGAACTTTAGCAGTAGGTGAAGATAAATTCAGTGGCTTTATTTTTAAGATACATGCCAACTTAGACCCTAAACACCGCGACCGTATTGCCTTTATGCGTGTTTGTAGTGGAAAGTTTGAACGCAATACCTATTATAAACATGTTAGGCTAGACAAAGATGTTCGTTTTAGTAACCCTTATAGTTTTTTAGCACGCAGTAAAGATGTCATTGAAGATGCTTATGCAGGTGATGTAGTGGGTTTATTTGATACAGGTAATTTTAAAATTGGCGATACACTTACAGAAGGGGAGAAATTTTATTTCACGGGTATACCTACTTTCTCACCAGAGATATTTAAGGAACTTGTGAATAAGGATCCTTTAAAAACAAAGCAACTTGAAAAAGGCATTACCCAATTAACTGATGAAGGGGTAGCTCAATTATTTACGCAGTTTGGAGGTAATAAAAAAATTATTGGTTGTGTGGGCGATTTACAATTTGAAGTAATACAATACCGTTTATTACAAGAATATGGAGCGGCATGTGAATTTAGAACTCTTCCTTTTTACAAAGCTTGTTGGTTAACTTCAAAGGATCAAAACAAACTACACGATTTTTTAAGATTCAAGCAACAAAATGCAGCTTTAGATAAAGATGAAGCGCCGGTGTATTTAGCGCAGAGTGAATGGTTCTTGAATACAGAAATTACCAATAACCCCGATATTACATTTCATTTTACCAACGAGGTCAATAAATAATTATGAAGGCTAAAACGCTCAAACAAAATAAAGTAAACATTATCACATTAGGTTGCAGTAAGAACTTAGTGGACAGTGAAATGCTGAGCGGGCAATTACTAGCCAATGAAATTGATGTAGTGCATGAGAACAAAAAATTAGATCATAATATAGTAGTGGTAAACACTTGTGGTTTTATTGATAAAGCCAAAGAAGAAAGTGTAAATACAATACTTGACCAAGTAGCCCTAAAGAAAAAAGGAAAACTAGACAAGGTATATGTGACAGGTTGTTTAAGTGAAAGATATAGGACAGATTTAGCCATTGAAATACCTGAAGTAGACGCCTGGTTTGGTACCATGGAGCTACCTTTAATGTTGAATCAACTCAATGCCAATTATAAAGCAGAACTTTTAGGTGAGCGTTTATTAAGTACACCCTCGCATTATGCTTATTTAAAAATTAGTGAAGGTTGTAATAGAACTTGCTCTTTCTGTGCTATTCCAATTATGAGAGGCCAGCATGTTAGTAAAACCATTGAGCAATTAGTAGCTGAAGCTGAAGGCCTAGTGAAAAAAGGTGTAAAGGAGGTAATGCTCATTGCGCAAGAATTAACTTATTACGGATTAGATATTTATAAAAAAAGAGCACTTCCCGATTTATTAAATGCACTTGCTGACGTAAAAGGTTTGGAGTGGATACGACTACATTATGCTTATCCAAGTAAGTTTCCATTAGAGGTATTAGATGTAATGAAAGAGCGAACTAATATTTGCAAGTACATTGACATTCCTTTACAGCATGCAAGTAATAATATGCTAGCTGCTATGAAGCGAAATATTACGCGTGAAGAAATGGGGAAATTGATTCAAGAAATACGTAAGCGTGTTCCGGGTATTGCTATTCGTACAACTTTAATTGCTGGATTCCCTGGAGAGACTTTGGAGGACATTGAAGAACTAAAAGGCTTTTTACTAGAACACCAGTTTGATAGAGTAGGTATATTCACTTATAGCCACGAAGAAAATACTTCCGCACATGATTTAATTGACGATGTGCCTGCAGCTGAAAAGCAAAGACGCGCCGAAGAAATTATGGAAGTTCAACAAGAAATAAGTTTAGCTAGAAATCAAGAAAAAGAAGGCTTGGTATTAAAAGTGATAGTAGATAAAAAAGAAGCAGGCAGGTATTTAGGTCGCACAGAATTTGATAGTGTAGAAGTGGACAACGAGGTGGTTATTAATACCACCAAACGTTTGAAGCCAGGCGATTTTGTGATGGTTAAAATAACCAAGGCCTATGATTATGATTTAGAGGGAGAATTAGTGGATTAAGTTATTTCCAGTTGTAAAATTCTTCTTTAGTTTTAATCATTTACAGACAATTCTTGTTAAATTGAATAAGCAATCATCAATAAAAATTAAGTTATGGCCATAGATTGGAAAGGAGTATTCCCCGCAGTAACTACTAAGTTCACTAAAGACGATACTTTAGATTTATTATTATTTACAAAAAACATTCAAGCTCAAATTGCGGCTGGCGTGAATGGTATAATTTTAGGAGGTACTTTGGGTGAGTCGAGCGTACTTACTAATGCTGAAAAAGAAATCTTAGTAAAAGAGACAGTTAAAATAGTTAACGGAAAAATTCCGGTGGTAATTAATATAGCAGAAGGTAGTACTTCAGTAGCAATTCAATGCGCAAAGGATGCAGAGAACTGGGGTGCGAAAGGTTTAATGTTACTTCCTCCAATGCGATATAAATCGGATCACCGTGAAACTGTACAATATTTTAAAGATATTGCTGCAAGTACTAAGCTTCCTATCATGATTTACAATAACCCTGTAGATTATAAAATAGAAGTTACCATTGATATGTTTTCAGAATTAGCTAGCGTACCTAATATACAAGCCGTAAAAGAATCTACACGCGATATTACCAATGTAACTAGAATGCGTAATAAATTCGGAGACAGATTTAGTATTTTATGTGGAGTGGATACGCTTGCACTAGAAGAATTATTAGTAGGCGCTGATGGTTGGGTAGCTGGCCTAGTATGTGCCTTCCCAGCTGAAACAGTGGCAGTATATAAATTAGCCAAAGCAGGTAAGATAGCAGAAGCCACTGAAATATACAGATGGTTTATGCCTTTACTTGAATTGGATATACATCCTAAACTAGTTCAATACATTAAGTTTGCAGAAGCCAAAGCAGGTATTGGTTCAGAAACCGTAAGAAAGCCAAGATTAATTTTAGAAGGAGAGGAAAGAAAAAGAATTGAATCTATTATTGATATAGGTTTAAAAAATCGACCTACACTTCCTGAGTTTCATAGTCTATAAATAATACAAAAATTATAATGAGTCCTATTTCTGAAATCACCCAAAAGGCAGCCAACGCATTTGAACAGTATGCTTTTACAAAGCCTTTACAAAGAGCTCATTTTTTAGAAACTATTGCTACTAATATAGAAGCATTAGGAGATAGCTTATTAGAGCAAGCTAATAAAGAAACAAATTTACCAATGCCTCGATTACTTGGTGAAAGAGGCAGAACTTGTTTTCAATTACGCATGTTTGCAAATATGTTAAAAGAAGGTAACTATGTTGAAGCAAGTATTGATACAGCTATTCCTACTAAAACACCACCAAAGCCAGATATTCGTAAAATGATGCACCCCATTGGGCCCGTGGTGGTTTTTGGTGCAAGTAATTTTCCTTTTGCTTATTCAACTGCAGGCGGCGATACAGCCAGTGCACTCGCTGTAGGTTGTTCAGTTATTGTAAAAGCGCACCCCGCGCATTTAGCTACATCTAATATGGTGGCCGAAGCTATTATGCAAGCAGCAATAGCAACTCAAATGCCAGCCCATGTTTTTCAGCATGTAACCGATACTAGTTTTGAAACAGGAAAGGCATTAGTGCAAGATGACAATATATATGCAGTTGGTTTTACAGGTTCAAGAACTGGAGGCCGCGCTTTATTAGATTATGCTAGCAGTAGAAAAAATCCCATAGCGGTTTTTGCTGAAATGGGTTCTGTGAATCCTGTAATTTTATTGCAAGATGCACTTGAAAAAAATGCAGAAGCTATTGCAAAAAATTATGCAGGCTCTATTACTTTAGGCATGGGGCAGTTTTGTACCAACCCAGGCATATTAGTTGGTATTAAAAGTGATGCACTAATTAGTTTTGCTAATTCCTTGGCTACTGAAATGAATTCAATAGCACCTTCTGCTATGTTGCATGCAGGTATAGAGGCCGCTTATTTAAAAAATACTGCACATGCATTAGCGCAAAAAGGAATTGAATGCTTAACTAAGAATACACCAAGTTCTAATAATGGGTATCCGGTTTTAACTACTGTAAACGCCGATACTTTTTTAAATAATCCCGATTTAGCAGAAGAAGTATTTGGTCCATATTCAATATTAGTACAATGTAATTCGATGAATGAATTAAAAGAAGTTTGGAAAAGTTTAAAGGGTCAAATTTCCACAACCATTATGGGTACCGATATTGATTTTGTAAATGCACCCGAGCTATTAAATATTTCATTAAGTATTGCTGGTCGCGTATTATTAAACGGTGTGCCTACAGGTGTAGAAGTTTGTGATAGTATGGTGCATGGTGGTCCTTATCCTGCTAGCACTGATAGCAGATTTACTGCAGTAGGTGTAAACGCAGCTAAAAGATGGCTAAGACCCATTTCTTTTCAAAACTGGCCGAATCATTTACTTCCATTAGCCTTACAGAATAATAACCCATTAAGTATTTGGAGAAATATCAATGGAGTGCTTACGAAGGATAAGGTTATCTAAATAAACAAAATATTATACAAAGACTAGTAGAATTTTTCTAAGCTAGAATTATATATTTATAAGTTAGTCTATAACTTAATCTTGAATAAATAATTTAGCAGTGCTTGTTGTCTGCTTTATAGTTCCATTTTTTTCAATAGTAGAAAAATAATATACAGCCGCTGTGCTTAGTATAAAATAAACAATAATTGCTGGTGCGATAGCAGTAGATAATTGATTGGATCCAAACCAATCGCCACTAGTTACTATCCAGTATATACAAAGTATATTTTTTACGGCTTCCATTATCCAAGCATTTTTATTTCTATCCATTAATTCAGCAAGCGCATAAACTTGTACAAATATAAAAGCGCCATAAATAAAAATATTAGTGTGTCCAATACTGGCAATATTTCCATATAAATAGCTTACTAATAAAAGCATGCAAAAAAGTTGTATCCATAAATAGAATTTCATGGCCGGGGAGGCAGGGGTATTGTACTTTTCGAAATGGTACACATCCTTAATTTTAACTACTGGGTAATTATCAATTACATCTGCAGGGCGCCAGCCTAGAGGCTTAAACCAAATAGTAAATTTATCTTTCCAATTTTTTGTTCGCCATGCATCTTTAATAAGTAGCCACATATGCATGAAATTAATTTTAATGGGGTTCCAAGTTTGAACAGGTCGCGTAATACCATAAACTGCAGGAATATTTTCTTGCTCTTGCACATAAGTGCCAAATAATTTATCCCAGATAATAAATATTTGACCGTAATTTTTATCTAAGTATTCTGGGTTTATAGCATGGTGCACTCTATGGTGTGAAGGAGTTACAATAACATGCTCCAACCAGCCCATAGTTTTAATGTGTCTTGTATGATACCAGAATTGTGCAAATAAATGTAAAGGTGCAACCACTGCTATTACATTCGCAGGAACGCCAAAAATAGCTGCGGGAATTAATAAAAATGCATAAATTCTGAAAATAACAGAAATGCTTTGTCTTAATGCACAGGCTAAATTAAATTCTTCACTACTATGATGCACAATATGATTGTTCCAGAAAAAATTATAGCTGTGTGCTAAACGGTGTACCCAATATCCCGCAAAGTCTAAAGAGATAAAGGCAATCACATACAACCAAATACTATTTTGTACATGCATAAAGGCCAAACGATCAACGAACCAGCCATAACTTAAAATAGCAATACTTAAACCTAATACATCCTTGGTAGAATTAGTTACCCCTGAACTTAAACTGGAAATCATATCCAAGGTATTGACTGTTTCAAATCCTTTTTTCCATCCATACCACTTTTCAAATAAAACTAAGAATAAAAAAGCAGGCATGGCAATCAATAGAATTTTACCATAAGTTTCCATAATATTAAAATTTGGTATAACAATTATGCATTGCGTTCTCAAATGTATTAATTTTATCTCATGGCCACAACTAAACCCATTAGTGTAGAAAGTTTTGGATCCTATATATTAGGCGGATCCATTTTTCAATGTATTGATGCGCATACCTGTGGTAATCCGGTAAGGGTAGTGGTAAATGGCGGCCCAGCATTAGAGGGTAATACCATGAGTGAAAAGCGTCAACATTTTTTAAAAGAATTTGATTGGATAAGAAAGGGATTAATGTTTGAGCCACGCGGTCATGATATGATGAGTGGAAGTATTTTATATCCACCTCATAATCCTGAAAATGATTTAGCGGTTTTATTTATTGAAACTAGTGGCTGTTTACCTATGTGTGGTCATGGAACAATTGGAACTATAACTGTGGCTATTGAAGCTGGGTTAGTTCAACCAAAAATTCCAGGTAAAATTCGTATGGAAGCCCCTGCAGGACTAGTGCAAATAGAATATACCATGCAAGGTAAAAAAGTAAGTTCAGTGAAGCTTACCAATGTGGCTTCTTTTATGGCTGCTGAAAATATTCAAGTAGAATGCCCCGATTTAGGTTTGCTTACTATTGATGTTTGTTATGGTGGAAATTATTATGCCATTGTTGAAGTGCAAGAAAATTTTAAAGGCATTGAAAATTATACAGCCGGACAATTAATAGCATGGAGTAGTGAATTAAGAAAGCGCATAAATGAAACTAATAAATTTATTCATCCATTAGACCCTACCATTAATGGTTGCTCACATATATTATGGACAGGCAAGGTATTGGATGAAAAGAATACTGCGCGCAATGCCGTTTTCTATGGAGACAAGGCCATTGATAGGTCACCTTGCGGAACCGGAACTTCTGCAAGACTTGCACACTGGCATGCAAAGGGTAAACTAAATAAAGGAGTTCCTTTTTTACACGAAAGTATTATAGGTTCTGTATTTATAGGAAAGGTAGAATCAACTACCACCATTGGTGATAAACAAGCCATTATTCCCTCTATTGAAGGCTGGGCCAAGATATACGGATTTAATACTATATCCATTGATAGCACAGATGATCCCTATGCTGCTGGTTTTCAAGTGGTTTAATCTGAGTAATTCTATAAATTCCATCCCTTTTTACTGTGTTATGAACGCAATTTTCACGAAATTTGTGCTTCAAATTATTCTATGGAAGTAGTTGTTATCGGAGGGGGTATCGTTGGACTTAGTAGCGCTTACTTTTTACAAGAGGCAGGGCATCAAGTAACTATTATTGATCAAACAGATATGACGCAGAACTGCTCATATGGAAATGCGGGTTATGTTTGTCCAAGTCACTTCACGCCACTCGCTACGCCCGGTATTGTGAAACAAGGATTTAAATGGATGTTAAATTCAGAAAGCCCTTTTTATGTAAAACCAAGACTAAGTTTGAGTTTAATAAAATGGGGATTGCAGTTTATGAAAGAAGCGACTCCTGAAAAAGTGAAACGTGCTGCTATTCCATTAAGAGACTATGCATTTTTAAGTAAGCATTGTTACAAAGAGTGGGAAGCCTTACCTCAATTTAAATTCGCATATGAACATAAAGGCTTGCTTGAGATATTTCAAACAGAAAAAGCAGCTGAACATTCTCATCATTTAGTACATAGAGCACATGAATTAGGTTTAACCGACACCAAGCTTTTAAATCAACAGGAATTATTTGCTATGGAACCTAATCATAAGTTAAATGCAATGGGGGCTATTTACTTTGCATGTGATGGGCATTTATATCCAGCAAAATTAATGCATCAATTAATAGATGATTTAAAAACTAAGGGTGTTCAATTTAAAATGAATGAAACCGTAGTAAATTTTGAAAAGGGTGGCGGAAAAATAAATTCAGTTATAACTAATTCAAATAAATATAAAGCCGATGCAGTGGTGATGGCAACAGGTTCATGGAGTAGAGAATTAGCGGAGCAATTAGATATTAATTTACCCTTAATGCCAGGACGAGGTTATTCTATTACTTTAGAAGACACACCTTATAGAACCAATTATCCTGCTGTGTTTATTGAAGGCCGTGTGGCTATTACACCTATGGATACTAATAAAATGCGCTTTGGAGGTACTATGGAAATTACTACTACCAATGCGGCTCCAAGAATTAATAGAGTAATAGGTATTTTAAAAGCTGTTAAGAGGTATTTTCCTGAATTCGATATACCCGTTCCAACCATGGATAAGGTATGGTATGGTTATCGCCCTTGTTCTGCCGATGGATTACCTTATCTTGGTAGGACTAAAAAATGGAACAATTTAGTTATGGCTACAGGACATTCTATGGTGGGATTAAGCCTAGGAGCTGGTACTGGTAAATTAGTTTCAGAAATTATAGATGAAAAACCAACTAGCATTGATATTAGTTTTTACAATCCAGAAAGATTTGATCATTAATGAAATTTAAGCCTACTCAAATATCTTATCGTTCCACTGGTTTATTCAGTGCCTTAATCAATGATTATATTGAAACTAAGGGTACAGCACAAAGTTTTGTAAACTATGCT
This sequence comes from Chitinophagia bacterium, assembly GCA_009928005.1. Taxonomy (GTDB): domain Bacteria; phylum Bacteroidota; class Bacteroidia; order Chitinophagales; family Chitinophagaceae; genus Sediminibacterium. Next base: position 12,487 of record RFVO01000020.1, on the reverse strand, counting down.
GCAAGTAAAGAAGGTTATGAAAAAGCTATTGAAAATAGAGCTTCATTTCCTACGAATAGAAAAGTATTGGTAGAAGTTTTACAAAATCAGTACACTCAATTAGAGAAAGAGTTTGATAGTTCTAATATTCAAAATAGTAACAATAATAACAATAATAGGCTACTTAATTCACTGGATAATAAAGAAGCATTTACATTAGTTAATGAAAATGTGAATTTATTATTAAAAGAAAATACATTCACGGTTACCACTGCGCATCAGCCTAATATTTTCACTGGCCCTCTTTATTTTATTTATAAAATAGTGCATGCTATTCAATTAGCAGCTGAATTAAAAAAGCAATTTCCTCAACATAATTTTATACCTGTTTATTATATGGGTTCTGAGGACGCCGACTTGCAAGAAGTAGGTTCCTATACTTTAGCCGGCGAAGTATACCAGTGGAATACTAAACAGAAAGGAGCAATAGGAAGAATGAAGGTAGATGATGAGTTAGTTAAATTATTACAAAACTTAGAAGGCTATTGGTCTGTAAAGCCAATGGGCAAAGAAACATTAGAAGTTTTAAAACAAGCCTATCAAAAAGGGAAGACAATTTCAGAAGCTACTTTAAACCTAGTGCATGCGTATTTTGGAAAGTATGGTTTAGTAGTAATTCAACCAGACAATGCACAATTGAAATCGCTTTTTATTGATGTAATGGAAAAGGAATTAAGTACTGGGTTTTCTCAAAAGGCTATTCAGTCAACTAAAGAAAAGCTAGCAAGTTCTTATCATGTGCAGTCCGATGGGCGTGATTTGAATTTATTTTATTTAAAAGAGAATACAAGAAATAGAATTGAAAAACAAGGTGCTAGTTATATAGTAGTAGATACCGATATTCTTTTCACAGAAGAAGAGATAGTAAAAGAATTGCATGCACACCCCGATAGGTTTAGCCCCAATGTAATACTAAGAGGAGTATATCAAGAAACAATACTTCCTAGCGTGGCCTTTATTGGTGGTGGAGGTGAACTAGCTTATTGGATGGAGCTTAAAAATGTATTTAATGAAGTGAAAGTGCATTATCCAATTTTGCAATTGCGTAATTCATTTATTTTCATGAATGAAAAGCAAACAACTCAATGGAATAGTTTGGGCTTTTCATTACAAGATGTATTTAAGCCTCTATTGGAATTAGAATTAGACTACGTGAAAAATCAAACGAAGGAAAATTTAGCTTTAACCAATCATATTACATCGCTCAATAATTTATATGATTCTATTCAGCAAGATGTCATAAAAATTGATACCTCTTTAGGTGATCATGCTAAGAATTTATCGATACAGGCACAAAAGAAATTAGCCATACTAGAAAAGAAAATGATTCGTGCTGAAAAAAGAAAACAAAAAACTTCTATTGATCGTATACAAGCTATTAAGGGGTCTTTATTTCCTAAAAATAGTTTACAAGAAAGAGTAGAAAATTTTTCAGAGTGGGTAGGGGCCTACGGATGGGATTGGGTGGAAGCTGTAATGCAAAATTCAACATCTTTGAGCCCTAGCTTTACAATTATTACTATTAGCAAGAATTAGAAAAATAATTTTAAAGTTTCAGATAATATTAATTTTAAGATATTATACCTAACTATACTTTTTAAAAATAAATTAGAATTGTAAATTATTTTTGATCGAACTCATTATTCCAAGTTCCTCTCAAATTCTCCACCTTAGTCATTACTTCTGATTCCATGTTTAATTTATAATCATCCATAGCCTTGCCAATTTGAATATTGGTGGATCCAATAATTTGAGCAGCTAATAAACCTGCATTTTTTGCACCATTTAAAGCAACTGTGGCTACAGGAACACCACCCGGCATTTGTAAAATAGATAATATACTGTCCCAGCCTTCTGCAGAATTAGTTGACTTAATAGGAACTCCAATAACAGGTAAACTAGTTAATGCAGCTACCATACCTGGTAAATGTGCTGCGCCACCTGCTCCAGCGATAATTACTTGTAAGCCTCTTTTACGAGCTGTTTTTGCATATTCAACCATACGATCGGGTGTACGATGCGCAGAAACAACAGTTAATTCAAAAGGAATATTGAAAGTTTTTAAAGTATCAGCAGCTGCCTGCATGATAGGTAAATCACTATCGCTTCCCATTATGATTCCAACTTGTGCAGGTGTAGACATAATTTTTATTTGATGCAAGTTAAGTTAATTTTTTATAAAATATCCAGCTACAGCTCCCATAATAGGGGTGGCCTTTGTCTCAACTATTTTTACTTTAAAGTATTTGGCAGTGGTAGTAGGGAATTGAATAATTTTCTTTCTTCCAATGGTGGTGCTTCCCGTAATTTTTTTCATATTAGCTTCTTTATCTCCTGCATATATTTCAAAGCGTATAACTCTTTGTCCAAATTTAATTTGTTCTTGTAATTGTATGCTATTAATGGTAGTAGGTCCTGTTAAAAAAATATCTATTTCATTTTTACTATTCTTAGTTATAGCATTTTTGAATAAGTTGGTTCTAAAGGCGTCCTCCCTAATTTTTCTAAAATTCATTAAAGCAGCTGAGTCTTGTGGAGCGATTAAACCTTTTCTATTGGGAGGTACATTTAAAATCATGTTACCACCATGGCCTACTGAATTTAAATATAAATTAAATAAAGTTTTATCCGATTTTACTGTAGAATCTTCTTCTTCATGATAAAACCATCCTTTACGAATTGAAACATCTGCTTCAGCGCCTATCCAATTTTTCCCATTAAAATTACCTCTATTCAAAGTATCATTAGGAGGAGCGCCTTCACCTCTTTTGAATCCGGCAGTATCTAATAAATTCCAGTTGGTTTCATTAATTAGTCCATTCTCATTACCTACCCAGCGAATATGCGGTCCAATATCACTAAAGATAACAATATTGGGTTGGTAAGACATTGCAGAATCTTTGAATCTTGTAAAATCATACACTTGCTTTTTACCATTAGGGCCTTCTCCATTCGCGCCATCCCACCAGAGTTCGGTAAAATTACCATACCCTGTTAAAAGTTCCTTCATGGTTTGAATATAGATATCGTTATACGCTGCAGTACCATATTGTGGGTGGTTTCTATCCCAAGGAGAAATATAAACGCCCATTTCAATCCCCGCTTTTTTACAAGCTTCAGATAACATTTTAATGACATCTCCTTTTCCATTCATCCACTTAGATTCTCTTACTGTATGCTTGCTATACTTACTTGGCCATAGACAGAAACCATCGTGGTGTTTAGCTGTTATAATAATGCCTTTAGCACCTGCTGCTTTGGCAATACGGGCCCACTGATTACAATCTATTTGAGTAGGATTAAAGACATTGGGGTCTTCACTACCTTTTCCCCACTCTAAATTGGTAAAAGTATTGGGGCCAAAATGCATAAATAAATAAAATTCTTTTTCATGCCAAGCCAGTTGTTGCTTAGTAGGGGTGGGACCAAATTTTTCTTGAGCATTTAATATGTTATTAGATAATAAATAGTAAAAGACAGTAGTGAAAAATAAATTAATATATTTTTTCATGAAACTTGTTTTAAATAGTATACTCGTTTTTGATATTTAAACTGAAAGCGCTCTTTTATACAATTGAATGGTGTTTTCTAAACCTAAATAAAGTGCATCGCTAATTAAAGCATGTCCAATACTTACTTCATCAATACTTGGAATAGATTGTATTAAATAAGGCAAGTTGAATCTGTCTAAATCATGCCCAGCGTTAATGCCTAATCCTATTTTTTTTGCAAGCGCTGCAGCAATTTTATAGGGCTCAATAGCATTTTCTTTATTTCCAGCTGCAAACTGCTTTGCATACATTTCTGTGTATAATTCTATTCTGTCTGTGCCAGTACTTGCAGCAGCTTCCACCATTTTTTCATTAGGGTCAACAAAAATAGAAACACGAATACTTGCTTTTTTAAACACCCCAATAATTTCTTTTAAATAAGCTTGTTCTGCAATGGTATCCCAACCATGGTCGCTGGTTAGTTGTCCCAAGGTATCCGGAACTAAGGTTACTTGATGAGGCTTATTGGCTAAAATCAATTCAACAAATTTAGTTTCCTTGGGGTTGCCTTCAATGTTAAACTCTGTGGTCAAAATTTCGCTTAAATCATAAACATCTTGGTAGCGAATATGCCTTTCATCGGGTCTGGGGTGCACTGTAATACCTTCTGCTCCAAAACGCTCACAATCCTTTGCTACCTGTACTAAATTAGGATTATCCCCGCCACGGCTATTTCTTAAAGTGGCTATCTTATTTATGTTCACACTTAAACGAGTCATAGGCGAATTTAAGTTATTTTTGCATCTCAAATATAAGAAATGGCTTATTCTAGTTTGGAGGCTTGTTTATTGGATTTGGAACGTACGGGTCAACTTTTACGTATCAAAGAAGAGGTTGATCCTTATTTAGAAATGGCAGCCATACATTTGCGCATTTTTGAACAAAAAGGTCCTGCTATTTTATTTGAAAAAGTAAAGGGTTCTAAGTTTCGTGCAGCTTCCAATATTTTTGGTACACTAGAAAGAAGTGAATTTATTTTTAGAGACACACTTCCATCAGTGAAGCAATTAATTGATATAAAAATTAATCCTTTAGCGGCAATTCAAAATCCTTTAAAATCTTTAGCTACTTTGCCGGCTGCAATTAATGCACTACCGAATAAAAATCCAATTTCAAAACCAGTTTTATTTGAAGAGATAAATATTAGTGATTTACCACTTATACATCATTGGCCAATGGATGGCGGTGCCTTTGTAACGCTTCCACAAGTATATACAGAAGATGCAGACAAACCAGGTATAGGAAATGCTAATTTAGGAATGTACCGTATTCAATTAAATGGAAATGATTATATATTAAACAAAGAAATTGGGTTGCATTATCAATTACATAGAGGTATTGGAGTGCATCAAACCAAGGCTAATAATAAAGGACTTCCATTAAAAGTAAGTTGTTTTATAGGTGGGCCACCTGCACATAGTGTTGCTGCAGTAATGCCACTTCCAGAAGGCATGAGTGAAATGAATTTTGCGGGTGTGTTAGCTGGTAAGAGATTTGGTTATACTTATATAGATGGTTTTTGTGTAAGTACCGACGCCGATTTTGTGATTACCGGAGAAGTATTTCCTGGAGAGAATAAACCAGAAGGTCCTTTCGGAGATCATTTAGGTTATTATAGTTTACAACATCCTTTTCCTGTGATGAAAGTGCATAAAGTGTATGCCAGAAAAAATGCCATCTGGGCATTCACAGTAGTTGGAAGACCACCACAAGAAGATACTAGTTTTGGGCAACTCATTCATCATATTACGGGGTCGGCTGTGTCTAATGAAATACCGGGATTAAAAGAAGTACATGCAGTAGATGCTGCTGGCGTTCACCCATTATTATTAGCCATAGGTAGTGAAAGGTATACGCCCTTTTTAGAAAATAAAAAACCTGCTGAAATTTTAACCATTGCTAATCATATTTTAGGCACTGGACAATTAAGTTTGGCAAAATTTGTTTGGATTACAGCAGAAGCTAAAAAATCGAAAGAGATTGAATTAAAAGATAATAATGCAGAAAATACTCAAACAACTGGTAAAAGTGTAGCTGAATTTGCTACAAATAAACTTGATGTAAATAATGTACCTGACTTTTTACAGTATATGTTATCTAGAATGGACTTTTCAAATGACTTGCATTTTTATACCAACACCACCATGGATACCTTAGATTATTCTGGGGATGGTTTAAATAGCGGTTCAAAACTAGTACTAGCTACTTATGGTGATGTCAGAAGAGAATTAGCAACTTCTATTCCCGAAAATATAAAAGCATTAAATATAAATGCACAATTAGTGATGCCGGGTGTAATTGCTGTAAATGCAGTGAATACTGTAAATACTGAAACTACATATATCTTAACTATTCAAGAAAAATTAAAGGGTCTGGGTGAAAATTTATTAGAAAAGCAAGGTGTTGCTATGATTATTATTACTGAAGACGCTACTTGGTTGGCAGCTGAATTTAATAATTTTATTTGGGCTGCTTTTACAAGAACTAATCCTGCTAAGGATATTGATGGAGTAGATAGTTATATTAATAATAAACATTGGGGATGTAAAGGGCCACTTATTTTTGATGCCACCATTAAAAAGCATCATGCACCTGCTGTTGTAAAGGACAAAGAGGTAGAGAAAAAGGTTACTGCAATTTTAAGTAAGTACGGTTATTAGTAAAAGTTTTAAGTAGCTTTATTGTATTTAATAACTATATGAAGTTTCTATAAGATAGAGTTTTCGTATTCATTATTAAACTTCAACCCAAGTATGATCGGCTAATAATTTTACTGTAGCTACAAATCCTGCAAAGGGTCCAGAACCGCCACCCCATTCACTAGGTGCTACTAAAGAAAGTACATGTGTGGCATCTGTTTTTTCATATACGTGATATATTTGTCCTATCTGCGGTTTGAAAGTAATTTTAGCTTCGTAAATCATTAAACTTAATTCTTTACGTTTTTTAATTTCCTGTGCTTGCCTTGCTAGTAACTCAATTTGCTCTTTAATTTGATTTAACTGCATATTGGTTTGATCCTCCATGGCAGATAATGCTTTATGTTTTATAACACCCTCTTTAGTAGGACGAATAGCTACACTGCCTGCAGAGGATGCATAAGGTAGAACGCTTAATTGTTTATGGTAAACTTCTATATTTTTAAAAGCTTCTCCATTTTCTTTGAAACCATACTGTGATACTTTTAAAAAACCGTTCGCTAAAATTTCATGCACCACTTTAAGTACTTCTTTATTGTCTTTGTTAAATTGAACAGTTAAACATGAAGCATTATTTATTTCGGCAATAACTTCATTACCTAATAATGGGTTTTCAAAAGCCTGTGCTATTCCATTGGGTATAACGCTATATTGTGCATAAAAAGCCTCGTTTTCAATATTAACCCAATTATGACTAAAACTAAGGGCATGGCCATTTTGAACGCTTTCAATTTTATAGTTTCCCGATTTAGGTACTAATTGATACTCGAATTCGCTTTTTTCAGGGAAAAGCTGCCAGCTTGCTAAAAAATTATACGCTTGAACCATAAAAATATATAACAAAAATAAGTAGGAAAGGTTGAATAAATAGGGGTTGTTTCTGCTTTAAAATACTAATTAATTTGAACGAAATCGGGCTTGTTAATAATACTAGAATTGTACTTATAACGAAGATTAGTGATAAGGCTAATATTCCAAGGGCTAACTTGACGATTGGTTCTTGGGAAGTAGAAAGCCTTTAATTCAATTGTGCCGAAAATGAGGTTTTCATTTCTAATTCTCATACCAGATCCTATAGAGGAATAAATATCTCCATTTCCAATGGGTTGGCCCACAGTTCTGAGATAAGTTATATTTCCAAATGCAAAAGGAGAGGTTCTAAAACCATAAAAAGATCTTGAATTATACCAAACCGATTCCCAGTTGGCAGTAATACGTGTGCCACCATAAATGCGTTCTTTATTCAATTGTGGTATACCATAACTACTATTTATGAGTAAAGCCTCATTAAATTTATTTTTTAAAGTTTGTGTAAAACTTAGATTTATAAAGGATCTGTATTTATAACCACTTTCTAAAAAACGAAGCTTATTAATTTGTTCTATACTTGCTATAAATCGAACATCTTGTAATTGTCCATCGGAATAACTTGATCCTGCGCTTAATATACTATGTCTAAAATTTTCATTAGATAGTAATTTATAGGACTCTAATTTAACTCCTAGATAAGGTAAAGAATTTTGTTCCCTTCTATAATTTCCAGCTGTAATGACTATTGATTTTCCTGTTGGTAAATCCTCGTTTCTTCCAAAACCATATAAGTACTGTGTTCTTATAATTTTTTGTTTAAATAAAGAAAAAGAACCTAGAAAGGCATTAATGTTTTGATAGTTTTTATCTATTTGAGCTAAATAATCTGAGGGCCTTTGTTTAAATATATTTTCTAAAAAACGAACTTGTACAAAATAATGCACATTATTAGCAGCGAGTGAAAGATGATTACTAAATAGTTGAAAGCCTAACCAGGCATCAAAATGTTTTAAGTTGTAATTATAAGTACTCATGAATAAAGAGTCTGACCATTTGCTAGTGAAAACATTTTTATTGTTGGCATTATTCCAATCAAATCCCCAGTTCCATTTACTATTAGGTGTGAGTAGGGGGCGGTTACCTCTTATGTAAACGGTCGACTCTGATAAATCGCCATTGGCTTCATTGGGAGCAAATGATTTTGCTCCCAATGTGACATCCGTAAAGCTACCTTGTAAATTTCTATTAGTATAATCAAATCCCCAGCCTGTGTTGATGGATCTGTTCTTATCAAAGTTGTGGCTTAGGTTAAAAGCGTTACCTCCATCATTGGCATTTTCAGTACTTAAAGTTGCTGTATAAGAATCGGAATTACGAATATTGAAACTGCCACCGAAAGGAAAAATATCTTTTGTAATAATAAATATATCTACTTCATTGGTATCATTAGTTGAAAGAGAAGCGAGTATACGGGCGTCTTGTATATAAGGTAAATCTCTTAACCACTTTTCATTATAGGCTATGACTAAGGGGTCTAGTAGTTCTTGCTCTTTAATGAATAAATTTTTTCGAATCGTATTTTCATTTGTTTTATTATGTAGCTTATCTGCAAGTTTTGTAAGGGCATCTTTTTTTACATTGTAAGGGTTAATAATACTTGCCCCAAAATGTTTTTGTTCAATTTGAATACTTCTAATTCTTTTACCTTCATAATGAGCTACTTGTTGCACAAATTTATTTAAATTAATAAAAGTTGAATCAATCAGAGGATTAGCTTTACCCTTAAATTGTTTAATAATAGTTTGCAGTAAACTACTATCTTTCGGTAGTGCAATATTTTTTTCTACATTCTTTAATTGTGCATGCAGGGAGAAATGTATTAGCAAAAAGAAAACTAAAGTAAAAATTTTTCGAAATAGAGAAATCATGGTATTGTTATTTCATTACAATACTTTAACGGCTCTTTTTCTTAAAGATTCGATGGGTATATTTAAATATTTACCAATTTGCTTGCCATCTCTATAACTGATGACTCTTAAAGAAATAACATCTTCAGGTATAAGGAAAGGACCTGTATATTTCTCACTATAATTATCGGGCATTTGATCATTCATTGTATAATAAATATCTAAACCTTCCACTTCCCCTTCCATAATACCAATTAATTCCCATTTTGAATTTAATTGAGTTGTTACTATTGGGTCATAAATACTTCTTGCATAGCGAACGCCTGCTGCATCTAGTTTCTCGAAATGATTTTCTACTTTTTTACTAAAACTATTCCAGCTTTTCTTCTCCTTTGGTGACCAAGCTGTTTCAGCAACTGCCATACCTCTAGGCCAAGTCATATATTGAGCATATCTCATATCAAATATTTGTTCTGACCATTGATTGGCTTGATTACCTAGAATTAAACTAGGATCAATGCCTTCAGGAACAGGTTCAAAAGAATAGGTTTTTTTCATTCTAAGCCCACGATATACTTTTCCTTCAGCAGTCATTTCGCCTTGGTAAAAATCGATATAGTTATAATCGTTAGGCGACATCACTACTTTATGCCCTTGCTTTGCAGCTTCAATGCCGCCTTTCACGCCTCTCCAACTCATAACTGCTGCATCACCTGACAAACCACCTTCTAAAATTTCATCCCAGCCCATCATTTTCTTTCCCTTACTATTAATTATTTTTTGCACTCGACGTACAAAATAACTTTGTACTTCATTCATGTCTTTCAAGCCTTCTTTTTTCATGAGGGCTTGTATATTTGGTGATTTTTCCCAATTATTTTTTGGATTTTCATCGCCACCAGTATGAATGTATTCAAAAGGAAATAGAGGAGCAATTTCTCCAAATATTTTATCTAAGTATTCATATACTGTTTCATTAGAAGGGTCTAATGAGTTATCAATTTTGGCAGCTACATGTCCATTTACTCCTTCCCAATCCATAAACTCATCACCAGCATTCACTTGAAATGGATAATTGGGTGTGGTGCTTAAAAAAGGATAAGCCGTATTAATTGCCATGCTATGACCAGGGATATCTACTTCAGGAATAACTTCTATAAATCTGGCTTTTGCATATGCTACTACTTCTTTAATATCTTCTTGTGTATAAAAACCACCATAAGTTTTAGGTTCATCAATAGCAGGGGTGGATATATTCATCCACTTTCCTTTGCGCTCTGCTCTCCAAGCCCCAACGCTAGTTAACTTAGGAAGGGATTTAATTTCAATTCTCCATCCTTGATCGTCGGTTAAATGCCAGTGAAAGCGATTGTACTTATAACGAGCCATGTCGTCAATAAATGTTTTTACGTCTTCTTTGCTGAAAAAATGTCTACTAACATCAAGCATCATACCTCTCCATCCGAAACGAGGTTTATCTATGATAGAAACATAAGGTAAAGTCCAATTTGTATTGGCTTGTAAAGTATTGGAATAAACTGAAGCTGGTAATAATTGTAAGATAGTTTGCCAACCAAAAAATAAACCAGCATTGCCATTGGCTTTTAATTGAACTCCTTTTTCATTAATGTCTAAAGTATAACCCTCGGTACCTAAATTTGCATCATTGATAATCTGTAAATCAATGCTTGGTTTGTTTTTTGTAAAATATACTTGGCGTCCTGTGGTGGTTCTTAATTTTCCTGCCATTAAATCGGAAACGGCATTTGCTGAACTTGGTGCATTTATTGCAATGCTTTTAGGTAAAGTATAAGTACCTGACTTGGTAGTCATTTGGTAAGGCTCTGGAATAATACTTATGTTTTGTGCATTTGCAGTAGAAATTACACCAACGATTAGCGTAACGATTATTGTAGCAGATAAAATTTTGTTCAGTTTCATACAAAATTGTTTTATAGTAATTTAAATTATACTCATGAAAAATAAAATAGTTCGCTTTATATAGGGCTTAAAGCGATGCCTTTAAAGGTACAAAAAATAGATAAAAAAGCCGCTCCTGATTTCTCGGGAACGGCTAGGGGAATTTTGAATCTAATATAGAATCTAGATAGAACTAGTTACTATATTTATTTTCAATTAAATATTAGTATCTATATGCATCAGACTTAAATGGACCTGCTTTTGGTATACCTAAGTAAGCTGCTTGCTCATCTGTTAATTCATCTAATTGAGCACCTACTTTTGCTAAATGTAAACGAGCTACTTTCTCATCTAAATGCTTAGGTAACACATACACTTTGTTCTCGTAGTTCTTATGATTAGTCCATAATTCTATTTGAGCTAATGTTTGGTTAGAGAAAGAGTTACTCATAACAAAGCTAGGGTGACCAGTAGCACAACCTAAGTTTACTAAACGGCCTTCTGCTAAAACGATAATATCTTTACCATCAATATTGTATAAATCTACTTGTGGTTTAATCGTATCTTTTGTATGACCATAGTTTTTATTTAACCAAGCCATATCAATTTCAATATCAAAGTGACCAATATTACAAACGATTGCTTTATCCTTCATCACTCTGAAATGTTTTTCATTAATCAAGTCACGACAACCAGAAGCAGTAACAATAATGTCTGCTTCTTTTACTGCGTCTATCATTTTTCTTACTTCAAAACCATCCATTGCAGCTTGTAATGCACAGATAGGATCGATTTCAGTAACCATTACACGGCAACCAGCACCACGTAAAGAAGCAGCAGAACCTTTTCCTACGTCACCGTAAGAACCTACTACTGCAACCTTACCAGCCATCATTACATCTGTTGCACGACGAATCGCATCTACTAATGATTCTTGACAACCATATTTATTATCAAATTTAGATTTAGTAACAGAATCGTTTACGTTAATAGCAGGAAGGGGTAATGTCCCTTTTGCCATACGCTCATATAAACGGTGAACACCTGTTGTGGTTTCTTCACTTAAACCTTTAATACCAGCAACGAATTGAGGATATTTATCTAATACCATATTGGTTAAATCACCACCATCATCTAATATCATATTTAAAGGACGGTCTGCGCTACCAAAGAATAAAGTTTGTTCAATACACCAGTCACCCTCTTCTATAGATTGACCTTTCCAAGCAAATACACCAACACCTGTTGCAGCAATTGCAGCAGCAGCTTGATCTTGTGTAGAGAAGATATTACAAGAGCTCCATTTAACTTCAGCGCCTAAAGCAGTTAAAGTTTCAATTAATACAGCTGTTTGAATAGTCATGTGTAAGCAACCCGCTATACGAGCACCTTTTAAGGGTTGACTTGGTCCGTATTCAGCACGGATACTCATTAAACCTGGCATTTCTGCTTCGGCTAAACGAATCTCTTTACGACCCCAATCTGCTAATGTGATATCGGCTACTTTATAAGGTAGGCTAAAATCGATGTTTTCTAGGTTAGACATATATATTTTTGTTTA
>RFVO01000190.1 GCA_009928005.1 Chitinophagia bacterium | reverse complement strand
CCAACCGTTAGAGCTGGCCTTATTGCCCTTGATGAAGAGGACTGCTAACCCCCTTCCTTTAAAGGTAAACGGAGAAAATCTTTTTGGGCCTGATGCATTTGAACCCGTTGAACGCAAAGTGGCCGGCTGGATAGAAGACCTCCTCAATCCAGATAAAGAAATTACCCTTGCTCCGGACCCAAAATCCTGCACCTATTGTCCTTTTAAGGTTGCCTGCGACCGAGAATAGACTAATCCTGCTCATTTAATGATGCCAGTCATAAGGACAAATCTGCCCTTCAACATAATCCGTCCTGCGCGTAGATGAGGTTGATTGGAAATACGGTATCGTGAAAAAAAAAAATCAGGCGCGGACTCACTTTTTTTCTGTGGCATTTTGCCAGCCCAGGCCCAATGCTAATGGGTATCTTGCACCATTTCATCGACGAAAAACACCTGCTTGCCGAATAATTGTTGAAAACTTTATCGCTTCTAAAAATGATTTTGTCGAAACATAAGCTATTTTTGAATAGTGCAATTAGACATTCGTCCACAAAAATCTTGATTATGAAGGCGAAGATCGTGATTATTACGCAAAATTAGCATTATACAAATCACTTAAGGCAATAATTTTTGGCCTTCTGTGATTAAAATCAATATTGAGCTTACTTGTAAAATTTACATTCTCATCATTTATGTTTACGAAACCATTAAAGGCTTTTTTTTGTAAAATACCTTTAGTGCTAATATGAGTATAAGTATATTTATTAATCTCAATTGAGTCAATATTGCCTTGAATATTCGTTTTTATATTATCTAAATTAAAAGAACTACCTGCTATACTCCCTTTAAAATTTACAAGCCCAATTAAATCGTTATTTAATAGTTTCCCAATATTAAAACGACTAGTTTCTAGCAAACCTTCATAACTAGGATCCTTTTTTTCTGGAAATTGTAATCGTATTTCTGTTTTGGCTACACCTAGTTCTGTGCTAATTTGGCCCTTTGTAACAAAGTCGTATAAACTGCCAATGAATTCTCCTTTAAAATTCATTTGACCTAGGCTATTTACGTTTAATTCTGTAGCATTGTGTAAGCTAGGAATCCAATTTGAAATATCATTGTAGTTAAGACCTGCTATTACATTACCAAATTTAATTTGGGTATTACGCATATCGGGAATACCTGCCATTGAAAAATTTCCATTTACTGTTGATTTATTATAGGTGGCTTTAAAGTCTTTTGTTTCAAAATTAGCTACAGTGCCTATAAAATGAAAGCTAGTGTTTACCTTTTGATGAATGTTTCGAAGTGCAGGAGCGAAATAGGCAATGTCATCGAAGGCAACATTTGCATTCGTCAAATGTGCTTTCATAATTACCTTATCAATATAAGATGGAAAATCGTTGGCTAAATCTTTGTATTGCATTG
>RFVO01000189.1 GCA_009928005.1 Chitinophagia bacterium | reverse complement strand
GCAAGTGCTAGAAGAGGCTGTAGTTTACTCATTGTATAAATTACGCCTCAATAACAAACTATTTCTTATTCATCAAATAAGCTCTTCTCTGATTTAATCATCTTTTCTAAATACACTAAATAACTTGGCTCTAATCCATAGTTATACTGCCTTTTATCAATACTATCTCTTGTTTTTACAATTAATGGTAATGGTTGTTGGGTAGAGAGTTTATACTTCTGATTAATTTTTAAAAAGTGGTCGCTTCTACTTTTATTTTGAGTTAGTATATCTTTGTTTTGTACACCAATAATTTTATTAATGATTTTAGTGGAAATTGACTCGCCTTTTTGGTGATTTTGGTAAAGTACTTGTAATAATTCTTTCTCAATTACTGTAAGTGAATGATAAAAATTATAATTTAATCTTGCCGTCACTTCTTTGGGCACTCTTTTCTTTCTTTGTCTATAGACAATGAAAAATATTCCAAATGCAACAAGTAGAGTAATAGAAACACTTGGGGTAAAGTAAGGGATTACTTTATTGAAGATGAATTGGATTATAGGGTTCTCCACTTTGTATACATATTGAACAGTACTTTGGTCTAATTCTGTAGCATCAAAACTGTAGCTAGCGTAACTAAGTTTATTACCACCAATTATTTTTATTAAGTAAACGGTACTTCCCAAATTAAATTGGAGTGATTCGTAGGATTCCTTGGTAGTATATAAACTTAACCAAGGCTGTTTCATTATATTATTTCTTGTTGATGATATTTTTCCAAATTCATTTTTCTTAAAATTAATCCAATAATAGTCCAAGTAATTTTGAAAAATAAGTAAGTCGTTTATATTGAAATTATAATAATTAGAAGATTGTAAAACTTTAATTAATTCAGGGTTAGTGGCGCCTAAGTTTGTCCAGGTATTTTTATGAAAGTCAAATTCGTAACAGCTATCAATATCATTGATAGAAAAATCCTTTGGCATATTGGCATAAGTTAAAGATTTAGTAATGTATAGTTTACTTGCTTCAGTATCTAGTTTATATTTAACAAAATGGGTATAATCGTCATATCCATTGACTATGGTATTGCTCGGATATAATTCCCACTCATGTGTTTTAGGACTGAAATAAGTCATTATGCCTCTCATTTGCCAAAAACCAGCACCACCATATTGAAATAGGGTGTCATTTAGTTGGAAGGTAAATGATTTATAGTTTACACCTGAATGTATAGTAGAATCAATTCTTATTAAAGAATATTGGCTTTTACTTTTTTCTAGCTTAAATAGTTTACCTGTTCCTAATGGTTGAATCCAGATATCTCTGCCTTTTTTAACAAGAGCAATGTCTTTGAATGTTTTTGTGTCTAAACCAAAATTAAATAAGTCACTGTTTAACTGAATATTTAAGGGGTTTATACTGTCAG
>RFVO01000188.1 GCA_009928005.1 Chitinophagia bacterium | reverse complement strand
AGTTTAACAGGAACTGGCAGTGGCAACTATACATTGACTATACAAGGACCAAGTGCTGCAACAATAACAATGAAAACATTAATTATTACAGCAGTAAACAAAACAAAAGTATACGGAGCTATATTGCCAGTATTAACTGTTGCATATACTGGTTTAGTAAATGGAGATGCAGCTCCATCAACTTTGCCAACAATAAGTACAACAGCTTTAGCTAGTTCACCAGTAGGTGCGTATCCAATTACAGCTTCTGGTGCAGTGGATGCGAACTACTCAATTAGTTATACAGCAGGAACATTAACAGTTAGCAAAGCTGGGTTAACAATAACAGCAGTAGACAAAACAAAAATATATGGAGCAGCTTTACCTGCATTAACTGTGACTTATGCTGGCCTGGTAAATGGTGATTTAGCGCCAACAACTTTACCAACAATTAGTACTACTGCACTTGCAAGTTCTCCTGTAGATACATATCCTATCACAGTATCTGCTGCTGCGGATGTTAATTATACAATAAATTATGTAAGTGGAACATTAACAGTAAATAAAGCACCCTTAACAATAACAGCCGAAAATAAAACAAAAGCCTACGGAGAAGTAAATCCTATATTAACCTATACTTATTCGGGTTTAGTAAATGGAGAACTAGCTACTTTCACTTGGCCCAATATTATTACAACAGCGCTTCCAAACTCTCCAGTTGGAACATATCCAATTATTCCTTCTGCAGCAACAGACCCGAACTATACTATTACTTATGTTAATGGTAGTTTGACAGTAACTAAAGCACCATTAACTATTACAGCAAAGCCTCATACTATTACATACAATGGAACAGCTTATACTGGTGGTAATGGATTAGTTCTTGTTGGACTTGCAAGTGGCGAATCCATTAGTAATTTGACTGGTACTTTAACTTATTCTGGTACATCACAAGGTGCTAAAAACGTAGGTAGTTATACTATTATCCCAGGGGGACTAAATTCTCCAAATTATAATATTAATTATGTAGGATCTACTTTAGAAATTAAAAAAGCAACACTTAAAGTTATAGCAGGTGATCAGTCTGTTAACTTCGGAACACCAGCAGCAAAAATATTAACTGATGCTACTTTTACTTTTGCTAGTTTATTGGGAGGTGATGATGCTTCTTCAATTACAGGCTCAATTAGTTATTCAACGAATTATACATCTTTAACTTCTACGGGGGCTTCTGGAATATATATTGAACCTATCATTACTGGTTTAAGTGCTACGAATTATGAGCTCATTGCAGAAAAAGGCAATATAACTATTACTGCACCGCCAGCATCCCCCGTCTTCCAAATTCCCAATGCCTTTACACCCAATAGCGATGGGCATAACGATGTATTTAGAATTGTTGAAAATGGATATGTAAAAACATTAACAAGTTTTAGA
>RFVO01000187.1 GCA_009928005.1 Chitinophagia bacterium | reverse complement strand
CATTAATGCCAGTTACTAAAGAAGGTACTATTGAATAAGAATAAGCAGTCTCTCCGTTTTTTCTACTTGCATTTTCTTCAGAGGGTAAATAAGTTTTTATATACTCCACTTGGGCTTTATCTGGACTTACGGTTATATATAAGTAACCCCTATTGGGCATTAATACGCCATTCACATAGCCGTAGGCAGTTCCCGTAATTGTAGTTAAATTTTTAGCCGACGGCTGAGGTACCTCCTGATAAACAATTCCATCTTTATCTTGCTTTGCGAATAAATGATCATGTCCGTGAAAATATATACTTGCTTTATTTTCATATAATAAATAATGAATAGGCTTATCCCAACCTGGCCTATTTGCAGTAAATCCATAACTAGAGTCGGTATTTCGTCCACCCATCTCATATAAATGAACAAATTCAGAACCTCCTCTGCCATCAGTACCCGTTCCACCAACTAATTGATGACTGAATAAAAACTTAAATTTTGCTTTACTATTTGACAATGTCTTTTTTAACCAGTTGTATTGCTCTAAACCTAAACTCCAACCCCATTCAGGTTTTGATTTGGTATACATATATGGGTCTATAACTACAAATAATGCGTCCCCCCATTCCCAAGCATAATAATTTTCTCTTATTCCTACCATGGGCTCAGACACCATATTTCCCGAATAAAATTGATTGGGGAAGGGATTAGGGAAATATGTTTTCCTAATTAAGGCCGCCATTGTAGGTAAACTATTTTCATTTGTATTTGGCAGCCAACCTAGTTCTCCTTCATGATTGCCTAGCGTTACAAATAAAGGAGCTGAATGTGTGAGCTCATTAAAATAATTTCTAAATAATAATGTTCTATCTACAATTGATTTTTTATCTATGACCGGAAGCTTATCACTCATTGCGTTATCTCCTAAGTCAATTATAAAATCTGGCTTCTTAGATAACATATGTTGTAAAGTTAACTTGTAAGCTGCAGGGTCACAATTACTATCCAAATGAGGGTCCGCTTCTACCACAAATGAAAAAGTAGAGCCTAACTTTCGTTGAGTTTGAAAATAATGTTCTGCCCCATTGATATAAGTATTTGTACCAGTTAATTTATATTTTGTTCGATAAAAATATTTTGTATTAGCAGTTAAATCATTAAAAACAACTTCAATAGCAGAGTCGGCAATGGCTGTATAAACAGGCGTATTCGTAGTATAAGACCCACTTACTAGTCCATATTCCCAATACACATTAACAGACTTATCAAATAAAATACTCATTGTTATGGAAACATCTGTTGGCCTGCCTAAAACTTCGGTATAGTTCTGAGCTTTTAATGAGCAAACAATTATTATAAATAATATTATAAAATTTATTTTTTTCATAACTATTATTTCTGAATCAATACTTTTTGACTTTGATGCCATTTATCTGTTTGTATAGTTAAAATAT
>RFVO01000186.1 GCA_009928005.1 Chitinophagia bacterium | reverse complement strand
TTCTGCAAAATCATTTTCAGTACTTGCAAAAATAATAGCTCTACTTGCATTTACTAATAAACCCACCGATTCGTTTTTGCCATACTTTGTTACATCGGCTAAACTACCTCCTTGTGCCCCCACTCCTGGAACTAATAAAAAATGATGTGGAATAATGGAACGAATGTTTTCAAGTTCTTGTGCCTTGGTAGCACCTACGACAAACATAATTTGTTCTGGACTTCCCCAAGTAGACACTTGCGATAATACCGATTCGTATAAAAATTCTCCGTTACTTAATTTTTGCTGTTGGAAATTTCGACTGCCTTCATTGGAAGTAAGGCCTAGGACAATCGTAAATTTATTTTTATAAGCCAAGAAGGCATCTAAACTATCCTTACCCATATAGGGAGCAACTGTAATAGCATCAAATGGTAATACTTCAAAAAAAGTTTTAGCATAATGTGCCGAAGTATTTCCAATATCGCCCCTCTTTGCATCGGCAATGGTAAAATGTGAACTTGGTATATGCGCTAAGGTTTCTTCCATAGCCTGCCAACCTTTTACGCCCATCGATTCATAAAAGGCTGTGTTTATTTTATATCCTACACAATGTGCAGCGGTGGCATCAATGATAGCTTTATTAAATTCTAGAACCCCTTTTGCGTCCTTAGAAAAGACCTTTGGTAGTTTCTCGCAATCGGAATCTAAGCCTACGCATAAATAAGACTGCTTTTTGATAATTTCCTCTAACAAATTTGATTTTGTCATGCTAAATTTTTGAGCTCATGCAAATTTAGCCAAAAGCATGCAAGATGCCAATTATGGATTAACTTTGGCTATGTTTAAGAATATAAAAGCAAGCCTTTTTCTAATTATTGGGCTTTTATTTATAGTCATTGCCTGCAATAATAGCACCGATGAAATGAAAGCAGACAATGCCCTAGACGGGGGAAGGTATTTTATTGAAAACTGCATGCAGGGCGATTTTAGTAAAGCCAAAAACTACTTACTAATAAGTCCCAAAAATCAAGCAATTTTCGATAGCCTTTCAGCCCATTATTTTTTATTAGACAAGGAAGGAAGGCAAGAATTAAGACAGGCTTCCATTCAAATTAATGAAATTCGCAGTATTGACGCTACCCATAGTAGTTTTGATTATCAAAATTCATTGGACAAAATTGCTCAAAAAATGATGGTCGTAGCTACACCTGAGGGTTGGAAAGTGGACTTGCAATATTCTTTTCCCCAAAAAACTAAATAAAAAATAAAATGGTATATTTGCAAAGGAAAAAATTCAAGATTAAAAATTTATAAACTCTTAAAATGGAAGCGCAAAAAAACACAAAAAAATACTGGGCACTTTGTTTTACATGGACGGTTATTTTAATTACTCTATTTATTTTACACAGAGAATTTTTCTGGCTAGCACTTCCAGGCACTTTAACTTATTTTGCAAAA
>RFVO01000185.1 GCA_009928005.1 Chitinophagia bacterium | reverse complement strand
ATTTACCAAAATCAATATCATTTATTAATCCATCCATACCAAATAATTTACGATTTTTTAGATGGCAATAATTATTTCTTTCAACCCAATTTTTATCATCATCCCACTGTTTACTTCGTCCTTTTCTGGTATATTCATGCCAGCAAACTACTTTATGAGGATAAAAGATATCATAACCATGAGTAAATGCTCTTGCAGCTATGCTAATTTCTTCACCATGAAAATAATACTCTGGATCATGTTTTACTTCTTTGGAAAATATTCCAAGAGTAAACGCAAAATGAGCACTATAAAACCGTCCGATTAGTGGTTCATCTAATTTATCGATTGCTGGATTAAATGATGCAGGGAGGAAGAATACTGCGCCTTCTGGTATAAATCTATCAAAAGTCATCTTCCAGGGTTCTTTAACTCTAGCCGCAGGATCATTATCGGGATCAAAACTAGGAATATAAGCCGTTATGAGTGGCTTTGCAAAGCCTTTATCTTGTAATGATTTTAACATATCAATCAAAGTTATATCCCAGTCCTGAGAGAATCTATGGTGACTATCCAATTGTAGAGTATATGTTTCCCCCTGATATAAACTTTGAACCAAATTTCTAGCCCAACAAACTCCTTTACTATCTTTGTAGTCTATATCTATAATTTTAAATCTACTATCATAGATATAATCATCTATTTTATCCCAATCATCATTTTCACAATGTTGCCAACAAATACCAAATCTTAAATTTTCTGGATATTTGGCTTTTTCTAAACAGTCTTTAATTGTGGGTATTAGTTGAGGATCCCTGTAAGACGCTATCTGAATAAAGATAGTTTCAACTTTCTTTTCGTTCTGATCCATGATAATGGTATACTCTATTGTGTGTAATTGGACTAGCTAATAATACCGCCGGTTTTACTTTATTTTCTTTTGTTAATGTAAAAATATGACTCATCCATGTTTGTTCATATGGGTGCGCCCACTTAGTATCCAGAAAACACTTCTTATTACCAATCTTACTTATAATATGCGGCCAGTTACTATAGTAAATTTCACCATCAGCATAAGGTATACTATTTAGGCTTTTAATATTATGAAATAGTGTTGATGGTTTGGTGGTGCAGTTGGGTCCAAAATATTCAATTCTTCTAGCCTCGGGAACATTATGCCAACTCCACTGCTCGCTATTATTGCCATAAAATTCACTAAAACTGAATTTCAGAAAGTCATAATTTTCTTTATTCATAATATCTATAATGGTACTATACAATCTATTCGTGTTTTTATTGAATCCAAATGAACAAAAACTATTCAGGTCCACAAGCATATCATCTTCAAAAAAGATCATATAATCAGATGATGATTGGTCAAAATGTTCCGCAGCCCACTGTCTTGCTCCGCATATTCCTAAATTCCCCATCCTTTTTTCTGCTAAATTATATTTTGCTGAT
>RFVO01000184.1 GCA_009928005.1 Chitinophagia bacterium | reverse complement strand
TTTGTTTCCCAGCACCTTTTTTAATTCACACGAACATAGGTTGTGGTAGCCGCCGTTATTGTTGTTCAGGCGGTAGTTGTCGTTTGTGTCAGTTATTAGGGATAGGAAGTAGTAAATCTTGTGCTTCAGGTTTGCTGCTCGGGTTGGCGATGCGTTTAACGCATCAACCAACCCTGCAACGTCAATAGAGGGATTTATTCTAATCTTCATCTTCAAATATTCCCCAGTCATCTTCAATTAGTGCAAATAGTTCTGCTTCTAAAGGAATTCTTGCAATTGTTTCTAATAAATCTCCAATTTCAATGAAATTTGTAACACTGTGGCAAAAGTAAAGTGAAAATTTCCCATCCAAATACATCATTGTTAAATCTAAAATATTTTTTGTGAACTTGTCACACCAGTTATAAAGTAGATTACAATTTGTATTCGTTGCAATATATCCTGCAAAATACTTGTAAAACCAATTTTTAAACTTACTAATATTTACTTCGCTGAAGTTTGTTTTTGCATCTAAAGCTATGTAATTGCCATTTTCAATTTCAAATAGTATTTCCTGTTTTAAAATCATCTCTTCAATGTAATTTTCTTGTATAACATGATAATATTCGCAACCATTTTTATCAATATTTAAATTTTCCAATCCATCATCAATTAATGGCGCAAAAAACATTTCATTCAAGTTTTCTGGATCATGGAAATTTTCAAAATCATCTATATATTCCATTTGTATTGTTTTGTGCCGCATATGCGGCGGATTAATTTAATTGTACAATTCTCTCCCAATCCATTACCCTGTATAGGTTAGGTCAGAATTGCGTGTTAATAGGGTTTGCTGAAGGTTTAAACATGGTGCGTATACTCACCACTCCAACGTTAATAAATTATAGATAAAATAATTCGTAAAAAAAAATAACAGCACTTTTTGTCGTAGCAAACACATGCTAGTATTACACTTCCCACAACTCCAAAAAAGGGATAAAAGTTTCGATATTGATATTAAAATCGAAACTTTTTTATTTTAAAACTTATATATGGACTAAAAAAAATAGTTGCAGAAACCCTCTCTCTTTTGAAGTAAAGACCTGTTCTCTGGATATTTATAATAAACAGTTTACATGGAAAAAAATAAGAATAGAGTAAGGATACTGATTTCTGAAAGTCAGTTGAAAACTTTGATAACTAAAATTAAAACAATTAAAAATGAAGACAGAAAAGACGGTATTAACAGATGAGCCAGCGGTATTTGTGTTAGAAAAGGGATCTCATTATAAAGGAGCACAGAGTGAAGGGAAATACTTTAATTCAGTATTAAGTCTAATTGATAAACTACTTGCTACTAACCATATAGAATCAGAAAAAGTTGGTTTTAGCGCAACTAAGATGGACTTAGCTGCGTTTTTGGCGGATTTTTTGTACATGGCTGAATTCCAAAACACAGATTATACCATTCAAACAGAAAATACAGACGA
>RFVO01000183.1 GCA_009928005.1 Chitinophagia bacterium | reverse complement strand
AGGCTTAAAAATAGGTTAAAGCCCCGGTTTTTTGGGGTTTTTAGGGGTATTTTGTCTGATTTTCAATAGTTTTGAGCGAATGAAAGCAGCTAAATCACTAATTGTCATCACCTGGGACGGGGTATCCAAGCCTTTGGAATATGTACTGCAGGATGTAGAAAGAAATTTCGACTTATTAATCTTTGATCATAGTGCCAAGGCCTCCAAGGAGCTAGTGGCTCATTTGAACCCAACGTTTTATGTATCTACTAGAACGGAGAACAAGGGACAGGTATTTTACGAGGTCTATAAATACTTATATCCTAATAACGAAGAGCGTTATGAATATATAGGTGTAATAGACGACGATATTTACACTTCCTATTCCGACTTAAATAAATTAATATTTATAGGTCAAATAAATCATTTAGATGTGTTCCAACCAAGCATCTCACACGATAGTTTTTTTGACCACAGACAGTTCACTCATAAGGCAGGTTATCAAACCAAAAAAGAAGATTGGGTAGAGATTATGTTTCCTATGTACAGAGAAAAATTATTTAAAGCAGCTGGCCCTTATTTCAATGAAACCATTACTGGGCAAGGGATTGACTTATACATGATGCCAGTACTTCAGGTGATTCATAATATGAAAAACACAGCGGTGGTACATGCTATACAAATTAAACATTGCAGACCAGTACAGTCCGGAGACAGAACTTATTCCGATGGGAAATCGAACTTTGATAATATTAATCATTTGCGTGATTTATCTATTGAGTTAATCAATAAACATAAAGGTTTATTCGACGAAACTTTTATGAAGCGTATTATAGATGTAAGATATTATAGAGGCATATCTATATTTAAGAAATTAAAGAGGGTGCCTGGGATGTTGAAGAACATGTATAAGGAAATAGTGGATATGAGTTATAGATAGGCCACCACAATTAATTATTATATATTTGTAATACTAATAGCTTACAAAAGACTAGAAAATGACAAATACAGGCACAGAAACTATAAAATATTCAGAGCTGAAGGCAGTTATACTGCGCTTTCTGAACTATTTTATAAGCCAGTATAAGCTTATATTGTATATCACACTCATTACCAGTGCATTAGGTTTAGTGTATGGTAAATTGCAGCCCTCTACCTATAAGGCAACCTCTACATTTATTGTAGAAGATAAATCGGGCAAAGGCGGCGGAGGTTTATCGGGCCTAGCTTCTCAGTTTGGAATTGATGTAGGTGGCTTAACAGGGGGCGGTGCCGGACTTTTTGATGGCGATAATATCTTAGAAATTATTAAATCAAGGGCAATTGTTGAGAAGGTTTTACTTACAAAAATGGAAGAGCCTGCTTCTTCAAAAGGACAAACCATTGCCGATTATTATATTCAAATTGAAAATTTGGCACCTGCTTTTGAAAGCAAAAACATAAATGTAAAATCATTAAACTTTGCTGGATTAACAGAAGGCGTTAAGCATACAGTTCAACAAGATAGCATTTTGTATATTT
>RFVO01000182.1 GCA_009928005.1 Chitinophagia bacterium | reverse complement strand
TTAGGTGATTTTAGTTATGAATGTACTTTTTATGCATTTTGACCCCTATTTTTGTCTAATGGAATCCACCCTTGAAGCTGTATCTGCCCAAGACATGCTATCCTTTGATGCATTTCGGAACTCCGTTATTGCCGACTACAAATTGGCTATAATGAGCAGGGAAGTTAGCTTATTAGGAAGAAGGGAAGTATTAACTGGAAAGGCCAAATTTGGTATTTTCGGAGATGGCAAGGAAGTAGCACAAATTGCCTTATCAAAATTTTTTCAAAAAGGAGATTTTAGAAGTGGTTATTATAGAGACCAAACTTTTATGTTTGCTTTAGGGGTTGCCAATATAGAAGATTATTTTTCTCAGCTATATTCCGACGTACACAACGATCCCTTTAGCGGTGGTAAAAATATGAATGCGCATTTTGCTACTGAATTTGTAAATGAAAAAGGGCAGTGGAATGAATTAACTGAAAGCTATAATGTATCTGCGGATATTGCCCCTACTGCAGGACAAATGATGCGTGGTTTGGGCTTGGCCTTTGCTTCTAATTGTTTTAGAAATGCAAAAAATAAAGAGGCCTTTCAACATTTAAGTAATAATGGCAATGAAGTTTGTTTTTGTACCATCGGTGATGCTAGTACTTCTGAAGGACATTTTTGGGAAGCTATAAATGCAGCTGGCGTATTACAAGTGCCCTTAGCTGTTTTTGTGTACGATGATGGCTATGGTATTTCTGTGCCTACTGCTTTACAAACCACCAAGGGTTCTATTTCTGAAGTGCTAAAAGGTTTTCAAAAAGAAAAAAATTCTAATGGAATAAAAATATACACAGTGAAGGGCTGGGACTATGCAGCCTTATGTGAAACTTTTGAAGAGGGTATTCGTTATACAAGAGAAACGCATACCCCTGTTGTATTTCATGTACAAGAATTAACGCAGCCGCAAGGCCATTCTACCAGTGGAAGTCATGAAAGGTACAAACCTTTAGAAAGGTTAGAATGGGAAAGAAATTGGGATTGCAATAAGCAAATGAGAGAGTGGCTTATACTAAATGAGTTAGCTACCGATGAAATTTTGCAAGCGGTAGAAAATGATGCGAAACAATTAGTACGTACTTCTAAATTAGCTGCATGGGAAAAGTATATAGCACCTATTAAAGAAAAAATAAAAGAAGCAGTTACATTAGTACAAGCTGGTTTAAATGAATCAGATTTAAACACCTCGAATAGTATATTACAAGAATTAATACAAAGTAAAGAGCCTTTAAAAAGAGATATTTTCAGAACGGTTAATTTAATATTGGAAAAAATTCCAACACATGCTAATAAATTGGCAATACAACCTTTTCTAAGAAAATACAATGAGGGGGAAGCGCCGTTTTATAGTAAAAATTTATACAATGAAGGCCCAAAGAGCGCCTTGAATGTTTCTGTAGTAGAAGCACAATATTCCAAAGAGCCACAAATTTTAAATGGCTATGAAGTATTGAATCATTATTTTGATCAGTTGTTTCAAGAAAATCCTAAGGT
>RFVO01000181.1 GCA_009928005.1 Chitinophagia bacterium | reverse complement strand
TAAATACCCCGATCCTAGAAATGAATTAAGAGGCTGTGTGAATGATATTTTAGATATGGAGCATTTTATTGCAGAAACAAATAAAATCTATCCCAAAGAAAACATAAAAAAATTAACTGATAAGCAAGCCACTAAAAAAGGAATCATCACAAATTTAAAATGGTTAATTGAAGGTGCCGAAGCTGGAGACCAATTATTATTTCATTATAGTGGACATGGAGCACAAGCGCCTACCCTATTTACCTCTTTAGAAAAAGATGGGCTAGATGAAATTATTTGTCCTTATGATTTTGATGGGACTAACAATACTAGTTTAAGAGATAAAGAATTTGCACAGCTATTCGCAGCCATACCCAAGGGTGTGCATTTTGTATGGATATCGGATAGCTGTCATGCGGAGGATTTATCTAGAGACCCTTTTAATACCCACTACCGTTTTTTTACTGGGCAAATGTATTTTGAGCAAAGAGTAAATGAAGAAGAGTATGCCGATATAACTATAGAAAGTATTGCTCCTATAATAAGCCCACTAAACGGAGCATTATTAAGCGCTTGCCAGTCCCATGAACTTAGTGCTGATGCCTATATAAATAATAGGTTTAATGGCGCCTTCACACATTATTTAATTGAAAACTTAAATAAATATAGTGCTAGTAAAAATATGCGATCCATCATTGAACTGGTCAATAAGGACCTAGCTAAAAACGGATACGACCAAAGCCCACAAAGTGAGGGGCTATTAGAAAATAATTTTTTCTTTTTATAAGAATGAATAAAAAAGACTAAAATAAATAAGACAAGAATAAACGTAAAATTAAATGAAGGGAGTAATTAAAAAATAGATAAAAAATTCATTATGAGTAAGAATAGAAATAATAATCAAATTTATACAGGGATAGTAATTTTTGTGTTGGGAGTTTTGTCTGTTGGGGCTGCGCGGGCGCAGCCCCAACAGCCTTACATTCAGCAAGGCCTTCTCTCAAAACTTATTGAAATAAAATATACTTCAGAATTATATTTAAGTTCAGCATTAAAACAAGAATCAAATAAAGACAGTGCTCTTGCAAACTATAATACCCTACGCTGGAAGCTAGATGGTTTTGTGTATCAATTAAGTGCTGATATGATTGCAGCTAATAGCCCTCGTAAAATGATATTATTGAACGCTTGGTGTTTGGAAGAACATGCTAATAATTTTAATGACATTAATGATTTTAAAAAAAGTAATAAGAATATCTATAGTGATGAAGTAAATAATAGTATTAAGACAAAAAAGCTTGGTGATAAAAAAATTCAAGTGTATACAGAGGCTTTAACTGAAATTGAAAATATTTATCAAACCCAAATACTAACTTCTTTATACAAAAACGATAAAACAATTAATCTCACCACTAATGTGTTTTATTTATTAAAAGATTCTTACACTATAGTGAACGCCATTAGCGATATGAAAACAGAAAAAACTATGGCGCTCATTGAGCTATTGGATCATTCTAGGTTACTTAGCCCGGGGGAATTAGCGAAGCAGGGAAAGTAAATCGTTAAAGCCTCACCTGCTTAAACTTACCCGATTCATTTTTCCAGTATAT
>RFVO01000019.1 GCA_009928005.1 Chitinophagia bacterium | reverse complement strand
TTTACTTCTTTTTACTTTCTTTTTTACTTTCTTCAATTTTTTCCACTACCATCAAATCATCTACATCAATATTCATAGGAAGCTGTCCTACTTTTACAATAGCTCTTTTCCCTTTAAAGCCTATCACTTCACCAACTTGATAATTCTTTTTTAATTTCACCATCGCACCCACGATTATGGGTTGCTTGGTTTCTTTATATTGCTTATCTACTTTCTTAGCTAATTTATTTATTACAATTGTATCGTTTTTCTTAAAAAGTAAATTGTATAAATTCTTCATCACTTCTTCCTTCTTCTCCGATTTTTTCCAGTCCAGTGCTATTTGCTTCATTTTTCGCTCCATATCTTTCAAGTAAGCAAACTTTTCTTCTGAAACCCTATTCTGTTCTTTTAAAATTTCTATTTGTTGAATATGCTTTTCTTTATGAAGTACTTTATCAAGTTCTATTTTTAAACTTTCATTTTCTTTTAACTTTTTATGTAAATCTTTACGTTCTTGTTGCACCAATTGTAAATCCTGTTCGGTTCTATTTAATAACTTATCTAATTCAAAATGATGGCTATCAACTAATTTCCGAGCTCTATTTATTAAATGCTTAGGTAGACCAATTCTCTCTGCTATAGCAAATGTATAAGAACTACCAGGTTTTCCAATTACTAACTGATACTTTGGCTCAAGCTTCACTTCATCAAACTGCATGGCACCATTAATAATACCTTTGTTATGGTTAGCCATAACTTTTAAATTCAAATAATGTGTAGTTACAATACCTTGTGCATGTCTATTCGATAATTCTTCTAATATCACTTCAGCAAAGGCTCCGCCTAAGTGAGGGTCACTTCCACTTCCAAGTTCATCAATAAAAAACAAAGTTTTACCATTTGCATTTTCTATAAAATGCTTCATGTGTAATAAATGGCTTGAATAGGTGCTTAATTCAAAAGCCAAATTTTGCGTATCTCCTAATTGAATAAATAGTTGTTTGTAAATACCCATTTGAGAAGTAGCACTCATAGGCACTAATAAACCACTTTGCAACATGACTTGGTTTAATCCCAAGGTTTTCATAGACACTGTTTTACCTCCAGCATTGGGCCCACTAATAATTAATATTCGCGCCTCATCGTCTAATTCTAAATTAACAGGTATGGTTTTTTTACCTGATGTTTTATTATATAAATAAAGTAAAGGATGATAAGCCTCTATCAAATGTGTAATGGCTTTATTATGCACCATGGGTCTATTGCCATTCATGTCTATAGCAAGCAGTGCCTTGGCTCTTATAAAATCGAAGCTTCCAATAATTTGTGCATAGGTCAAAAGCAAAGTTGAATAAGGCGCTAACTGTGCAGTTAAGGCCCTTAATATTTTTTGAACCTCTTTTAATTCATCTTGCTCTAATCCATAGAGTTCATTGTTCAATTCAATAGTTTCTTCAGGTTCAATGAATGCTGTTTTACGACTATCGCTTTCTCCATGTAAAAAACCTTTCACCTGTCTTTTGTATTCAGAAAAAACAGCTACCACTCTTCTGCCATTGCTAAAGCTTTCATCAATATCGGCGGTATATCCAGACTTGGCTAATCGTTGCACTACTTTTTCAAAAATGCGTCGAAGCTCCTGCCTTTTTTTAAATAATTGATGTCTAATTTTTGCAAGGTCTTCCGAAGCATTGTCTTTTACTAATCCTCTGTCGTCTATAATTAAATCAATACATTCAATAATAGCTTTCTCATAATAGGAATTTTTTACTACCTCATATAAATTAGAATAAGCCATTTGCCTTTCTGCATCAAACCATTTAAATACTTGTTGAATATGATCACATAATTTTCTAACCAGCAACCACTGTTCGCCTGTTAACTGCGCACCAGGAATACCGAGTAATTTTAAATCCTTTCTTATATCTAAAACAAAATCAGAAGGGAAATATTGGTTTGCTAGTTTAATAAATTTAAACTCCTCGGTTTGTCTTAAGGCCTCTTCTATATATTTTTGATGAGTATGAATACGCATTTCATTCACCAGCTCTACCCCCATATTAGTCTGACAATAGTTTAATAAAATAGTAGTTACTTTATCAAATTCTAATTGAGTAAGGGCATTTTCGGGGTATACGCGCATAGGGTCTAAATAGTCCACGAATTTACTTAAATAAACATTAACAATAGGTGAACATATTGAAGCAAATTTTGTTATAATTTAGAATTGCATAAAAACTTTATACTAATTAACAAAAAAGACAAGCTCATACGCATGAAACTAATAAATAAAGCCTTTTTAGTATTACTATCTTTAGTATGCTTATCGGCATGCGCACAACCAACCAAACAAAAAAAATCTAAAAAAATAGATATGACTAATACTGAAACCATTACCCTAGGATCGGGCTGCTTCTGGTGTACCGAGGCCATTTACCAAAGATTAGAAGGCGTTGTAAAAGTAACTAGCGGTTACAGTGGTGGTTTTGTAGATAACCCTTCTTATGAACAAGTTTGTGATAAAAATACGGGCCATGCAGAAGTATGTCAAATAGTTTTCGATACAACTAAAATTAGTTTAGATGACATTTTAGCTGTGTATTGGAAAACACATGATCCTACCACACCAAATCAACAAGGCAATGATGTAGGCCCTCAATACCGAAGTGTAATATTCTTTCACAACGAACATCAAAAAGAAGTAGCGGAAAAGTACAAAGCTGAATTAACTGCTGCAAAGGCTTGGGATAAACCCATCATTACTGAAATTACTCGCTTTACTAAATTTTATTCAGCAGAAAGTTATCATCAAAATTATTATAACAATAACACGAATCAAGGTTATTGCCGTTATGTAATTGGGCCAAAGCTTGAAAAATTTGAAAAAGTTTTTGCTAGTAAATTAAAGAAGGAAGAAGACTAATTACAAAAAATAAAAATTAGTTCTGTGCAGCTACCCTGCCTAAACTAAATAATCTTCTTTGCCAGTAAGGGTCAGATAAGTCGCTTATAGTTACGCCTTGGCTAGTAGATGCGTGTGCAAACTTATTATTGGCTAAGTAAATACCTACATGTGATATATTTCTTCTGCCATCGGCTTTAAAGAAAATTAAATCCCCTTCTTTTAAATCGTTCCACTCAATTTTAGTACTTTGCTCGTATTGTTCAGCAGCAGTTCGTTTTAAATTAACATTGTAAATATCTTTCATAACATCTAAAGTAAAATAAGAACAGTCAACTCCATTTTTGGTACTGCCTCCTAAACTATAAGGGGTGCCCCACCACTCATCTATTTTTTGAAGTAGTGGAATATTTACAATGGACTCCACCGCAATATCCATTTTAATAGAATACTTTAATTGCAACCAATTTAATTTTTCTACCTCCGACAAATTAGAAGGCATTTTTTCATAATTATTAGCACTAGAAGTAACTGGTTCTGCAATTAGTCCATCAGATTCATTTTTAATATAAATCTTACCAGGTGTTACCGATATATTCGTTAAAAATTCTATTTCACCCCCTGCATTATTACCTTTATTAATGCTTTGAGTTAAATTATTTTTTTCCGTTATTTTTTGCGCCCTAGCTTGCACATTAGACGAGATAGTCTTTAGTGCATTACAGCTTTCTAAACTAATCACTGCTAGCACCATATACATTAATAGAAATTTCTTGTTTTTTAACATTGTAAGCAAGTTAAGTTAAGTCAGGCTAAAAAGGAATAATAACCCCATTTTTAACCCTTTTTTGTGGAAAATTAAGGCCGTTTTGCCAATGGTTTTTAACGATATTTGTAGCCTTAGCCCAAAATCCCAATGCCTACCTTTTCCCATTTACACGTTCACACGCAATACTCTTTATTAGATGGTGCCGCATCAATTGAAGGCTTATATGATAAAGCTATAGACGACAATATGCCGGCTTTAGCTATTACAGATCACGGAAACATGTTTGGTGCCTTTAAGTTTGTAAGTCAGGCTTGGAAAAAAACAAAGGTCATTGGAAAAGATAAAGAAGGAAAAGATATTCTAGCGCCTGTGGTGAAACCAATTGTGGGTTGCGAGTTTTATGTAGTAAAAGATAGACATGCTAAACAATTTACCAAGGACGCAAAAGACCAACGCTTTCATCAAGTTCTGCTTGCTAAAAACGCAATAGGTTATCAAAATTTAATTAAACTTACTTCACTTGGTTTTATTGAAGGCATGTATAGCAAGTACCCTCGTATTGATAAAGAATTAATTTTAAAACACCACGAAGGTTTAATTGCCACAACTTGTTGTATTGGTGCATATGTGCCGCAAACTATTTTAAACCAAGATGAAGCCACTGCCGAAAAAGAATTCAAATGGTGGTTAGATATTTTTGGAGAAGATTATTATATCGAAATTCAAAGACATAAAATACCTGAACAGGAAACAATTAATGCACTACTTTTAAAATTTTCCAAAAAATTTAAAGTACCCGTTATTGCTACTAACGATAGTCACTATATTAATGAAGACGACGCCAATGCACACGACATTTTATTATGTATTAATACTGGAGAGAAACAATCCACTCCAGGTTTCGACGATTTTGTAAACGATGAGTTGCAAATAAAAAACAGGCGTTTTAAATTTCCAAATAACGAATTTTATTTTAAGACACAGGAAGAAATGACTGCTTTATTCAGCGACATTCCTGAGTCCATTGACAATACCAATGCAATTGTTGATAAAGTAGATGTTCTGAATTTAAAAAAAGATATTTTACTTCCCGCCTTCCCAATTCCTAAGGAGTTCCAAATTCATAAGGAAGCCAATATGAATCAGTGGGAATTATTAAAACATTTAACATGGGAAGGTGCACATAAAAGATATCCTGAAATAACTGCAGAATTACAAGAGCGTATCGATTTTGAATTATTCACTATTCGTACCATGGGTTTTGCGGGATACTTTTTAATTGTAAGTGATTTTATTTCAGCTGGTCGCAATATGGGTGTGTTTGTAGGGCCAGGTAGAGGTTCTGCCGCAGGCTCTGTGGTGGCTTATTGTATTGGTATTACGAATATAGATCCTATTAAATATCAATTACTATTTGAGCGTTTCTTAAACCCCGATCGTAAGAGCATGCCCGATATTGATACAGACTTCGACGACGAGGGCCGTCAAAAAGTTATAGACTATGTAGTAGATAAATATGGCAAAGAACAAGTAGCACAAATTGTTACATATGGCACCATGGCTGCCAAAAGTAGTATCAAAGATGTAGCCCGTGTAATGGACTTGCCTTTATCTGAAAGTAATTTACTTGCTAAACTAGTACCTGATAGACCTGGTACAGAATTAAAAAGATGTTTACATGCACCATTAACTGTGAAAGAAGGTGAAAAATCTTTGGCAGAAAAAGAAGGCTATCAGCCAGAAGATATAGACAATGTAAAAAAATTAAGAGAGATTTATAAAGGAAGCGATTTACGTGCCGCTGTTTTACATGAAGCAGAACGTTTAGAAGGTTCCATAAGAAATACAGGCATTCATGCAGCTGGTATTATTATCGCCCCTAGCGATTTAACTGAAATCATGCCTGTGGCTACTGCCAAGGATTCAACTTTATGGGTAACACAAATTGAAGGAAGCGTGATTGAAGAAGCCGGTGTACTTAAAATGGACTTTTTGGGTTTGAAAACGCTTTCTATTTTAAAAACTGCACTTGAATTAATTAAACAAAACCATGGCATTAGTATTAATTTAGATTTAATACCACTAGACGATGCCAAAACTTTTAATTTATACCAACGTGGTGAAACGAATGCTACTTTCCAATTTGAGAGTGTGGGTATGCAAAAACATTTACGTGATTTAAAACCAGATAAGTTTGCCGATTTAATTGCTATGAATGCCTTGTACCGCCCAGGTCCTATGGCCTATATACCTAATTTCATTGAGCGTAAACATGGTCGTGAATTAATTAAATACGACTTACACGTAATGGAAGAAATACTTTCAGATACTTATGGTATTACTGTATACCAAGAACAGGTAATGTTACTAAGTCAAAAAATTGCGGGCTTTACCAAGGGCGATGCCGATGTACTAAGAAAGGCCATGGGTAAAAAACAAAAATCGGTTTTGGATAAAATGAAAGCACAATTTGTTGCTGGCGCTGTAAAAAATGGTCATCCTGAAAATGTATTGGAAAAAGTTTGGTCTGACTGGGAAGCCTTTGCTCAATATGCCTTTAATAAATCACATTCAACTTGTTATGCATACCTAGCCTATCAAACTGCTTATTTAAAAGCGCATTACCCTGGAGAATATATGTCAGCTGTTTTAAACCATGCAGGCAGTATTGAAAAAATTACTTTTTTCATGGAAGAATGTAAAAGAATGGGCATTAAAGTATTAGGGCCTGATGTAAATGAATCATTGAAAGGTTTTTCAGTTAATAAAAAAGGGGAAATTAGATTTGGACTAGGCGGATTAAAAGGCGTAGGAGATGCTGCCATTGAAGCCATTATCACTGAAAGAACAAAGGCTGGACATTTTGCAGATATGGTTGACTTTATGAAAAGAGTATTGTCTCGAGCTGTAAATAAAAAATCTTTAGAAAGTTTAGCTTATTCAGGAACCTTTGATTGTTTTACTGAATACCACCGTGCACAATATTTTACTATTGCTGATGGTGATAGAATTTCAGGATTAGAAAAATTAATTGGCTATGCGCAAGCGCTTCAGTCCATGACAGCAGGTACTACTAATACTTTATTTGGCGATTTACCAACTGCTATGCAAGTACCCGTGCCTAAAATACCTTCTTGTGATGAGTGGACTTTAACTGAAAAATTAGAGCATGAGAAAGATATTACAGGTATGTTTATGAGTGGCCACCCGCTTGATCATTATAGTTTTGAAATGCGTCATTATCAGTTCACGCCTATAAATGCATTTAATGAAGTAAAAGATAATCTTGCTTTATATCCAAATAATTTAGGTAGACAATTTAAACTGGCAGGGCTTATTACCGATGTGCAACACCGTGTTACTAAAACGGGTAAGAACTTTGGTTCTTTTGTAATAGAAGACTTTGCTGGCAAAACCGATTTTTTATTGTGGAGCGAGGATTATGTAAAGTTTCAAAATTATTTAGAAGTAGGACAAAAAATATTTATCAATGGTTCTTTTAGAACAAGGTATAACCAATCGAATCAATTTGAGTTTAAAATAGTAACTATGTCTTTACTTGAGACAGTGAAACAAGTACAAACTAGGTCCATTGAAATAAGCCTCCACCCTAGTCATTTAAATAAAGAAATGATTCAATTCTTTGAAAAAAACTTAAAACAGAACCCAGGTAAGTCTTCTTTTAAAATAAGCTTTGTTGAACCCAAGGATCAACTAGTGGCTAGTTTACTCACAATTGAAAAGGGCTTTCAAATGAACGACGACCTTGTTCAGTTCTTGGACAGCAACCCAGCATTGAATGTACAAGTGAATTTGGTCACATAAGCATTCCGATTAAAGACAGCAAGTCCGATTCTCTGCCATAGAATTTGTCCCCAAAGGCTTGCTGATAAAGTGGAAAAGTCAAATAGGCAGGTATTGAAGTTTGGAACTAATTTTGAACATATAATTAAAGGAGAAAAGAATTAATTAAATTTTAAGAATTCAAATAAATAGAAACCTAACAATATAAAAAATATAAATATGAGTTTAGAATTTACAGACGCCAATTTTCAGAGTACCGTTATGGAAAGCGACAAATTAACAGTAATTGATTTTTGGGCAGAATGGTGTGGCCCTTGCAGAGCAATTGGTCCAGTTATTGAAGAATTAGCTACCGAATATGCAGGTAAAGTAAACATAGGAAAAGTAAATGTGGATGTGAATCCTACTTTAAGTATGAACTTTGGTATTACTTCTATCCCTGCTATCTTATTCGTAAAAGGTGGTCAAGTAGTAGACAAGCAAATTGGTGCTGTACCTAAGTCTGTATTAGACAAGAAAATACAATCCCATTTGTAGTTGAACATAACATAGATCGATTTTAAAAAATAGGCATAGTTTGCCTATTTTTTTTTATCTTTCTATCTCAATTGAACAACTATGGAAAGATTTCAAGGTTTATTTGGTATCGTAATCATATTAACGATTGCATTTTTATTCTCTAATAACAAAAAGAATATTAATTACCGTTTAATAGCAAGTGGTTTATTACTTCAATTAACTATTGGCTTTCTCATTTTGAAAATTCCAGCGGTGACCAGTTTTTTCCAATTATTAGGAAGAGGAATGGGAAAAATTGAACAATTTGCCCGTTCAGGTGCCGCATTTGTTTATAGTGGTGTGGCCGCAACAACACCTACTGGTGTAGCGGACTTCGCGAACGGCGGTTTTGTATTTGCTTTTAATGTAACAGCTACTATTATATTAGTTTGTGTATTAGTTGCATTATTTTATCATTTTGGTATTATGCAAAGAATAGTGGCAATTGTAGCAAAGGCCATGAATTTTATTATGCGAGTAAGTGGTGCAGAAGCTTTAAGTAATGTAGCTAGTGCCTTTGTAGGACAAGTAGAAGCACAAATTATGATTCGCCCTTATTTAACTACCATGACTAAAAGTGAAATACTAGCTAGTATGAGTGGAAGTTTAGCTTGTATTGCTGGGGGTATATTAATAGTATATGCAAATATGGGCGCACAAGCTGGAATGGACTTAGCGCCTAAATTAATTACAGCAAGTTTAATGGCAGCACCAGGTGCACTTGTTATTGCTAAAATTGTTTTTCCAGAAACAGAAGTTTCTCAAACTATGGGAAAAGTAACATTACAAGTAAAAAGTCAATACAGTAATACCATTGACGCTATAACTCATGGCGCAGGCGATGGTTTTAAATTAGCCATGAATGTAATTGCTATGTTAATTGGTTTTATTGCTTTAATAGCCATGATTGACTGGTGTATGCTTTCTATTGGACATTTATTTAACCCAAACTTACATTTAAGCTTAAATTTTTTATTTGGTAAATTATTTTATCCAATGGCTTGGGCTATGGGTATTCCTACTGCCGATATTCAAAACGCAGCAACCTTACTTGGACAAAAATTAACCATTAATGAATTTGTGGCTTTCAAAAGTTTAACTAGTAAAGTAGTTCCTATTATTACAGAGAAAGGTTTGCTTATTGTAAGTATTGCAATTTGTGGCTTTGCCAATTTTAGTAGTGTAGGTATGCTTATAGGAGGTATTGGAGAACTAGCCCCTACTCGTCGTAAGGACTTAGCAGAACTAGGTTTGAAAGCACTTTTATGTGGTACCCTCGCCTCTTATTTATCTGCAAGCATTGCAGGTATTTTAATAGGCTAATTAGCGAAATAAAAAATAATATAATTTTTATTAGTGCATTTTAACAACTTAATTATTAAGATATTTGGTAACTTTGCAGTCTAAATATGTGGACTATGAGTACGGGTAATATCGAAATTATTATTGCATCAGAAAAAGACAATCTCTTACAAAAAATAGGAAATAAAGTTATTCATAACGAACGCATTAGTTTTGATGAAGGCGTTTATTTATTTGAAAAAGCATCACTTCCCTATGTTGGCGCATTAGCGAATTGGAAAAGAGAATCTTTACACGGCGATACCACTTACTTTAACAAGAATTTTCATATTGAACCTACCAATGTTTGCGTTTTCTCTTGCAAATTTTGTTCTTACTCAAAATTATATGCACATAAAGAAGAAGGCTGGGAACTCACCATTGATCAAATGATGGACATTGTAAAATCTTACGATGGCAAACCAGTTACTGAAGTTCATATTGTAGGTGGCGTGCATCCGAAATTAACTTTAGATTTTTTTATTACTTTATTGAAAGCTATAAAAGCACACCGCCCTGAATTACATATTAAAGGTTTTACTCCTGTTGAATTAGATTACATGTTCCGTAAAGCAAATTTAAGTACTGAAGAAGGTATGAAGCGAGCACACGAAGCAGGTCTCGATTCTTTACCTGGCGGAGGTGCTGAAATTTTTCATCCAGAGATTAGAAATATTATTTGTGCCGATAAAGCTACTGGTGATGAATGGTTGCATATTCATAGAACAGCGCATAATTTGGGTATGCATAGTAATGCAACATTATTATATGGTCATATTGAAAAGGCTATACACCGTATTGACCATATGGAAAGATTAAGACAACTTCAAGATGAAACCAAAGGTTTTAATACTTTCATTCCTTTGAAATTTAGAAATAAGGATAATGACATGCATAATATTCCAGAGTCCACCATGGCCAATGATTTAAAAATGTATGCTATTTCTCGTTTATACTTAGACAATTTTCCACATCTGAAAGCCTACTGGCCAATGCTAGGTCGTGAAGTAGCGCAATTAACTTTAAGCTATGGTGTTAATGATATCGACGGAACTATTGACGATACAACTAAAATTTATTCCATGGCAGGTAGTGAGGAACAAACCCCTGTAATGACTACAGAAGAATTGGTACGCTTAATTAAACAAGCTAATCGAAAGCCAGTGGAAAGAGGTACACTTTATAATGTGATACAAGATTATTCTTTAGTAGAGATGGACTAATTAATTACTTAACACTCTGCCAGTCCAATAGGAATTTGCATAGCCAAACCACCTTCAGCAGTTTCTTTGTATTTAACACTCATGTCAAGTGCCGTATTCCACATTGTTTTAATCACTTTGTCCAAACTCACTAATGCTAAATCGGGTGTACTTTGTAATGCTAATTGTGCAGCAGTAATGGCTTTAATTGCACCCATGGTATTTCTTTCAATACATGGAATTTGCACCAAGCCTCCTACCGGATCACAGGTTAATCCTAAATGATGTTCCATTGCAATTTCTGCAGCCATCATTGTTTGTTTTTGATTGCCGCCTAGTAATTCAGTGAGTGCAGCGGCAGCCATGGCAGAAGAAACGCCTATTTCTGCTTGACATCCCCCCATGGCTGCAGAAATAGTAGCTCCATTTTTAAATAATATACCAATAGCACTAGCAGTCAATAGAAAATTAGAAACCTTTTCTTCATTCTTATTTTCTGCAAATAATAAAGCATATAATAAAACAGCCGGAACTACACCAGCAGCTCCATTAGTAGGGGCTGTGACCACTCTCCCAAAAGAGGCATTCTGTTCATTAACGGCTAAAGCAAAACAACTCACCCAGTCTAAGATATTAGAAAAGCTTTGACTTGTATTTTTAATAGCAGCCATCCATTCATTTATATTATTATATTGTGCCTCTTTTAATAATTTTTTATTTAAAGCAAAGGCCCTTCTTTGTACAAATAACCCTCCTGGCAGCTCTCCTTCAGTATGGCAACCTTTATAAATACAGGCTAACATAGTTTCCCAAATATTATTTAAGGCAAGTGACACTTGCATTTCTTCTCTAATTGTCTTTTCGTTTTCTTTAACAATTTCACAAATAGGCAAACCTGTTTTTATACACCAATGTAATAATTCATTAGAATTTTTGAAATCAAAAGGAACCTCAATATCCTTGATATTATTGTTAATATTAGTAGGTTGGAAAATAATTTTATTATCTTTCTCAATTTGTTCTTCAATAAATCCACCTCCAATAGAATAATAAGTATAAGTATATTTTTCAACGCCAATGGTAACAATAAATTGCAAGCCATTTGGATGATGAGTTAGTAATTGATCTTTTAAAAATTGTAAATCTCTTTCATGATCAAATGAAATATTTACATT
Organism: Chitinophagia bacterium; assembly: GCA_009928005.1. Taxonomy (GTDB): domain Bacteria; phylum Bacteroidota; class Bacteroidia; order Chitinophagales; family Chitinophagaceae; genus Sediminibacterium. Next base: position 14,818 of record RFVO01000019.1, on the reverse strand, counting down.
TTTATTTATAATTATTTTTTTGTGAATTTTTATATCAGCAATGGTTGATACGATTAAATCGGTATTGGTTGTAATGGGATCTTCTCCCATTAGACCCATCATTACAGCCATATCAGTTCCATGACCCTTTCCTGTTTTTGCTAGTGAACCATATAATAAAACTTGCACCGATTTTAGTTTATCGAGACCAAAATTGCTTTCTACTTTTTGAACGCAATTTATAGCAGCAAGCCAAGGCCCAAGGGTATGAGAACTTGAGGGCCCTACCGATATTTTAAACATGTCAAAAACTGAAATAAACTTTTCCATTGGCTGATATAAATATAGCTTAGTTTTTATACATTTGAATATGAAATTTACAACTGTTTTAGCCGGACTCTTATTTGTTGCATTATCTTCTATAGCGCAATCTGATACTAATTTACTTGAAAAATTAATGCAGCAAAAACCAGCGCAATTTGCTAAAATTCTATCTAATCCTAATGAATTCCGCTTACAAATTTTATATACTCAAATAAATAGAGACAAAAATAATATTCCTCATTTCAAAGAGTATAGCTTCAGACTTAATCCTAAAGAATATTTTTATCCAGCCAGTACTGTTAAAATGCCATTAGCTTTTTTAGCTTTAGAGAAAATTAATAATTTAAATATAAAGGGACTTACGAAATCTACACTCATGGTTTACGATAGTGTAGAATGTAGACAAGAACAAATTTATAATAACCCCTATTCTTTTAATGGCACACAAAATATTGAACAGGCTGTTAAAGAAATATTTTTAGTGAGTGATAATAATGCCGCCAATCGTTTATTTGAATTTGTAACACCCCATACTGTTCATGAAAAATTATCAGAGAAAGGTTATAAAGATGTTTATATCAGAAATAGATTAGAGTTAGCAAGAACTGCTAAAGAAAACAGAAGCACTCAAGCTATTGATTTTTATAATGAGAAAGGAAAAATAATTTATCATCAACCTGCAGCAATTAATAAAGACAGCCTTCCTTATTACAATGCTTTTATCGGCAACGGCTATTTAAATAATCAAGATTCCTTAATAAAAAGCCCTTTAAATTTTTCAGAAAAAAATAGAATTTATTTAAGCGATCTTACTCATATTTTAAGATCGGTTTTGTTCTTTGATCAAACCCCTCCGTCTCAAAGATTTAATTTAACCTCTGAGGATAGAAAATTTTTATTGCATTATATGCATACCTTACCAACTGAATCTCAGTATCCTACTTACGACACAGCTAATTATTGGCCAAACTATTGTAAGTTTTTATACACCGGTTCGGAGAAAGGCCCATTCCCAAATAATTTGAAAATATTCAATAAAGTAGGTGATGCATACGGATTCTTATTAGATATTGCCTATGTGATGGATCCGGAGAAAAAAATTGAATTTATGTTAAGTGCAGTTATCTATTGTAATAGCGATGGCATTTTAAACGATAGCAAATATGACTACGATTCAGTGGGCTTCCCATTTTATAAAAACTTAGGACAGTTAATTTACAACTACGAGCTTGAACGCAAAAAAGTCTTTCTCCCTAATTTCACCTCCTTTCTTGAAGTTGCTAAATAGATGTTAACAGAAAGGGAATAATTTATGGATATTCAAAGTCCAAAACTTACGTCTGTTTGCGAATTATTTGCGAAATTTGTATTTCAAATAATCAATCATGATATTATCTTCTCTTTTAAACAGATTCAGTGAGCCCGAAACTCTAAAAATGGCAAAATTAGGCCGTGAATTAAGAGCTCAAGGCAAAGACGTTATTGACTTAAGTTTGGGTGAACCCGACTTCGACACCCCACAACACATTAAAGATGCCGCTATTAAAGCCATCAATGATAACTGGTCTCACTATACACCCGTAGCTGGTTTTGCCGATTTAAGAGAAGCTGTATGTAGTAAATTAAAGCGTGATAACAATTTAGATTATAAACCAGAGAATATTGTAACATCCACTGGTGCTAAACAAAGTTTAGCCAATGCCATTTTAGCCTTGGTGGACGATGGCGATGAAGTAATCATTCCTACTCCATACTGGGTAACTTATTCTGAACTTGTAAAAATTGCACGAGGTAAGGTAGTCGAAATTAGAAGTACCGTAGAAGATGGTTTTAAAGTAAGTCCTGCACAAGTGGAAGCAGCCATTACTTCAAAAACAAAAGTATTTATGTTCTCTTCTCCTTGTAACCCTTCAGGCGCAGTGTATAGCAAAGAGGAATTGAAAGCACTTGCTAATTTATTTAAAAAATATCCAGGCATTACTATTTTATCAGATGAGATTTATGAGTATATCAATTTTGTAGGCAAACACGAAAGCATTGCACAATTTGCAGAAGTCAAGAATCAAACTATTGTTATTAACGGATTAAGTAAAGGTTTTGCAATGACTGGCTGGCGTTTAGGCTATACAGCATCAAGTGTTGAATTAGCAAAGGCCATGGAAAAACTTCAGGGTCAGTTTACTTCAGGTACTTGTAGTATTACCCAAAAAGCTGCTGTCACTGCCTTAATAGGTGATTTAAAACCTTCTATTGAAATGACAGAGGAGTTTACGCGTCGTCGTGAAAAAACTTTGGCCCTTGTAAATGACATTCCAGGCTTTAAATGCTTTGCTCCTCAAGGTGCGTTTTATGTATTCCCCGATGTAAGTGCCTATTATGGTAAGTCTGATGGAACTACTACTATTACCAATGCACCCGATTTTAGTATGTATATTTTAAATGAGGCCAATGTATCATCTGTAATGGGTGACGCATTTGGAGAACCTAATTGTGTTCGTTTCTCTTTTGCAAATAGTATGCCCAATATAGAGAAAGCTTGGGCTCGAATTAAGATAGCCTTGGCTAAATTAAAATAAAGCCTTTTAGTGTAAATAAATTAATTTTAGAAGCGTTATACAAGTAACGCTTCTTTTTTTTAATAAATACTATGACGCCAGAGAAATTTCAAATGTTTGAAAACAGGTTGCTTAAAAATTATAAGCATCGTATTAAACAGGCTAAACGACAAAATATAAGCTGTTGGCGCTTGTATGACCACGATTTGCCAGAATTTCCTGTTTGTGTTGAAATTTACGAAGACTATATTTATATAGCTGAATACAATCGACGCCATAGTTTAAGCGATGAAGAACATGATATTTGGTTCACTGAAACCAAAAAATGTATAGCGGGTATTACAGGTTTACCCATTGAGAATATGTATGTAAGAGTGCGAAAGAGAATGGATCACAAAGAAGAGCAGTATGAAAAAGAAGAAACCCTTCCAATTTCAAAAATAATTACGGTGCATGAAAATGGATTGCAGTTTAAAGTAAATCTTACCGACTACTTAGATTCTGGATTATTTTTAGACCACCGAATTACAAGGCAAATGGTACAAGCAGAATGTAAAGATTCCGAATTTTTAAATTTATTTTCTTACACTGGTTCATTCTCTGTTTATGCAGCAGCTGCAAGTGCCAAAACCGTTACCTCTGTAGATTTATCTAAAACCTATTTAGCTTGGAGTGAAGAAAACTTTGTTTTAAATAATTTAAATAACAAAGTTGCTTACCAATTTATTCACGCCGATGTAAAGCAGTATTTAAAAACCTTGCCTGCTAATAAATATGATTTAGTAGTCATGGACCCCCCTACTTTTAGTAATAGCAAAAGAATGAAAGATGTATTAGATATTCAAAGAGACCATGTTGAACTCATCAATGATGTAATTCGTATTATGAAACCAGGAGGTATTTTATATTTTAGTACTAATTTTTCTCATTTTAAATTAGATGCAGAAAGTATTCATACCAAAATCATAAAAGATATTACCAAGGCCACTACTCCATTCGATTTTGATGGAAGATTAAAAAGAGCCTGCTTTAAATTACAGAAGCAAGTATAAATTCATGAATGGCTAATACTTGCGGAGTTAATAATTGTATTTCATCATTCACAATGACTTTATCACATAAACGCATTTTAATAGTATCACTAATTTGATGATGCATTCTTTTTTCAGCGTCTTGTTTTGTACAAGTATCTCTTTGCATAATTCTTTGAATTCTAAGTGGCATGGGTGCTGTTACTCCAATCACAAAGTCTAAACCTTCCACTGCATTTGATTCAAATAAAAGAGCTGCTTCTTTAATTACATAAGTAGCTGTTTGTACTTTAGCCCAATCCCAGGCTGCTTGAATAGTAATAGGATGTACAATTGAATTTAATAAGGCTAACTTATGTGCATCGGAAAAAACAATGGAAGATAAATAAGCTTTTTGTAAAATGCCATTTTCATATACTTTCTCTCCGAATTGTTTAATTAGGGCAGATTTAATTTCAGGACTTGTTTGCATCAACTGCTTTGCTGTATCATCAGCATTAAATACAGGCACACCCAGGTGCTGAAATATTTTGGCGACCATGGTTTTACCTGCACCTATTCCTCCCGTAAGTCCGATCATCTTTGACATAAAAAAGTCCGAAGTTAGTTACCCCAATTTCGGACTTTTTTTAATCAAACCAATTATAATTATTTAGAGTTGGTTTTTGACCATTCTAAGCTTATAGATGATTTTTCAATTTTCAAGTAAGAACCAGGACTTACTTCTAATTGAATTGTGTTGTCTTCGTTTACTTTATTTACAGTACCATGAATACCTGCGATAGTGACAACTTTATCTCCTTTTTGAATATCATCAATAAACTTCTTTTGCTCTTTTGCTTTTTTAGCTTGAGGACGAATCATAAAAAACCAGAAAACTAAAATTATACCACCCAACATTACTAATTGGAAAGTACCTCCTCCTTGTGGTGGAGCTTGTAATAAGAATTGTGTCATTTTAATTAATTTATAATTATAAGCAAATATAATGCAAAGAAACTATTTAGCCTTATGGCTTATTTTTTGAATTTTCCCAGAAGCCACTAACTCTTTGTGTATATTATCCAATATACCATTCACAAAATGGCCACTTTGTTCAGTGCTATAATCCTTGGCTAAATCAATGTACTCATTAATAGTCACTTTCGTAGGTATGGTATCAAAATACAATAACTCACAAACGCCTAAACGAAGTAGTATCATATCCAATACCGCTATACGTTCGGGATCCCAGTTATTTAATTTAGGTTTAATTACTTCTTCGGTGTATCCTTTTTTGTCAATTGCTGTTTGAAGTAAGTCTGTCGCGAATTTCATTTTTTCATCACCCACTAAATCAAGAAAATTTATACTTACTGGCTTTTGCAAATAATCCAACATAAAGCCCACCATCATTTCTCCTTCGTCTTCCCAGTTCGCAAAACGCTCATCGATATATTCTAAAATAGTATCCGATTCTAATATTAAGGTGCCAAATATATATTTAAGTATTTCTTTTTCTTTGGCCTTGTCTCTACTTTGATCCTCGATATATGTTTTATAAATAGCTGAATCAGATAGGTTTCTAAACAAGGTTTTTACAATATTCTCATCCACCCATTGAGCAGGATTAACAAGTGCTATTGCTTTTTTGAATTTCTCCGACTCTATGGTTTGCCATACTATACTATTACCTGCTAATTTAATATTTACAGATAAATCGGCTTGATTGGGTAAATTTTTTGAGGCTCTCTGCCCTGCCTCTATTTCGGCATACAATGCTACTTGGTGTAAAAGATGAACAAGGAAAACGAATAAATTACGTGTTTTGTCAAATTCCTTCTGAAGTAGGGAGCCGGGACTGCTTTGGTTCTGATTTTCAACCATATACAACACCTGCATTACTTTAATTCTAATATTTCTTCGGTTCATCATATGTATAAGAGCTAAACGGCTGCAAATCTATCTAAAATTATTGGTAAAAACTGACATTTTTTACCATAAACCTTTGCTTATCATGCAATTTTAGGCATAGATTTGACCTCCCCTACGCTGAAAAAACGAATAAACTGAAAATTTGGCCTATTGTATAAGAAAAAATTGCAGTGGCACGGTTATCGATGTAATGGAAGTACAAACATTTATTAATAAACTAAAAACGATAAAGTATGGCTAAGAAATTAAACATTACTCCTCTGCACGACAGAGTAATTGTTAAGCCTGCCGCTGCAGAAGAAAAAACAGCTGGAGGAATCATTATCCCTGATACTGCAAAAGAAAAACCACAACGTGGTGTAGTAGTTGCAGCTGGAACTGGTAAAAAAGACGAACCTGTAACTGTTAAAGTAGGCGATACCGTTTTATACGGCAAGTATGCTGGAACAGAAATTCAAATTGAAGGTCAAGATTTATTGATCATGCGCGAAAGCGATATTTTGGCAATTGTATAATTGTTAAAGTAAGTAGAATTATTAATTAACGAAATAAAACAAGTTTATATGTCTAAAATGATTTTTTTCGACTTAGAAGCGAGAAATAAAATGAAAAAAGGGGTTGACACACTAGCCAACGCCGTAAAAGTAACCTTAGGACCAAAAGGTCGTAACGTAGTTATTGAAAAGAAATTTGGATCACCTTCTATTACTAAGGATGGTGTTTCTGTTGCCAAAGAAATTGACTTAGAAGATCCTATCGAAAATATAGGTGCTCAAATGGTTAAAGAAGTAGCAAGTAAAACTGCTGACCAAGCAGGTGATGGTACTACTACTGCAACTGTTTTAGCTCAAGCTATTATTGGCGAAGGTTTAAGAAACGTTACAGCAGGCGCTAATCCAATGGATTTAAAACGTGGTATTGATAAAGCTGTAGAGAAAGTGGTTTCAAGTTTAAAAGCACAATCTCAAGCAGTGGGTAACGACACTAAAAAAATTGAGCAAGTAGCTTCTATTTCTGCAAACAACGATAATGAAATTGGTAAATTAATTGCCCTTGCAATGAGCAAAGTAGGTAAAGAAGGTGTGATCACTGTAGAAGAAGCAAAAGGAACAGATACAACTGTAGATGTTGTAGAAGGTATGCAATTCGATCGTGGATACGTATCTCCTTACTTTGTTACAAATAGCGAAAAGATGGAAGCTGAAATGCAAAATCCATACATTTTAATTTATGATAAGAAAATTTCAGCAATGAAAGACATCTTACATATTTTAGAGAAAGTAGCACAAACTAGTCGTCCACTAGTAATTATTGCTGAAGACTTAGAAGGCGAAGCAATGGCAACTTTAGTAGTTAACAAATTACGTGGTACTATTAAAGTAGCTGCTGTGAAAGCACCAGGCTTTGGTGATCGCAGAAAAGAAATGTTAACTGATATTGCAATTTTAACTGCAGGTACAGTTATCTCTGAAGAACAAGGTTTCAAATTAGAGAACGCTGACTTGAGTTATTTAGGTCAAGCAAGTTCTGTAACTATTGATAAAGACAATACTGTTATCGTAGGTGGAAAAGGTAAAAAAGCAGATATCACAGCGAAATTAAGTGGCGGTGTAGCTGTATTATATGTTGGTGCTGCAACTGAAACTGAAATGAAAGAAAAGAAGGATCGTGTGGACGATGCTTTACACGCAACACGCGCTGCAGTAGAGGAAGGAATCGTACCTGGTGGTGGTGTGGCTTATATCCGTGCCGTTGCTAGTTTAGATAAATTAAAAGGTGCTAACGATGACGAAACAACTGGTATCCAAATTGTACGTCGTGCAATTGAAGAACCACTTCGTCAAATTGTTAAGAATAGCGGTATCGAAGGTTCAATAGTTGTTCAAAAAATCAAAGATGGTAAAGACGATTTTGGTTTCAATGCAAGAACAGAAATTTTCGAAAACTTATTCAAAGCAGGTGTTATCGACCCTACTAAAGTAACAAGAGTTGCTTTAGAGAATGCAGCTTCAATTGCCTCTATGTTGTTAACAACAGAATGTGTAATTGCTGACAAACCAGCTCCAGCAGCAGCTCCACAAGGTGGTGGACATGCGCCTGATATGGGTGGTATGGGTTACTAATATTGAAAGCGATTTTATCGCATCAAGTAATAAAAAAAACCTCCTCGATTTTTCGGGGAGGTTTTTTTATGTCTTAAAGAAATTAAATATTAAGACTAAGCGTCTATAGACTTTGTTGTAAAATAAATTTGAAAACCTTTCACTAATAAAAACTGTGCTAATCCATAAGTAATCATTATCACTAATCCAATGTTTTCAATAGGATCATTGATTGACCAATTAAATTTATTAAAAGCTAAAATTGAATCTGATGTTAAGAAAAAAAACATACCTGGTATCCAAAAATTATTAGCAATAATTTTAGTACCCTTATTGCTAGCAACATGAACAGCCATTAAAGCAGCTGAACAAATAAGTATCATATATACTAGTATTGGGTAAATTAATTTTCCCATTCCTCCACTTAATTGAAAATAAATAAAAACACAAAATCCAACTAATATTATGGTCGTGGTTTTTAAAAGGTTAGACTTAGGTTGATTAAATCCATTTATTTTATTAAAAAAGGAAATATTAATAATATGAGTCATCATAAATGCAATCATGCCAGGAATAAATAAAGATTTTGAAATTAAAAATACATCCCCCAAGAAAGATCCGCATAATCCCATCATCACTAAATTTTTTCCTGGTTTATTGGAGACATTCGGCTGAACATATAAATACATCATTAGTGAAGGTAAAAATATAGCCTTACTAATTGCCTCCACTACTTTATATTCTTCCCCTAAAAATTGGGCTATAAAATGGATTGAAATAATAACTAAGCTAAGTGTCAGCCCCCATTTTGTAAAAAAAGATTTCATAATCAAGTTTTAATTTTTATCAATCAATATTCTTTTGAAAATTAAATGTAAGCAATGAATGTCTAATTTAAGAATCAAAGCATAAATTTGCCTATGATTAGCCTGGAAGAAGAACAATTCTACCTACATTGGGAAAAAGAAAGAACGCTACCCCATTATAAACGGAAACCTTTTTTAAGAGGTTTGAGTTTTGGGTTAAGTATTGGTCTTCTAATACTTATCATTTCTGAAACAGGTTGGTATGAACGGGCCAGTATGGTAGCCAACATGAGGGGTAATGAATTATGGATTTTGATTGCCATAGTACTATTCTCCTTTGGTTTTGCGTGGATCTACCAGCAATTTACTAATGAGATGAACGAACAAAGATTTAATGAACTCAAGCACTTAAAAAATAAAAAATGAACAAAATGATTTTCAAACCCCCTTTTACGCTCATTTTCCGCAATTTAACTATTACTACCCTTCTTGTGTTTGGTTTATTTAGCCAAATGAGCTGTAGTAAGTCCTCGGCAAGTGAAAAAGATCAAATGATTAGCTATGCTGCTAAGAACAATATTACTTATGTATCAGACCCATCTGGTGTATTATATCAAATAATTACTTCAGGAAATAGTAATAAACCTAGGCTAACTAGCACAATTACAGTTACTTATACAGGTAAATTAATGAACGATAAAACATTTGACAGCGGTACCATCACTTACCCACTTAATAATCTTATTCCTGGATGGCAAATAGCACTTCCATTAATTGGTGAAGGTGGCCAGATCAAAATCCTTATTCCGTCTTCATTAGGCTATGGATCGTCTGGAAGTGGTAGTATACCGGGCAATTCCCCCTTGTACTTTGACGTAAGCCTTTTGAAGGTAAAATAATGCCTTTTTAGCCTTTATTTTGGCCTCTTTCCATTATATTTGCCGACTAAAAATCAGTTAACCACACTATTATGCAACTCAAAGGATTAGTGCGCTTTTTTACAATTGCGCTTATTTTAATTTGTCTTTATCAATTGTCATTTACTTGGTTCGTTAGAAGTCACGAAAAAGCCATTGAAGCGAAGGCTAGTTCATGGATCAAAAAGTTCCCAAAAGCTGATCAAGTATATCCTTCTAATAAAGAAGAGCAATTATTGTACAACGATAGCTTAAACGATGTTCAAAAAGCTTATTATAAGAAGTTATTAGACAGTACTAAAGACACAAAATTGGCTTTTGGTTTAACAACTTATGCATCTGCTAAAGAAAAAGAATTAATGTTAGGCCTTGATTTACAAGGTGGTATGAGTGTGACCATGGAAGTGGGCTTAGATGGTTTAATAAAATCATTAGCTAACTACACAAAGGATGCTTCATTCAATACTGCTTTAAACAATGCAGTACAAAAGAAAGCCAATAGCCGTGCCGATTTAATTACTTTATTCAAAGATGAATATGCAACTATTAATCCCACTGGTAAATTAGCCCCTTTATTTGCCACTAGAAGTAATGGTAAATTAAAATTCGACGCTTCTGATGATGCAGTAATTTCTTATTTAAGAGAACAATCTACGCAAGCTTTCAATAATACTTATCGTATATTAAGAACACGTATTGACCGCTTTGGTTTGGCATCTCCTAATATCAATCCAGATGCTACCAAGGGCATTATTAATATAGAATTAGCAGGTGTGAACGATAAAGAGCGTGTTCGTTCTTATTTACAATCTACAGCAAACCTTCAATTTTTTGAAGTATATACTTTTGAGAACAAAGATTTTCAAAATGGAATTATTGCTGCCGATAAAGCCATTGAAGCAAGCTTAAATGGAATTACCGATACAACACCTAACACTAAAGTAGATACGTCTAAATTGAACCCTAACAAAAATCCTTTGTTAAAAACCGTTCAGTTTACACAACCTTATCAAGGAAAAAATGGTCAATATATTTACCCAGCTGAAATTGGATATACATTTAAAAAAGATACTAGTAAATTAAATGCTTATTTAGCTATGCCAGAAGTGAAATCTAAGTTTCCTTCGAACTTGGTATTTATGTATGGTAAGAACGAAAGTGAAGATTCAAAAAACAAAGATGTACTTCCTATTTATGCTATTAAAACTTTAGACAATGGTCAAGCAGAATTAGAAGGTGACCATGTTGCCAATGCTGCACAAGATTTTGATGAAAGAGGAAAAGTAGCCATCAAAATGAATATGGATAAATTAGGTACAAGCATATGGGCAAAGATGACTTCAAAAAATGTTGGCAAGCCTCTTGCTATCGTACTTGATAATATTGTTTATTCAGCACCAAATGTAAATGATGCTATTACTACAGGTAATTCTTCTATCTCTGGAAACTATACTTTAAAAACAGCACAGGACTTAGCAGAAATTTTAGAAAGTGGTAAATTACCAGCACCTGCTAAAATTGTACAAGAACAATCAGTAGGTCCAACTTTAGGTTTGGCTTCAATTCAAGGTGGTGCAATGGCATTTGGAATTTCCTTCCTTGTCATTTTCGCCTTAATGTTATTATACTTTAATACTGGTGGATGGGTTGCAAATATTGCATTAGTATTAAACTTACTTTTCACTATTGGTATATTAAGCGCCTTAGGTTTTACCTTAACAGCACCTGGTATTGCAGGTTTAGTATTAACCATTGGTATGGCAGTAGATACCAACGTAATTATATTTGAAAGAATTAAAGAGGAATTAACCAAAGGTAAAAGTTATCAATTGGCAGTAACTGATGGTTACAAACGTTCTATGTCTCCAGTATTGGATGCACACGTTACTACCCTATTAACAGCTTGTATCTTAGCTTATTTTGGCTTAGGTCCAGTACTTGGTTTTGCTACTACGCAAATCATTGGTATTTTACTTTCTTTATTCTGCGGAATTTTAGTGTCCCGTTTAATAACCGACATCTATACAAGCAAAAACAGACACTTCGAATATTTCACTAAATTGTCAAGAGGCATCTTTAAGCATGCTGCATTCAAATTCATTGAATTCAGAAAGTATGCCTACATGTTATCTGCTGTTGTATTAGTAATGGGTATTGCTAGTTTCTTTAACGGATTCGACGAGGGTGTTGAATTTGCTGGAGGTAGAAGCTACACTATTAAGTTTGATAAAGCAGTAAATATTGAATCTGTAAGAGATGACTTGAAAAAAGTATTTGGCGAGTCTCCTATTATTAAAACTGTAGATTCTAAGAATCAAATTAATATTACAACTTCTTATAAGATTAAAGAACAAGGCAATAATATAGACGAAGAAGTAGAAGGTTTATTATTTAAAGGTCTTGAAAAGCAATTACCAGCAGGAACATCATTAAAAGAGTTCGATTCACAGTATAAACAAAGGTCTCAAACAGTCTTACCAACTATATCAGATGATTTAAAAGCAGGTGCAACAAAAGCAACTATTTTTGCTTTAATTGCAATTTGTTTATACATCTTTATTCGTTTCCGCGATTGGAGATATTCTTTAGGAACTATCTTCTCTTTATTACACGATGTATTCGTTACTTTAATTGTATTTAGTTTCTTAAGAAAAGTGGTGCCTTTCCCATTAGAGATTGACCAACACTTTATCGCAGCGGTCTTAACCGTAATTGGTTTCTCTATGAACGATACTGTAATTGTATATGACCGTATTCGTGAGGACAGTCAAATTATGAAAGGCGCAGACAATGCTTCTATTATTAATAAAGCTATAAACCAAACATTGAGTCGTACTATTATGACTTCTTTAACGGTGTTCTTAACTATTTTAATCCTATTCATCTTTGGTGGAGAAGTAACAAGAGGTTTTGCTTTCGCTATGTTAATTGGAGTTATTACTGGTACATACTCTTCTATCTTTGTAGCGGCACCAGTATTAGTTGACTTTGCAAAAAGTCGTCCATTAGGTCGTGTAGAAAAAAAGAAATAATACAATAGTCTTATAAATAAAAAGCCCCTCGATAATTCGGGGGGCTTTTTTTATGCTCATTATATTAAATAACGCAATATTAAATAACGCAGACTGATATTTGTTTAAAATTTTATTGAAAATAATACTCATTCGAGCGAACATTTGAGCACAGCGATTGAGAGCGAGAATGATGTATTTTATCTAAAATTTTAAACCGCAAATGAAGTACCGCATCCACAGGTACTCGACGCATTCGGATTTTTAAATGTAAATCCACGGCTATTTAAACCACCCTGCCAATCTATCTCCATTCCATATAAATAAATCTGATGCGACTTTTCCATGCAACAAGGAATACCCTCAATGGAAAAAATTTCATCTTCAGCCTTAGGAACATCAAAACCTAATACATAGGTCATTCCGCTACATCCACCGCCCTTTACGCCCACTCTTAGTCTTTGTTGTTGATCAAAGTCAGGTTCGGCCATTAAACGATTAATTTCTGAAATGGCACCCGCCGTAAAGGTTACAGGGGTTTGTAAGGCTATATTAGTATCTGTAGACATATTAGAATATTTATAGTACAAAAGTACAATATTAGGGGCATTTACAAGCCCTTGTATTTTGAATTTTTCGTAAATTTAACCATGCAAGAAGCTGAAAAAAAGACAGATAGTGGCATTGAAATAAAAAAGGTATATACCTGCAACGATTTACCTACCAATTTAAATGAAACATTATTACCAGGCGAGTTCCCTTATACAAGAGGCGTTCAATCCGATATGTATAGAGGAAAGCTATGGACAATGCGACAATATGCTGGATTCTCTACTGCAGAAGAAAGTAATAAAAGATATCATTTTCTTTTATCACAAGGTGTTATGGGTTTAAGTGTGGCCTTTGACTTACCTACACAAATTGGTTATGACGCCGATCATTCTTTAGCAGAAGGTGAAGTAGGAAAAGTAGGGGTATCCATTTGCTCCATTGAGGATATGGAAATCTTATTTAAGGACATTCCTTTAGATAAGATTAGTACTTCCATGACCATTAACTCAACTGGTTTTATTTTACTAGCACTGTATATAGCCTTAGCCAAGAAAAGAGGTATTGATTTAAAACAATTAGCGGGCACCATACAGAACGATATTTTAAAAGAATACGCAGCCAGAGGAACCTATATCTACCCTCCTAAACATTCTATGCGTATTATCACAGATATTTTTGAATACTGTGGACAACATTTGCCAAAATGGAATAGTATTAGTATATCTGGTTATCATATTAGAGAAGCAGGTAGTACAGCAGTGCAAGAAGTAGCCTTTACTTTAAGTAATGGTAAGGCCTATGTAAAAGCCGCTATCGAAAAAGGTTTAGATATAAATGTATTTGGCAAAAGGTTATCATTCTTTTTTAATGCCCATAATAATTTATTTGAAGAAGTGGCTAAGTTTAGAGCTGCTAGAAAAATGTGGGCTACCATAATGAAAGACTTAGGCGCCACCGATGAGAAAGCTTTAATGCTTCGTTTTCATACACAAACTGGTGGAGCAACTTTAACGGCGCAACAACCTTTAAATAATATTAGTAGGGTTACCATTCAAACAATTGCTGCAGTGCTTGGTGGCACGCAAAGCTTGCACACCAATGGTTTTGACGAAGCCTTAGGACTACCTACTCAAGAAGCAGCTAGTATTGCTTTAAGAACTCAACAAATAGTAGCTAATGAATCGGGCATTTCTGATACCGCAGACCCTTTAGCGGGTTCTTATTTTATAGAAAGCCTTACCAATGAATTAGAGCAAAAAGCATTGGCACTTATACAACAAATAGACGAAATGGGCGGTTCTGTAAGCTCAATTGAAAATGGATTTATGCAAAATAAAATTGCAGAAAGCGCTTACGCTTATCAAAAAGCTATTGAATCAAAAGAAAAAATTATTGTAGGTGTGAATGAATTTGAATCTACCTCTACTACTAATATCCCTGTGTTCCAAATTGATGAAAGCATAAGAATTAAACAAATAGAAAAATTAAAAAAATTAAAAAGTAGCAGAGATAATTTAAAAGTGGTGGCTTGCTTAACAGCTGTTAAAAATGCAGCAACTGGTTCTGAAAATATAATGCCTTCTGTTATAGATGCTATTGAAAACTATTGTACATTAGGAGAAATTGC
>RFVO01000180.1 GCA_009928005.1 Chitinophagia bacterium | reverse complement strand
CAAGAAACGATTTTTCAAACTGCTTTTCATAGTCGATATACGATTCGAGCTCTAACTCAGCGGGAAGAAAACCTGGTGTTGCAAAAACATTATTTTGCAGTGGGTTAGGCATTTTCATGTATGAAAATTTTATTTTATCACCATCGTTTATCAAATTATATTTAGCTTCAAGATTGTATTTCTTTACAAACATGTTGTATAAAATAGTTCCTCTTACGTGTATAGGACATGCCGATTTAATCTCGCCATGATTAATCCATTTGTTTATGTTTTGTACAGAACGAGGAAATGCTATTTGTTCAAACGGTAACGCTTCAAATTTCTTCTTGAATTCTTCGATGTATTGTATTACTGACTGCTCATCCTCTCCCATAATAACTTCAAGAGCTTTTTTAATGCTATCGCGACATGCTGAAGGTGTTGAAGAACGAATTGCTTCAATTCCCTGCATTTTCAATTTAGGCTGCTTGAACCTCACACCCTCATTATCAAACACATTAAGAATATAATGTTTTTTACCTGTCCATATTCCTTTATCAGCAATTGCTTCTCGTTTCATTTTCATCTTTTGTTGATAGGCATTGACCAAAACACCTAATTGATTGTACGTTTCGTCAATAAAAGGCTCGAATATTTCTCTGCAATCGTTATCAAGGATGTCGATCATATTCTCATTAGCAACATCATTATGAAATTTCTCAACGTACTTCTCAAGATTAATGTACATCGAGTCAGTATCACAAGCAATCACGTAATCAACATTATTTGATCCAATTTTATCATTTAACCATTGGTTGATATGTTTTTCCATCCATCTAATAGACAGTTGACCAGATAAAGTAATCGACTCGGCATATTTACGATCAAACCACCTGAAGAATTTATTTCCGAGTGCACCATAAGCACTATTCAGCTGAATCTTTTTTGCTAACTGCATATTGTGACATCTAGCAATTTCATTACGAAGTTCTACAGTAGGAGTTTTTTCAAATTTCTTTTTTGCTTCAATCATTCTCTCCTTCCATACAACCCGATCGTTATACATCTTCTCCATCAATTCAGGTAAAAACCCCTGATGACTACGATTAAACATACAACCGGATCCGCAAAACGTGACGTCGTTATTTCTTAATTTATTTTGCAAGTCTTCGTCCCGTAATTGACCTTCAATTAATTTATCAATATTAACATTCAAATCTCTGCCAACATATGTTTCTGGTGAAATATTGTATTGCATAATAAGATGTGGATAAAGGCTGTTAAGATCAAACGACACGACCCATTTATGAAGTCCTACCAGCGGATCTTTAACATATGCACCCTGTATTCCCGAATCTTCAATTGTTGATTGTTGATCTCCATACGGTTCAAAAAATGGTACTACAATTTTCTTATTACGTAAATGATTGTGAATAATAACGTCCCACATTCGCACAGTCGTCTGGGCTTCGATTAAATTAACTTTGCCGTCGTATGCCAGAGCACATACTTGCTCAATCAATTTAAGTTTTTGTTCAAGATCATATACAAGATCAACGTCTTTAATATTATAATTAATGAAATTCTGAAAATCTTTTTTGTAAAATTCAT
>RFVO01000179.1 GCA_009928005.1 Chitinophagia bacterium | reverse complement strand
GGCTGTTTATTCTTTGAGTGGAATTGTTTTAATATTCAGAGATACTGATTTTTTAAAGAGAGAAAAACAAATTGAAAGACAAATAAAACCAAATATAAAAAATGAAGAGCTTGGAAGAGAGTTGAGAATGCGAGAATTTAAAGTTGAGAAGGAAGATGGCAATATTATTAGTTTTAAGCAGGGGACTTATAACAAAGAAACAGGTTTAGCCAAATATAAATCTAAAGAACTACTTCCTTTCGTAGACAAACTTACCAAATTACATAAGGCATCAACGAAAGATCCATTGTTCTTTTTAAATGTATTTTTTGGATTGTCACTATTTTTCTTCGTTGTTTCTTCTTTTTGGATGTTCTTGCCCAAAACAACTATTTTTAAGAAAGGACTATATTTTACTTTATCAGGAATAATTTTAACAATCATATTACTAATCATATAAAAAGTTGTTTATGAAAATGAAATTTAATTTGTTAATTACGACTTTAATAGCAATTGTTTCTATTACAAGTTTAAATGCACAACAAAGTAAGCCTAGACAAAGTCCAAAGATGACTGCAACAGGTAAGATAGGTGATGCAAATCTGACAATTACTTATGGAAGTCCTTCAGTGAAAGGAAGAAAAATTTGGGGGGATCTTGTTCCATTCGATAAAGTATGGAGAGCAGGCGCAAATGAAGCAACTCAACTTGAAACCGATAAAGATATTTTGTTAGAAGGGAAAAAATTACCAGCAGGAAAGTATAGCTTATATGCAATTCCTGGTGAAAAAGAATGGAAGGTGATAATAAACGCTCAAACTGGTCAATGGGGAATAGAAAGGTCAGGTGAAACCACACGTAATACAGAAAAAGATGTATTTGTAGTAACAGTCAAGCCAATTAAGTCAATAAGCTCGGAGGAAAGCTTATTGTACACTATTAGTAATAAAGGATTTTCATTAAAATGGGAGAATTTAGAAATTCCAGTTGAAATAAAATAGGTATTTAGCAAGCAATCGTAATATAAAATATCCCTTATTCTATAAATGAGTAAGGGATATTTTATATTTGTGGATATGGCAACCCAAATAAAGAATATTTTGTTTAAAGAAGGTTTGCCAATGGAGATAGAAGTTATCCCTATTGCAGCAACTTTGTTAAAGCACCGTGAAAATATAGCATTCCCACATAGGGATAATTACTATAATATTTTTTGGTATCAAAAAGGTAGTGCAAATCATATAGTGGATTTCAAACCAATCAAGGTTAAAGCAAACTCATTTTTATTTGTCAATAAAGATAGGGTTCAGATGTTAGATGCTAAAGGTGGGTATGATGGTAAATTTCTATTGTTTACGGATGCATTTTTTGATAGATATCCTGATGATACAAAATATTTAAGAAACAACATCTTATTCAATGATTTATTAGAAGATCCCGTTTTGAATGTAAAACCAAGTTCTCCAATAATTGCTGTATTTAAGGAAATCGAAGCTGAGTTAGCTAGGCCAAATGATCTTATTCAATATGATTTATTGCACAATCATTTACATAATTTTTTATTGTTGGCTGAAAGAGAGAGGAGAAAAGCAGGATTTAATGAAATTAGAAAAGGGGAAGATTTGGATTATACTATTTTATTTAAAAATTTATTAGATGATCATTTTAAAA
>RFVO01000178.1 GCA_009928005.1 Chitinophagia bacterium | reverse complement strand
AAGACTTTGTAAAATCAAACCACTTATGGATTGCGATATAATCTTCTATACGGCCTCCATAACGATTTACTGTTGCTTGGGCATGGATTACTGGTGTTGCCATTATAGTTCCCCCTCATCAGTATTTCTTTCGTAAGTTTCAACGCTCTCTTGTCCGTCTCTTTCCCACGAATAATTAAATACATCTAGTTTTACAGTTCCACTTACACTAAACTCCCCCGCAAAACTGCCGTATTCTTCTAATGCACCCGTTGAATAAAGTGTATCTTCAAGTACATCTAAAAGATTTTTTTCACTATTTGTTATTGTATAAAAGACAGAAATCTTTTTTGCTTTCTCATTATCAAATTTGTAAATATTTTTTTTATCTACAAAAAATCTAAAGTCCCGTCTAATTTCAAACTCATCTTTGAGTTTGATTTCTTCTGATTTATCGTTTGCAAGATATACATCATCAAAACCCCCGTCATCATTACCACCAGAAAATGTTCCAATAATATATTTTACATTGTATCTTATAAAAGTATCTTTTAATTCTTTTAAGATTTCTTTTACGTATTCTCGTTCTGCTTTTTTTTCTAAAGTTTCTACTTTTTTTCTTGCGTCATAATCGTAGCTGCCTTTAGTCTTTATTTCTTCTATGAGTGTTAGGCTCATTTTTTACTCCTTTGTTAGTTATTATCCCACCTTATCCCATTATTCGTTTTTTATGTCAAATATAAAAATATGCTGTTTTTAGCTATTTTTATCAAAAAAAGTCTTATTTAAACGAACGTATATGCTTAAGTTGGGCTTGGTACGAGGGTTAGTACCCCCTAAAATAAGGGGGTACAAAAGTTTAATTATTTTTGCCAATATCCATAAACACATCTTGTTGCATCTCTTGAGCAATCATAAGTATCATTGATTACTCCATTTATTACTGCAACTAAATGTCTTGAAACACTAACTATTAATTTACCCATTGGCAATTCGCCCTGTCTTAAATGTACCTTGCAACCTTGCCCAATGAACATTGTCGGTGTCCATTTAAAACCCAAGTCTAAAAGATATTTTCGACAAACATCTTTTTTAACTCCAGTTCTAGCTGTATCATCTTTTGGACTTGCATTATAAGTCCATTTTTTATTTGAGGTTAATCTAATATGACGAGTTAAATTTGTTAAATCATCATATACTTTTTGATAAGGTAAATCTGCAACGATTGAAATTGCTCTTGTCACACAATCCCCCGTATCGCCTTTATACCCCGCCTCTTTTCTACCACCATCATTGTACTTATATTCCAAAGTGTAATATTCTTTTCTAAAATCAATCCCGTCTTTTCGACCGAGTTCAATTTTTTTTACACTTGGTTTGCTGTGTAGTATTATCTCACTCATTTTTTTTCCTTTGTTATGATAGTCATTGTTAACTATCTCAATGCCCTGACATCAGGGCATTGGGTTAATTAAAATTCAGACCAATCTACTAAAGATTTTTTATTACTGTCTTCTAATTTTTCAATAATAAATTCTTTAATTTTATTTTTTAATGATTGAGTAAAATCCTCATCCATTGAAAAATCATCTAGGTTGTATTCGCCAAACTTTAATCTTTCTTGAAAAGTATGGTCGATATGCTCATCCATAAATATTTCTACATTTATTATTGGATAGTAGCTTTTTTTATATTCACTCATTTTTTTTCCTTTGTTA
>RFVO01000177.1 GCA_009928005.1 Chitinophagia bacterium | reverse complement strand
GTAAAACAGCAGTTGCAGAGAATGCTAGCTGTTGTAAGCCAGGTGCTACTTGTTGCAATGATGGCGTAACTTGTAAAAAAGGAATGTCTAAAGACGGCAAAGAGATGGCATGTTGCAAAAAGGATGCTAAATGTTGCAAAGACGGCGCTTGTTGCAAATAAAATTAAGCAAGTTCATAGTATATAGTAATCAATCATACATAGTCATCATCTAGTACTTTATTTTTTAAGACTTATTAAAAAATGGGTAATGGGTGATGATTTTTTTATCTATTTATTTGACATATTAGCTTATTTATGTTTCCAATTGATTCTTCTACCGACAAAACATTTTGCGATTAATCCATTAGAGCTTTCTGTCACCCCTTTTCCAACACCAAAGTTAAATTCGTAAAGTGGGTGTAAATAAAGGTCAACCACTGCGTATAGTTGGTGTTCTTGATTAGGTAATCTATATGGGTGTAGAAGTTTACCTGTATTACCAAAATATTCAAATCCTATACTTGCTTTTTTTGAGCTAGCATAAGCATATTTTAAATTAGGTTCAAACAAAACTTCTTTATTAGTAAAGGATACCCCAAGGCTAGGATTAAAAGACCAATAATGGTTACCTATTGTTTTATCAAAAATGGGTCTAATTTCTGCACCCCAATCTTTTTCATTGGTAAAGGGATCTTTATCAAAACCAATTTCAGAAGATAAACTCACACCTAATGGCCAATTCCAACTATCTGGTGCTTTTACTCTAGGTCTAATATGAGAACCTGTGTATTGTAATTTGCCATTATTATTATAGGTGAAAATATAAAATCCCAATTCTGCATCTTTTGAAAGGCCTGTGGTGATTTCAATGGTTTCTAATAATGGATGATATTTTTCATTAGATTTTGGGCCTTTAAAAGTATAGTTTGAGTGTAGCTCAATAATGGTAGTATACTTTGCGGTGGTGGCAGAACCATAAACCTGAATTTCACCCGCATCTTGTGCTATCGCATTTTGACAAATGAAGCTTAAGGCTAATAGAAGAAATAAAAAATAGATAGAATAACTTGAGTGCTTTATAAAATTCATGATTCCATTTTGACTACAAAACTAATGTTTTAGTTTCTTTTTATCTGCTTAATTATTTATTCTTATAATGTTTCGAAATAAGCTAAACTTCCGCCTACCCATGTGGCAGTTTTGTTATAATTTACTCCTATCATCTTGCCCTTACTTAATCGAGCTAGGTTCATTGTGGCTATATATTTTTGGCTTGCATTATCCCAAAAATAAAATAATCTTAATTCAGCTTTGGCAGGCCCTGTGGGTGTTTCAATGCAGTTGGCATAGTTTACTTTTTCTTGTAGTATCCAAGCTGAGGGTTCTTTAATGTTTTCAATATCACCTGGGTTAATATCTATAATAACCCCTTGGCCTGCAAAAGAGAATAGGGGTTTGAGTATGTATTTATCTAATGCAGTAGGTATTGATTTTAGTTGGTCTACAAATTGGGTGCGCGGAATGTATGTATGTTTTAAAAAAGGTAGTAAGAATTTACTAATTCTAAAAAAATGATGAGGGTGTGTGACCCACTCAACCTCTAAATTATTTTGAAGTAAAGCGCCTTTCTCTTGTATCTCTTTTGTTTGATGCTTTAATTCATCTAAAACAATACGGTTATAAATTCTATCAATTTTAATTTTACTGCCATCTCTTTCATAATATAAGCAATTTCCTTCTGTAAAAATTTCAGTA
>RFVO01000176.1 GCA_009928005.1 Chitinophagia bacterium | reverse complement strand
ATAGGATATGACCAGGTACCATTAGATGATTATGATTTTTGGGCTGTTGCTTTTAAGGACGAGAATGGCGATGATATGTATAGATACGATGCTGATAAAGATGAAATTCTAAGAATGAAAAATGATCCTGATGGATATTGTAAAATATGGAGAACTTTTGAAGCTTCTAAAAGACCATCTAGTTGGTTAGTTTGGCCACATAGTGTGAGTCAAGGATGGAGTGAACCTATAACAGATAAGATTTAACAATTTGATGGAGGGGTAGGGGTTGGTGTTTTTGTTTTTGTGGGAGTAGGTGTGTTGGTAACACTAGGGGATA
Organism: Chitinophagia bacterium; assembly: GCA_009928005.1. Taxonomy (GTDB): domain Bacteria; phylum Bacteroidota; class Bacteroidia; order Chitinophagales; family Chitinophagaceae; genus Sediminibacterium. The sequence continues at coordinate 1,422 of RFVO01000176.1, read as the reverse complement.
AACTTTTGGTGGGAGTAGCAGTGGGAGATCGAGTAGGAGTTATAGTGTTAGTAGTGGATTTAGTTGGAGTTTTAGTGGTTGATATACTGGGAGTTTGACTATATGATCGAGTTGGTGTAGAGGTTAGAATTGGAGTCCTTGTTGGAGTAACAGATGTGCTTACAGACGGTGTAACTGTTGGCGTTGTACTAGGACTGATAGTAGGTGTTGGAGTACTCATGGTTTATTCTCCTTTAACCAGAAGGACATGCGGTTGTATCTATCCAAACTAAACATCCGCTATTATGGGTAAGAACTTGTTGCTTCGTAACATTCCATCCTGGAATGGATTTTAAATCTAATCGTCCAATAGTAAATGCTTCATCGTTATTACTTGGTTTACAAAAATCACATCCTATGGTGGCCTCTAAGACAATATATTGATTTAAAGAAGTATTATAGTATGAGTGTATTTTTGTACCAGATGGATAACATCCTCCTAGTTTTTCATAAACAGTAATCTTAGCATCGTTTATAGTTTGACCACTACTATCATAAATAGAAGTATCAAATATTATAGATGCTTGTCCACTGCTATTAGCTTGTAATTTTTCATCTAGTGTAGCAGTAATAATTCTAGTTGTTTGGGGTGCAACCCATACTCCTCTGTTTCTATCGAATCTAAGATCTACAGGGGCTACTGGCCAAGTTGAAGGTTTAGATAACCAATTTGATAAGAAATTATCTGTTAAATTATTCTCTGTAAATATTCCAGATTTTGTATTAAGTTCTATGTCTGATTGATTAGGAATTGGTTTTCCTTCGATATCATAACCCCATGAGTGTAAAACCAGCGGTCCTCTTGTTGCTAAAAATCGATAATCTTCAGAATATCTTCCAGAACTAGCAATACCGTATAAGCTAGTCATAATACCACTTTGAGGTACTCCGGTTTCTCTTCCAACAAGATCAATAACGTGTCCCACTCCAGAACCATCGTGATGATGATTACCAGAATTAAAACTATTAGTAAGAGGATTAAGATAGTCTCTATTAATTTTAAGATTATTTATACTTTTATTATTTTTTATAAAAGGAGGATGTGGATTTTTTGATAATGATTGCCTATTAGTATCAAGATTATATTGTGCAAATCTTGGTAATCCTCCAGCTCCACTAACAGAAACAGGTCCGAAAAATCCATCAAAACTCATATATGCTTTTTTATCGTAGTCATATATCATTTCAATAGAACTTTGCCATAAGGTTGATGTACCAACAGCTGTTCTCTGAGAATTTTGATTATTTTCTAAATTTTGCCAATCGTATATTTCTCCCATTATCACTCTTTGAAGAGATGGTTTTTTAGCTGGAGATTGTAGAGGAATATTTTTAATTTGATTTCTATTAGCACTTTGTATTTTTCGATTTATTTTATTTTGT
>RFVO01000175.1 GCA_009928005.1 Chitinophagia bacterium | reverse complement strand
TGATTGTAAAAGGCAATAATATGAAACATTATATTAATGGAATATTAATGAGTGAAACAACTGACAATGATTCCTCCAATAGTAAATTATCTGGACTTATTGGCTTGCAAGTTCATGTTTCTAAGGAAATGAAAATTACCTATAAAAACATACAAATTAAAATTGAAAAAACATGAGCCCTATGAATAAAAAAAGGCCCCTATAACTAGGAACCTTTTTTTTATTAATAAATTTTTTCTGTAGAATAATTACTTTGGTAAAATTGGGCTTTCCATCCAATTTATGCCTTTTATTTTTTTATTTACACCATAACTGAACCAATGATAAGCATTTACATTTTTACCTGTTCCGTCTTTTTTCTTCTCTTTAAATGTTGAAAGAACAACAATTCCAGATTCTGGATCTGTGTTAGTGATTTTACCAGGAATAATCATTCCTAGTTTCCACTCAATTGATTCCACATCTTTGAACATATTTGCCCATTCACTATTAGCAACTTTGATTTTGCGTCCTTCATTTGTTGTAATTTTCACAGTGTCATCAAAATATTTAGCTACTGCATTTCCATCCATTTTATTCCAATCTCTTACAAGATTTTCAATAGTTTCCACTTCCCCTCTATTTGTTAATGTTAAAGTGGTAGTGTCATTTTTCAAATACACTTTACCTCCGTTTGGTAATCCGTATTCATTTTTATCATCTAAAATAATTGAACCCCATACCATTGATATTTTTTTAGAAGAATCATTCACAATATATACTCTATGTTCTTGTTGCTTATGCTTTGATCCGTTCTTGTATTCTCTATCTAAGTCATCATAAATTTGAACTTCTGTTTGATTTGGCCAACCTTCAGATCTCAATGGAATAACAATATTCACTTTTCTATTTACAGCTTTGAAAGTTGCAAATTCTTTATATACCCTATCAGAATTATTTTTAACATATTTATCATCAAAATAACTTAAATATGTTTTTGCATCTATGTTGTTATATGCTTTAATGGCATTTAATACTAGATTAGATGCGTCTTCAGTTCCAAAATACCAAGGTGTATTTTTTTCAACAAGCATACCTGCTTTTACTAATTTTTGAGCGCTTACACTTGAGGCCAATAAGACAATTGCTGACGCAATCAATAAAATTTTTTTCATATAATTTTTTTTATTTTAAATGAGGTATAAAAATATTACTTTCCATTTGAAATTAATAATTTTAAGCAATTAAAATTAAATTAATTTAATGCCTATATGTCAACTTTAAATTCAAAATTCTGAAGGATAAAAAGACTGATTATCAATGTATTTAAAGAATATCTTTAATAATCTTCAAATGGTGGTTTGTATGTAAGGATAAAAATTTAAATGTATCTTCTGTATTAAGGGCCCCAAAAATGGGGTGTTTGAAATATTGGTTCTTTTCTGCCATTGAAAGTGCTTCTATACTTTTACGAGAAACTTGAATACTTTGAGCAATGCTAGTTGGGCTTAATTCCTGAGTAGGTATTGTAAAGGATGGCGCCTTCGCTTTACCTCTGGGAAATGAATTAAATAGCAGAACTAAAAATGCCTTGAGGTTAAATTTCTTACTAAATTTTGAAGGGTCTGATTTACATACCGAAGCACAAACACTATCAATTACCAAACAACTATGAACAATATGCCAGCCTACACTTCCTTCGGAAATAGATTTATTCAATTTCCAATAATTATCAATTTGAGCTTCTAAATTGTCAAGTAAATTATTTATTTTATGCATTGTTGACAAGT
>RFVO01000174.1 GCA_009928005.1 Chitinophagia bacterium | reverse complement strand
AACCGTATTGCAGAAGTCATTATAAGTAGCGTGAAGCCTTTTGAATTAATGATGGGCAAAATTATTGGTATTGGGGCTGTGGGTTTGACTCAGTTTTTACTATGGATAGTTTTAATTATTAGTTTAACCAGTGTGGCTTCAGGCTTTTTACCTGCTGATATACAAAATCAGGTAAATAGTTTACAACAAAGCAATGGACAAATGGCAGGTGGCATGATGCAAGCAAGTGAATCAGCAAAAAGAATTTATGATTTTCAACATACTATCTCCACTGCTAACTGGCCTTTAATAATTTTTTGTTTTATATTTTATTTTATAGGAGGTTACTTATTTTATGCAGCATTATTTGCAGCAGTAGGTAGCACAGTGAACGAAGACCCTCAGGATGCACAAAGTTTAATGTTCCCTATTACCATGCCACTTATTTTTTCGTATATCATTACTAATATGGTTACACAAAATCCCAATACACCTATTGCATTTTGGGCAAGTATGATTCCATTTAGTTCTCCAATGGTAATGATGGCGCGTGTTGCCTATGGCGTTCCTAGTGCTGTTAGTTATTGGGAATTAGCTTTAAGTATGTTTTGCCTAGTGGCGGGTTTTATTTTTACCACTTGGCTAAGCGGTCGTATTTATAGAACCGGTATATTACTGTATGGCAAGAAAGTAACTTGGAAAATAATGTTTAAGTGGGCCTTTAAAAAAGCTTAGTAATTATAAAAATAGAATAATTAGCATTACTATAACGCAATGCGAATGTTTATTCCTGCCCTTGTATTGGTAATGGGAGGTGAAGAAGATATATAAGGTGTGGCCTTTCTTCTATCATAGAAGAATTTTAAATTTATTTTTGAATTTAAAACATAATCAATAGAAGGTTGCAACGTTACTTCTCTTTGACCACCTGTTCCATAAGCATTGGATTGATCTAATCTGCTATTACTATTAAACATATCACGGGTGGAAATATCAAGCCTGAATGTTAAGTCATTACTTAATTTATTATTATTTAAACCAGGAAGCGCGAATGGTAACTTCACTCCTTTTTTACGATAAGCTGTTCCAAAGACCCACTCAGTGCTATTGTTTTCACTTAATTGATAATCGACTAAGCTAAGTGATAATATTCTACTTTTCTTGTATTCAAAACGAAGTGACCATTGAGTAACTGTGGTTAAATTTAATCCAAGTAGTGGCTCCATTCTTTCACTAATGGTAATATTAGGTACTAAGAAATAAGGGATATAGTTTCCACTTATAGTGTCTTTAAAAGAAGGCGCCCCTCTTCTATAAATATCGGTGTATAGCAATGAACTATTAAAACTATTCATGGATAAATTACTATTGTATCCATGTGTTAAACTAATATTGGTAAATAATTCAGATAGTACTGGAAGCTTTGATAAACCATTGAATATAATTGTCCAGTTGGGCTTAGGCAACATACCCGAAAATGGATTAGACCTTATACTTGAATTATTTTGGTTCAATAAACTTACTTTTTTAGGATCCTGTCCTGTATAAGCAGCTATAAAGGATGGAATTAAAACATCTTGCGCATATTTACCATATCCAGCAGCGTATCCATCTTTTGTGGTAGCACTTTTACCAAAGGCAGGGTCGCTCCAATAGCTATTATTTGCAGCCACGCGTTTTGAAATAATAGACCTATAGGATTCAAAAGCTTGAAACTGTGTTGATATAACATTGGGGTCGTGCACATCAAAAAAAGTATTCAAAGCAATATAACTAATATTAAAACCACC
>RFVO01000173.1 GCA_009928005.1 Chitinophagia bacterium | reverse complement strand
CTGATCTTTCTAATCCAAATACCCCTTATACATTTGCCAACACTCTTGAATGGGCTGTTGGTGTCCAACCTAAAAAAGAACCATCTCAAGTTAGCCAAGGTACTCCTATGGCTAAACAATTTCCACAAGAAGCTATTACTGAACCTGGTCTAGTAGAACCTGTATTATCTCCACTAGATATAGTTGGTACTGGTATTCCTACTAAAGTAGGTAAAACAGCTTTAGAAGCTGGTATGAAACAGATAGAAACTGGTACAGGATTTCTTGGTAAACTTATTCCAGACCCTAGACAATATCTTATTAAAACAGCAGACAATCCTACATGGAATAAAGAGGCTGCAGCAGGATTCTTAAAGCATGAAAATAAAATGACTACAGAAGAACTTTGGAAAAAGTATGGTACTTATAGAGGATTTGATGGTACTATTCGTCAATATGATTATGATGGTCAAAACATATTTAATGGTCTTATAATGGATGATATTACAAAAGGATTTTCTGAAGTAACTAGTATGGAAAATAGAAAAGCTTCAGAAGAGTTTTTAGGTAAAAAGGGAAGTATACAAATTAAAACAGGTAAACTAGGTGATATTTTAAATAGTCCTAATCTTTATAACTCATATCCTGACTTTAGAAATATCAAAGTAGAGTTTAATGTAGTGCCTGGAACAAATGGAGACCATAGAGGATTAGAAGGATCTATTAGAGTTGCTAATGCTAATAAACCTAAAGCAAAAGAATTTACTATTAAATTAGATATTCCTACAGACTACCTAGATCATTTTGATCAGAATACTCTTCAAACAGAATTACTATCCACATTACATCATGAACTCACACATGGGGCACAATTTGTAAATAAATTACCGTTAGGTTCTAGTACTTCTCAAGAATTTTTAACTAAAGCTGATATTGATACCTTAAAGATTATGATTCAAAGAGGTGGTATTAGTGAATCAAGTTTAAAACAACAAATGAATGAGATGTTATATAAAAATTATTTACTATCTCATGGTGAGACAGAGGCTAGAGCAGCTGAAGGATCTTTTAAATTAGGACAAGGTGACTTTGTAAACACACCTCCTACTAAAGTTCAAGCAATGGATTTAAAGAAAAAAGCCGAAATGTTTGGAGATTATAGTTTAAGATCAAGTAATCTAAAACAATGGGCTCCTGAAGTTAGATTGTTTGCTGAATGGGGATCTGCTACTAGATATAGAGAGGCTCTTAAAGAGCTAGAACAATTAGCTAAAAGCTATGGACAAGTTCTAAATGTAACTAAAGATTATAAAACAGGTGGTGTAATTAAGTCTAGTGATGCTAATAAAACAGCAAAAGCAATTGGAGGAGGTGCCTTAGTGGGTGATCAGGTACTTAATGAGGGAGAGCCTAATCAACCACCTACAGCTAGACCTAAAGCTACTACTAGATCGGCACCTTAATAACCATTATTGGTTTAGTCTTTTTCTGAGTATACTTAATACCATACTCTGTACCCTTACTTTTCCCATCCCAAAACACTAAAACTTTATCAGCATTGTCTATCATCTGTTTGTTACGGATGAAGAAATACTTACTACTAAAGGGTACGTTATCCAGTAGGTGATAAGGTTGAAACTCAACAAAGTCAATTCCGTGAGCTTCAGCATACTTCTTAGACAGCTGATCTACACCCTTAGCACCACCAGATAGTATAGTAACTTTACCTGTAGTATGGTCCTTTATAAAGCCTTCTATGATAGGGAATACTATCTCAGCAGCTTCTATACTACGACTACCTAAAATACAAACTTTCACTCT
>RFVO01000172.1 GCA_009928005.1 Chitinophagia bacterium | reverse complement strand
CACTACTCATTATTGAGCTATTCTAAAATATTGAATTGAGTACTTTTTAACTTTCATGTGACTCAGGGCGGCGTAGCCGTTTTATACCTAATTGAGTTATTCATCTACCCCAATGATCTTAGATAAAATTTTTACTGGAAAAATTAGAGTGCAACTACTTACTAAATTGCTAATCAACCCTGCTAGTACAGTGTATTTACGTGGCTTAGAGCGTGATTTAGATGTAAGTAGTAACACGGTGCGTTTGGAATTAAATAAACTGTACGACATGCAACTCATACAAGAGCATAACGAAACTATTAAAACCAAAACTAAATATTATAAGGTTAATACCAAGCACCCCATGTTTAAAAGTTTAAGGGGGGTAATCTTACAGCATGTAGGTTTGGATCAGATTATTGAAAATGTATTGAAAAAATTGGGGAATGTTGATGAAGTTTATTTAACAGGCGACCTTGTCTTAGGAAAAAATAACCCGTTTGTTGACTTAGTTATTGTGGGTAATATAGATAAAACTTATTTGTACAACCTAATTGAAAAAGTAGAAATTTTAATAGATAAAAAAATACGTGTAGGGTTGTATCAATCCGAAGAGTTTACAGAAAAAAAACTAAAGGACGTAGGAATTTTTATGAAGTTGATGTAATAAGATTTAGTGTGGTCCATTCGGCCAAATCCTATTCATGGATATTCGTAAATCATTAAATCATTCATTTTCAGGCCTTAAATAGTTTTATTTAAAATCTATAGTTAAAAGAATCATCAAAATAAGAGGTTTTGGTGCGCAGTTTTGTGCGTTATTTTAAAGAATAATATATAAAAAGACAAATTATAATTAAAGTAAAAATACAAATATGTTAAACGGAAAATCAATTCTAATTACTGGAGGAACAGGTTCATTGGGAAAACAATTAACTAAAACAATCTTAGAAAAATATCCCAATGTTAAAAAACTAATAATTTATTCAAGGGATGAGCAGAAGCAATTTGTGATGGCACAAGAATTTTCAGAAGAAAAGTATCCTGCAATTAGATATTTTATTGGTGATGTCAGAGATTATGAGAGAGTAAAAAGAGCATTATTTGAGGTTGATTTTGTTATTCACGCCGCAGCAATGAAGCATGTTCATATTGCGGAGTATAATCCAGATGAATGTATTAAAACAAATGTTGGAGGTGCAGAAAATGTAATTAAAGCATGTCTTAGCTCAACAGTTTCGAGAGTAGTGGCACTATCTACTGACAAAGCTTGTGCTCCAATAAATTTATATGGTGCAACCAAACTAACTTCAGATAAACTATTTATTGCCGCAAATAATATAAAAGGAAAACAAGACATTAAATTTTCTGTAGTAAGATATGGAAATGTAATGGGATCAAATGGATCTGTAATACCATTCTTTATGAATAAGAAAAAGTCTGGCATCCTACCAATTACTGATAAAAGAATGACAAGATTTAATATTTCATTGCAAGGGGGAGTAGACATGGTTTTACATGCTCTTGAACATGCATGGGGAGGTGAATTATTTGTTCCAAAAATTCCATCATATAAAATTTTAGATGTTGCAAAAGCAATTGCACCTGAATGTAAAACCCAAATGGTAGGAATAAGGCCTGGAGAAAAAATACATGAAGAAATGATTACTTACTCTGATTCGTTTACAACATATGACACAGGCAAATATTTCGTTGTTTTACCACAAATAACAAATTGGAATTTAAGTGAATTTATTAAAAAATTCAATGCAGCGAAGGTTCCAGAAGGATTTAATTACAATTCAGAAAATAATACTGAATGGGAGACTGTAGAGAGTTTAAGAATTTTA
>RFVO01000171.1 GCA_009928005.1 Chitinophagia bacterium | reverse complement strand
ATAAATAAATACTTTATGACGATCATAACCATTATTATCAAAACGTTTTCTGCTTTCAGTAATGGTTAAAAAATAATCGTTACTGCGCGTAGCTCTTACATCAAAGAAATAAGTTCTTCTCTTACCTGCTCGCACACGAGTACTATAGACACTCTCAATTTTACGGTCGTTATTATTTTCGTAATTCTCCTGTTCCATATTCCTTTTCTATTATTGTTCTTAAAAATATAAAATGTTATTGAAAAAGTAAAATTTTAATGCTTTTTTAATGCTGTTCCTGGGTTTGCTGAACCCTATATAATTCGGCATAAAGTCCATTTTTAGCTAACAAACTATCATGGGTGCCCATTTCGGCTATTGTGCCATCCTCTAAATAAATTATAAGGTCAAATTGAAAACTATAAAAAATGCGGTGTGTAATAAATAAAGCCGTTTTATTTTGAATATAGCTTTTCAAATTAGACAAAATTATCTGCTCCGTATTGGCATCCACTGCACTTAAGCAATCATCAAAAATATAAATATTGGGTTTCTTTAATAAGGCACGCGCAATAGCTACCCTTTGCTTTTGTCCCCCACTTAAAGTAGTACCCCTTTCTCCTACCAGGGTTTCAAATTTATTAGGAAGACTATTAATTTCATTTAATACATGGGCCGTTTGAGTGGCAATTAATAAATCCTCATGGGTACAACTAGCATCTACTCCAAAACGAATATTATTTTCTATAGAATCGCTGAATAAAAAAACATCTTGTTGTACATAACCAATTTCTTTTCTTAGTTGTTGGGTATTAATATTGTTTACATTTATTCCATCAATAATAATACTGCCAGAATTAGTTTCATACATTCTAGTTATTAATTGAGCAATAGATGTTTTACCAGAACCTGTTTTTCCCAATATTAAAACTTTCTGCCCTGCCTTTATTTTTATATCAAAATTTGTTAAGCCCTGTATACCTGAATGCGGATATACAAATCCAACATTATTAAATTCAATATTTCCCTCTAGTGGGGCCACAATTCGCGTATTATTTGCAGAAATAGTAGGAACTATAGATAAAAATTCATTTAATCTTTTTTGTGAAGCAGCGGCTCGTTGTATCATACTCGCTGTCCAGCCAATAGCACTTACTGGAAATGTTAGCATATTTATATAAATCACAAATTCAATAACAGTGCCAACTTTTCTTGGGTCTTGCAAGGCTTCTAAACCGCCTAAATAAATAGTTAATAAAGTACTCAACCCTATCATTAAAGCCATAGTGGGTGCATAAAAAGCTTCCACTTTGGCAAGACTTACTGCATTTTTACGGTAAAGCTCACTATTGGTTTTAAAGAAACCCAACATGGCTTTTTCTTGCACAAAAGATTTAATGACTCTAATACCAGAATAAGATTCTTGTGCATTGGTGGTTAAATCAGAAAGTTGCCCTTGTATTTCTTCACTTTTTTTATTAATAATACTATTGACAAAATAAATAGTTATGGCTAGTATAGGAAGCGGCGCAAGTACATATAAACTAAGGCGAACATCTTTACTAAACATATTGTACAAACAAAACCCTATCAACGAAACCAAATTAATCAAATACATTAATGAAGGGCCTGTATACATTCTTACCCTACTAACATCTTCTGTAATACGGCTCATTAAATCGCCTGTGCTATGGGTTTTATAAAATTCAGTATCTAATTTTTGATAATGGGCATAGACCTGATTTTTTTGATCAAATTCAATATGCCTACTCATTACAATTATAGTTTGACGCATAAAAAACATAAAAATGCTTCTTACAATAGCCAAGACTAAAATAGTGACGCTACAA
>RFVO01000018.1 GCA_009928005.1 Chitinophagia bacterium | reverse complement strand
TATAAATTATCGGGTGCTGGCGGCGGGGGCTATTTAATATTGATTGCTGAAAAAGAAATTGAAAACGCCATTCAAATTAAGATTAGACGTAAAAATTTGATGTAAGGCCTCTATAATTCAATTTTCAAAACCCTATCAAATTGCCCTATTTTGGGCAAAAAAGGCTTAAAAATTCAAAAAAACACCAAAAAAAGGCAAATAATTGGCCAAAACCTAAAAATTGGTTGTACTTTTATATTAGTTGCATAACTAACTATATGTCAAACAACCAATTTAAAAGAGGAGAGCTTTATAGTGTCGTAAATGGCATGGCTACTACAGCTGTCGCAAGACGATTACAAAAGAATTTTAGAAATGCAGGGCTCGATATAACAATTGAGCAGTGGTCTGTTTTATATCATTTATGGAAAGAAGATGGACTGAGTCAACTAGAATTAGGTAATAGAACTTTTAGAGATAAAGCAAGCACTACTAGACTCATTGATAATTTAGAAAAACAAGAACTTGTAGTACGCGTAGCAAGTAAAGAAGATAGAAGAATTAATTTAGTATTCTTAACGGATATAGCTAAACCCTTGCAACAAATTACTTACGAGTTAGCGAATCAAACAATGAATGAAGCATTATTAGATATTACTAAAGAAGAAATTGATATTGTAAAAAATGTTTTTCAAAGAGTGTATGATAATTTGACAAACAAAGATTTGCTCTAAAAGATATAATCAAAAGACAAATTCAAAATAATTAATAAAGACCTTATAAAATAAATTTTATGGAAACTACTAAAGCAGTAATTAAAGGCGGTGAATGGATCATCAAAGAAGTAAAGGCCGATGATGTTTTTATTCCCGAGCAATTTAATGAAGAACAAAAAATGGTGCTTGATATGTGTAATCAATTTGTTGACACTGAGGTATTACCCGTGGCAGACAGAATTGATAAATTAGAACCAGGATTAATGCCCGGCCTCCTTTCAAAAGCAGGTGAGCAAGGTTTATTAGGTATTACCGTACCAGAAGCTTATGGCGGTTCTGGAAAAGATTTTGTAACCTCTGTAATTGTTGCAGAATATTTAGGAGGTGGTTATTCATTCTCTGTAGCTAATGCAGCTCATGCAGGCATTGGCACCTTACCTATTTTATATTTTGGTACAGAAGCACAAAAACAAAAATATGTTACTAAGTTAGCAACCGGTGAGTACAAAGGTTCTTATGGATTAACAGAACCTAATAGTGGATCCGACGCCTTAAGTGCAAAGACCACCGCTACATTAACTGCCGATGGAAAACATTATCTTATAAATGGCCAAAAATGTTGGATCACCAATGGTGGCTTTGCAGATGTATATACTGTATTTGCTAAAATAGATGGCGAACAATTTACCGCATTCATTATTGAAAGAGGTACCGAAGGTTTTACACAAGGACCTGAAGAACATAAGATGGGTATCAAAGGATCCTCCACTGTGCAATTATATTTTCAAGATTGTAAAGTACCCGTTGAAAATGTTTTAGGTGAAATTGGTAAAGGACATATCATTGCTTTTAATATTCTAAATATAGGAAGATTGAAACTAGGCGCAGCTACAATTGGCGGTGCTAGAAGAGCATTAACTGAAACGGTTCAGTATGCAAAAACAAGAGAGCAGTTTAAATTACCTATTGTAAAGTTTGGAGCTATTCGCCATAAGCTAGCTGAAATGGCTATTCGTTTATGGGTGGGAGAAAGTGCATTATATAGAGTATCTAATAATATAGACGAACAAGAACAATTATTACTAGCTGCTGGTAAAACTTTATCTGAATCGCTTTTAGGCGCTGCTGAAGAATATGCTATTGAGTGTGCAATTTTAAAAGTATTTGGATCTGAGGTATTAGATTATGTAGTAGATGAAGGTGTACAAGTACATGGAGGAAATGGTTATAGCGATGAGTATGCAATTTCAAAAGCTTATAGAGATAGTCGTATTAATAGAATTTATGAAGGCACCAATGAAATCAATAGACTCTTAACCGTGGACATGGTTTTAAAACGTGCCATGAAAGGTAAATTAGATTTAATGGGCCCAGCCTTGGAAGTACAAAAAGAATTAATGAGCGTGCCCGATTTTGGTGGCGCAGAAGATGGGCCTTTTGCAAAAGAAAAACAAGCTATTGCTAATTTCAAAAAATGTATTTTAATGGTAGCAGGTGCAGCAGTGCAAAAATTAATGATGACACTTAATAAAGAGCAAGAAATTCTTATGAATATTGCCGATATGTCTATTATTACTTTTCATGCGGAGTCGGCTTTATTAAGAGTAGAAAAATTAGTGGCTATGCATGGCGAAGCTGCTGTTTCAGTGCAAGCCGATATTGCCCGTACATATATTTATGATGCAGCTGATGCTATTAACAAAGCAGGCAAGGATGCACTAAATAGTTTTGCAGAAGGAGATGAGCTACGCATGATGAATATTGGTCTTAAGCGATTCACTAAAGTAGATTCATTTAATAGCAAAGAAGCCCGCAGAAGAATTTGTGCTCAATTAGTAGCAGATGATGGATACAAATTATAAAGAGAATTGAAATTATAATTTGTATCTTTTTATGCTTTCACAGTTTTATAACCTAACTTTTCTGGTGTAATAGGTAAGTCCCTAACTCTTTTACCTGTTGCATTATACACTGCATTGGCTACTGCTGCTGCAAAACCAATTAGTGCTATCTCTCCTATTCCTTTTGCACCAATCTCATTCATATTTACATCAGGCTTATCCACAAACCAAACATCGGTAGGAGGAATTTGAGAGTGTAAAGGCACATGGTAAGCACCAAAACTTGCGTTGGTAATTTGACCAGTTGCATGATCAAATTCTAATTTCTCTGTTAGTGCCATTCCAATACCCCCCACTACGCCACCAATCATTTGACTTCTTGCAGTTTTAGGACTTATAATTTTACCAGCGTCTCCGGTAGTCACTACATTTAATATTTTAATAGTCCCATCCTTTGGGTTCACTGCTAGTTTTACAAAATGAGATGAAAAAGAATTACTCGTAAATTTTAATTGAGCTGCAGTTTTACCATTGGAAGCGATAGTCAAATCTATTTTTTCTTGATTGGCTAATTTTAATAAAACAGGAATATCAATTTTAGTAGTAGCATTCGTTTTTGAAATAACCATTTCATTTTTTACTTCTATGGCATCTGCTGTACTACCTGCAAATGCAGGTACAAATTGAATGGCCATTTCTTTTAATTTTTGTTGCAAGGTTTTGCAAGCTAAATCAACGGCAGAGCCCACTGTAGAAGTTGTACCAGAGCCACCTTGAGAAGGACCCGGAGGCAAGTCAGAGTCGCCTAATTTGAATTTAATTTTTTGAATAGGCATTTGCATGGCATCGGATGCAATAATAGACATGCTTGTCATGGTACCAGGGCCCATATCACTCACTGCGCATTCTAATAATAATTTACCATCATTACTTAAAACAATTCTTACCGAAGCAGCTCCTTTGCCTGCACCAAATACACCCACCGACATTCCATAACCAATTAACATTCCGTTTTCTTTTAAACTACCCGGTATTGTAGGACGGTTTTTCCATCCAATTTTTTCCATGCCATAAGCATAACAGTCTTTAATATTAATATCAGAGAAGGGTAATTTATTTTCTGGATTCACCGCCGTAAAGTTTTTAATTCTTAACTGAATCGGATCCATTTTTAATTTATAAGAAAGCTCATCAATGGCGCTCTCTAATGCAAAACAACCAGTAGCTTCTCCAGGACCACGCATCCAAATAGGTGTGCTTACATCAAGTGGTAGTATGCTGTATTTAGTATCTACATTTTCACAAGCATATAAAAATTTAGAAGCCTCCACAATACCTTCTCTAAAATCCTCATACCTAGATGTATTACTTATAGCCTCATGGGATATACCTATAAAATTACCAGCAGCATCGGCACCAATGCCCACTTTCTGCCATGACTGCGGACGGTAGCCCACCATGGAAAACATTTGAGGACGGGTAAGTACTAATTTTACTGGTCTATTTATTTTTTTAGCAGCAATACAAGCAGCTGCAACATGTGGCCAACTTCTTAAACCACTTCCAAAACCTCCTCCCACATTTTCTGCAATCACTCTTACATTTTTATCTACTAAGCCAAAGGTTCTAGCCACAGTTGACTGTGTGCTCTTAGGCCCTTGTGTTTTATCGTACAATGTAATTTTATCATCTCCTTCCCAATATGCAATGGTCGCAAATAACTCCATGGCATTATGTACTTCTATAGGAATATTATATTCTCCTTCAACAAAAAAAGGTTGTTCTTTATATTTTTTCTCTGTTCCTCTTTTATAATTAATAGGAGCTTTTAAATTCGCAGGGTCTAGTCTTGCTTTATCAAAATTGGTTTCAAACTTTTCTATTTCATATTCTGCCTTTACAAAACGAATTGCTGCATTGGCGTTTTCAAAACTATTCGCTAGTATTAAAGCAATAGGCTGACCAAAGAAGCGCACTTTATTATCATATAAAACTTTATAGCCTCTCCACTCTGAAACATTTTTAGGACGCTCTGCTGCATTAGGATTATAACCAGGCACAGCTGGGCAATTGGCATAATATATAATATCTATTACACCAGGCATAGTTAATGCCTTTGTAATATCTAAATTTTTAATGCTGCCCTTGGCTATAGTACTTGTTACAAAAACTGCATAAGCCATGTTAGGTAGGCTATGTTCTGCAGTATATTTTGCTTTACCGGTAACCTTATCGGCCCCATCTACACGCTCATCTTCAAAGAATATTGTATTATTAATTGCTTTCATAATGTTGAATTAAGGAGATTAAATTTTAACACCCGATTTAGCTACTTCTTCAATAGCATCTACAATGTTTTGATAAGCACCGCATCTGCAGATATTAGTATCCATATATGTTTGAATACTTTTTCTAGTTTTTGCATTGCCCTCTCTAACACAGGCTACGGCAGACATAATTTGTCCGCTGGTGCAATAACCACATTGAAAAGCATCATTCTTTAAAAAGGCTGCCTGCATGGGATGTAATTTTTCTCCCTCACTTAAACCTTCAATAGTAGTAATTTTATTATTCTGATTATTCAAGGCTAGTTGAATACAAGACTTTGTTCTTTTACCATTTATATGAATAGTACATGCACCACATTGTCCCATCTCACAACCTTTCTTAGTACCGGTATAGGCTAAGTCCTCTCTTAATAAATTAAGTATAGTTGTTCTTGCATCAATTTCAAGATTCATTAATTTACCATTAATAGTAATAGCTAATTTTTCTTTGGCTATAGGTAAAGGTATTACGCGGTCTACTGCAAAAGCTTTCACTAAACTAGTAGGCGTAAAATAAAGTGCTGCAATAGATGCAGATTTTTTCAAAAAGCCCCTTCTGCCATCATGCGAAGTACAGGGTTTCATAAGCGTAGGTTTGATGTAATTTACTAACGAAATTTTAAACAATCTTCACATTACGAGAAAAACTTTCTTCCAAAGAAATTAAGGTTTCTGTACGCTCAATACCTTTAATTTTTTGAAGTTCATCATGTAAGACAAATCGAAGTTGTTGAATGTCTTTGCAAACAATTTCAACAAACATGCTGTAATTACCTGTTGTATAATTAACACGCACTACTTGGGGAATATTTTTTAAGGCCAAGGCTACGGTATCATACAAAGAACTCTTTTCCAAGTATATGCCAATAAAGGCAATGATATCATAGCCCAACACTTTTAAGTCAACAGCTAAGCGCTTGCCTTTCACAATGCCCAACTCCTCTAGCTTTTTAATACGCACATGAATGGTACCGCCCGATACAAAAAACTGCTTGCCTAAATCGGCATAAGAAACTTCAGCATCCTGCATCATGGCTTGAATAATTTGCAAATCCAGCTTATCTAGGCTTTTGTCAATGTTTAATTTAGGGTTGATTTTAGGCTCCATATTTATATAGTTTTAAATAATAGGACAATTTATTAATAATTTTCTATATTTTAAAGAATATACTTAAAATATTTGCAAACTAAAGGCGTATACTTTAGTTTTAATATATCAAATGAGGGAAATCAATAGAAAAACTCTCAAATGATAAGTTCTTAAATACTGTGGGGTGATGAAATCTTGGCAAACATGCCTCCTTGTCTCGGAGGTGAGGATAACGGGATAAACGAAACATAGAGCCGTCTAGCAATAGGCGACCAGGGTAGACCACTCAACTTTGTGTTTTAGCTAACTGCCTCATGGAGGTTCGATCCCTCCCCCTACAGCCACTCAAAAGCCTTCCTAAACGGGGAGGCTTTTTTTATTTATTTGAAATAATAATTAGTGATGCCCCTTTCTAAAATCTATATTATTAAATATAGAAAGCCTCACTACATCTACATTGTTAAACTTATTTTTCTGATTTAGCATTTGATAAACATTAGTATACCCAAATTGAAAAATATTATCATTGTTTAAGTAATAATAGAAACCGGCAGAGAAGCGGTTTTGATCAAAAGTATTGTACACAATATTTTTTCCGAAATTCAGATAAATTTCTTCTGATGCCACAAAAGACAAACTACCCTTTTGATAAGGATGTTTGGTTAAAGGTATATTAGATAAAAATTGGTACCTAAGTCGGTAGTTAAAATCATAATGATGACTGGGTACATTATTAATAGCAGTTTCTTTAAACCTTTCTTCTAGTCTTAACCACTGGAGCGTTTTTAGATGAGCTAAGTTTGTATTTAATTGCACCATCTGCCAAGGACGATATTCAGCTAAATGATAATTATTAGAACCTTCATGAATTAAATCAACATAGGTTAGGGCCCCTACTAATTTTAAATTATTTTTGGTATAATAGGTTGCACCTAAGGCTGTTTCTGTAGCTAACTCCGATTTGTAATAATTGTCTGTTAATTTAAGTTGTAAGTCTATCCAAGAACCCCACTGCTTTGAATACCTATTTTGATTTAAGTAATCGAGCCAAGACTGTTGCCCATACTGTACTTGCTTAGTTTGCGCATTTGTGTGGAATGACCCCAATAAAAGTAGTAAAATCAAATAAAAACAATACCTCATAGCTTTTAATAAATATTAGGGGCAACACAAGATAAGGATTATTCTATTTTTTCAATACTTGCTTTTATTGTAACTTACCTAGTCTAATTATAATAATGAATGAAATATAAAATCAAGGCGCGAAGTTGCTTTACAATATTAGTACTTATAATAATTTGTGTATATACATCAAACAATATTTTTGGACAAAGAAATACAGATGAAAGTCAATGGAAACAACTTTTTAATGGCAAAGACTTATCAGGCTGGAAGCATGTAGGTGGTGGTAGCAGATTTGTAGAAGAGGGTTTATTAGCAAGTAAAGGGGGTATGGGTTTATTGTATTGGACAGGAGGGAAATTAGGCAACTGTGTTATTAGAGTAGTATACAAAATGCAAAATTTTAATAGCAATGCAGGTGTATTTATAAGAGTACCCATTGAACCTAAAGAAGAATGGATGCCCGTTTATTATGGCTATGAAGTTCAAATAGATAACCATCCTGAAACTTCTAATGAAGACGAATACCATATTTCAGGAACCTTATATGCTTTAACGAAGCCATTGGCAAAGCCCGGAAAGCCAGGACCGCAGTGGAATACAATGGAAATTACTTTAGATGGCCCACGTACTATAGTTTATTTAAATGGAGAAAAAGTAACCGACTATACCGAGGGTCAACCTGTACCAGAACGTAAATTTAGTTTTGAACCCTATGCTGGTATTCGACCTAATGAAGGTTATATAGGACTTCAAAATCATGGAGATGAAGATGTAGTATATTTTAAAGAAGTAGCTGTTAGACCACTTATAAAAAAGATAAGAAAATAAAATATTTCAAAAATTAAGAACAGACAATACTCTTTTACTAGAAACTATTTATAATAAATTCAAGCATGAAAAAAAATAAATTAGGTCGCGCCGATTTTATTAAAAAAGCTGCTATGGCAACTGCAGGTTTTTATATTGTACCTAGAAGTGTTTTAGGGGGTGTAGGTTATGTCGCTCCTAGCGATAAACTAAACATTGCAGCCATTGGTTGTGGTGGTGAAGGCGATAACGATATTCAACATTTAGCCAATACGCCTAATAAAAATACCAACATTGCTTTTTTATGTGATGTAGATGAAAGGCCAGCTGCTTCTAAAAGAAAACAATTTCCAAAAGCAAAATTTTATCAGGATTGGAGAGAAATGTTTGATAAAGAAAGTAAACATTTTGATGCAGTAACTGTTGCCATACCCGATCATAATCATGCGCTGGTTGGATTGAGTGCCATGCAATTAAAAAAACATTTGTATTTACAAAAGCCATTAACGCATGATATTTATGAAGCTAGAGTTTTAACGCAGGCAGCTGAAAAATACAAAGTAGTCACCCAAATGGGCGACCAGGGCGCTTCTTGCGATGGTATGCGAACTATGCGTGAATGGTTTGAAGCTGGCTTAATTGGCGAAATAGAAAAAGTATATTGTTGGACCGACCGTCCCGTTTGGCCACAAGGTATATCTTGGCCAAAAACTAAAACTCCTATTCCTAAAGAATTAAATTGGGATTTATGGTTGGGCACTGCACAAAAAACAAATTACATAGATAACTTGGTTCCATTTAACTGGAGAGGTTGGTGGGAATTTGGAACAGGTGCCTTAGGTGATATGGGTTGTCATATTATTGGCCCTCCTTTTAAATTATTAGAATTAGGTTACCCAACAGAAGTATCAGGAAGTGCAAGCACTGTATACAGTGGTATATTTAAAGAGGCTGTTTATCCAGAGAGTGGCCCCTTATCAAGTTCTTTAAAATTTAAGTTTAAACAAAAAAATGGTAAGGACTTAGATTTATTTTGGATGGATGGAGGCATCACACCAGAGCGTGTAAACGAACTTGATCCCGAATTAAATTTTAATGATGCGCTAGGTGACTTCCCAGGTGAAAACGATTTTGAAGGAGCTACTTTATTTATAGGAACTAAAGGAAAAGTAGCTTGTGGTTGGGGTGGCAGTCATCCAAGATTATTACCGCTTAGCTTAAATAAAGATATTAATATTCCTAAAAAATATGCAAGAGTAAAAGGCGATATGGATGGACATTGGTGGCAATGGGTAGACGCAAGCATTGCAGGCTATGGCAATATGGAAGTAGATTCTCCTTTTGTGGGTTACGCTGGGCCTTTAACCGAAACTGTTTTACTAGGAAATTTATTATTACGCAGTTTTAATATTCGTGAAAAAATTAAAAGAGTGGATCCCGTGTATGGCAATATGGAAGCTTATAAATTTTCTGGAAGATATAAGGCCTTGAAATGGGATGGTGAAAATATGAGGGTGACTAATTTTGAAGCAGCGAATCAATTTATTAAAAGAGAATACAGAAAAGGTTGGGGAGAATTGAAATAATAATAAATAACTACAACTGGTCGTAATACAAACCAGCGGCACCAAGAATACCTGCATTTTCTAAATCTGATAATTCAATTCTTAAATTTACCACTGAATGCCCATAGGCAAATGTATTAATACGTGCCCACATATTTTTTTCAAAATAAGGGTAAGCATATCTTACGGATCCTCCAAGTACAATATAAGAAGCGTCAAAAGTGTACATAATTAATTTAATCGCATTGCCTAAATGTGTACCCATTTCAGCATAATATTGTTGTGCTTGCATGTCTCCTGCTTTAGCGCGGTCAAATACTTCTTCCCCTTTTAAATTATAGATATGAGAAAAATATTGACCACTTGCATAGTATTCATAATTGTGGTCTAGATAGTCTACCATTCCAAACTCACCTACCCCACAATTAGGGCCGGCAAATAAATGTTTATTGACAATAGCGCCAGCGCCTAAGCCTGTGCCAATAGTGAGTCCAATCATCTCTGATTTACCCCTGCCCTTGCCAAAATGAAACTCACCCAAGGCAAAACAATTAGCATCATTATTTACAAAAACGGGGAGTTTATATTTTTTTTCTAAGATTTCTTTTAAAGGAACTTCTTTCCAAGAAGCAATATGTTGCACATCATATACAATACCTTTAGCTAAATCCACTACACTTGGAACTCCTATTCCAATAGCAGCTACTTCTTTATCTAATAGTGTATCTATTAATAAATAAAAATCGGCTAATACTTCCTCAACAGTACCTGCACTTTTAATGCGTTTGCTTTGAATATTATGTATACTACCATCATGCACTATACCAGCACGAATATTAGTAGCACCTAAATCAATGCCTATAACTTTTGTTTCACTCATAAAATATTTTAAGCAATCTCTCCTTCTTTCTTTTTAAATAATGAAATGGTCTTATTGGTAATAATAGGCTTAGCCCAAAATCCAATACTAAATATAAAGCCAAGTGTTAAAAATAAAAAGCACATACCAAAACGTAAGCCAATATTATCGCCAAGCCATCCTATTATTAATGGTACAATAGCGCCGCCTATAATACCCGTTACAATAATTCCCGAAAACGAGCCATGGTGTTCACTTACAGAGTTTAAAGCCAAAGAAAATATAATGGGATAGAGAACTGATGCAAAAAATCCTACCATAGGAAAGGCTATTAAGGCCATTGAAGATGTTCCGAATAATGCCACTAATAAACTAATAATTGCAAGTCCTGTAAAAGTTATAAGTACAATACGGCTATCGATTATCTTTAAAAGTATTAGTCCATGGTAGCTTAGTAAAAATTGTGAGATCCAATTTGCTACCCCTTGTTCAGAACCAACATAACAAACCATTGCAATAAAAAATAAAACTACTTGTTTATTCTTTAGAAGGGTAATATGTGTAGCAAGTGCCCCTGCTTTTTCATCTTGTTTTAATTCTACCGCTGGGAATTTAGATATAGTAATTATTATTATCATGAAAAAACAAATGACTACGAATAAAAAGTAAAGTGAAATCCATGGTAATTGAGGAGGCACTAATGTATATAAATAAGTAAGCAAAGAGCTTTCTTTGGTATCATGACCAATTGCAAAGGTTAATTTAGAATACACTAGTGGACTTACAAATGAAGCAAATCCAAATATTAGTTGGGCAAGTACGGAATAAAATGCAAAGTTTTCTTCGCCACCCGAAGTGCGTAATAAAGGATTTATGACTACTTGTAGCATAGCCATTCCACATCCTATTAAAAACAATGAACCTACTGCCGACAAGTAATTAGGAAATAAGGCTAAAATAAGTGAACCTATGAAAGCCACTGCAAAAGCAGTAATCATTACTTTTTTTTCTTTATACTTTTCTATCATCATTCCAGAAGGGATAGACATAACACCATAAGCAATAAAAAAAGCAAAAGGTAATAAGGCCACCAAAGTTAAGCTTAAATTAAAACCTTTGATTAAATCGGGTATCAAAGGTCCCATAATATTTGTCAAAAAAGAAATAACAAAGAATGTAAGAAGTATAAGTAAAACAATATAGGGGCTTCTTTTCATAAATTATTTTATTTTGTTTCAACTGCACCAGCTGAAAGGCTTGTGCTAATTACTTCGCCAGCTTTAATGCTTAACCATTCTCCTTTTTTTATAGCCTTATCTGGCTCGATGGTATATTTAGAAGTCCATGGCTCTAAAGCCACTGTATAACAATTACCCCACCATGGAAAATCTTGACTGGCTTTTCTTTCCTGCCATAACCATAAACATTTAAATATTTGTGCATCCCAACTTACACTAAAACCAATCTTTTGTTCAGCATTAGTGATGGTATAATGTGCTTTTTTATTAGAGGTTTCAAAATTGCTTAAAAAAGAAAGATCATGATAAGCAGGTGCTGAGGTATCGGGAATCATACTTGCATCAAATACTTTCCCAGTAGGGTCTTCAGCTTGAGGCCAGTTATAAGTTTTACCCGCTTTATATCTTCTAGGTGCAACAATATCATCATGCACTTCCATTGTTTTTGCGTTGG
The DNA here is from genome assembly GCA_009928005.1 of Chitinophagia bacterium. Lineage (GTDB taxonomy): Bacteria > Bacteroidota > Bacteroidia > Chitinophagales > Chitinophagaceae > Sediminibacterium. Next base: position 14,605 of record RFVO01000018.1, on the reverse strand, counting down.
TTTCAATTTTGGCACCTTCCTTTAAAAATGGAAGACCAAATGCAATATGATGACCCCACATAATATCTAATTGGGTTCCGCTTTCATTAGTAAGTTGTTCCGTAATTTTTAGTTGTGTAGAATTTTTCTCTAAGCTCAATGTCTTTTCAATTAATAAAGGCATCCTTAAAGGTCTTGTCCAAAATTTTACAGCTACTTCATCGGGGCTATCTTTAATGATTGCATATTTCCAAGGAATTAAAGAAACCTCTCCATGTAAACCTAAAGAAGCACCTCTATAATTAAAGGAAGGACTATTGGGAAGAATTTCTTGCCAGCCACCGTAATAATAATCCTCGGACTGATTATGCGTATCACGCATTTGTGTAAATACTTGAGTAGGGTTTTGTATGCCTTTATCTAATCTTAATAAAAAATCGAGGTCTAAGGGTTTGTACTTAAATTCAAATATATCTGAACCACGATCAGCTAAAATACCAATGCGTAAAAAAGTATTTTCTAAATAAACTACTTTCATGCCTTTTAAAGTCCAGTCATCGCTAATGCTACAGTCTTGATTTGATCTTTTAATTTGCATTGTTTTAGAATTTTACTTAGGAAGCCATGCTAAACATACAGACGATTTTATATTTTCAACTGTATTTAATAAGCTAAGCTTTCCGTTGTATGAATTTACGCTAAATATACTTATTGTGTCAGAATCTTGATGAGCTACTAATAGCCATTGACCAGATGGATCAATAGTAAAATCTCTGGGCGTTTTACCTTCAGTTGGATAAGAAGCAATATAGTTTAGGCTTTCAGCAATGGGGTCAAAGGCAAATAAACGTATAGTATTATCTGATCTCATGGAAGTATAAATAAATTTTCCGTCTGCTGATACCCGAATAGCCGCTGCGCCCAGGTCGGTATCAATTTTTACTGGCTTATTTGCTGTCCCATCAAAAGTTCCCTTTATCTCATATTCATTTTTTTCAGCACTATATTTTATAATAGAAACTGAACCTGTAAGTTCATTTAAAATAAAACCATAGGTATAATTTTCATCAAAACAAATATGACGTGGCCCAGATCCAGCAGGTAGCGTAATTATTTGCTTCTCCACAGCGTCAAATTTAATTTTGTTTTCAGTATTATTATTCTTAGTCTTATGATCTATATTTTTTTGAACGCTATATACTTTAACTTGATCCAATCCTAAATCACAGACCAATAATTTATTCGACTTCTTATCAAAACAAGCGCAATGTGCATGTGCATGAGTTTGTCTACTTGGATGTTGGCTAGAACCTTTATGATAAATATTAATTGGTTCAATATTATTTATAGTATTATCTATTTTTTCAACGTCAACAGTATATATGACCAAATTGCCTGTTTCATAACAAGCGCTAGCAATAAAGTTTTGGCCATCTGTATTTTTAAAATAATGAATATGACAGGGGCAGCCGCCTTCAATAGTTTTAGTGTCTATTAAACGAAGTGAATAATTATGATTAATTATATAAGTATGTACTACTGGTTTTTTAGAAGCAAGGATTTCTGATACTGCAAATAAATAAGTAGTCAATTTATAGTCAACTTCAATGCTATTACTATTTAATATATTAGCGATAGACAAATAACTTGGATTAACTTGAAATTCATTTTTTATTAATTTCAAGTTACCAGTACTTGCATCAAATTCAAAACAAGATATACCTTCTCCATAGCCACCGAAATCTCCTGCTACTATTTCAGTATAAGAGCCAACATATAAGATATGTATTTGTTTTGAACTATTCATAGTTTGACTTAGTATTAGTTGTAGTTGTAATAATAGTAGTTGTAGTAGTTGTAATAATTATTTTATTTATTCTTTTTATTTTTCTCTATTAAATAAGAATCAGAATAAGCTGCTTGTAATTTCTCCAAAACTAATGCAGGGGCAGTATCCTGTACTAAATAATCATGAATAGTTTCACCTAAAAAGGTTTGAAACTTAGGCCAGCCTTGATACCTAGGCCTTACATAAGCATTTGTTAAAGAAGGTAGTGTATTTGTAAAAAAATCGCTTGTAATTTCATTCGCTTCTTTGTTCTCCCAGGCTATTTTATTACCGGGTTGTCCTTGGGCATTTACATATATACTTGATTGTATCTCATCAGTACAAATCCAAGCAGCATAATTTGCAGCTTCTTGTACATGCTTACAAGAACTAGTAATCGCAATACCAGCTCCTCCTAACACAACATTGTTAATTTCAGGTGCTGTATGAAATTTTAAAATATTTTTTCTAAAACCAGCTCTTGAATAATTCGTATAACAAAAAGCCATTGGGCTATAAGCAATATCATTTTCTTCTGACATATGATCATATAAGGCAATTGGGTTACAATCTAAAGCCTTGGGATGAAATGCATCGCGCATAGAACGCAGCATAGTTAATGCTTTTAATCCTATTGAAGGTTCAACTAGTAATTCATTATTTTCTCTTATGGCTGATCCCAAACCTGCAGTAAGACTTAAAAAACTACATAAACAATCGGTGGGGCAAAGTGCCATGCCAATATATAATTTCTTGGTAGCTAAGGTTTTGGCTAAAGTAAAAACTTCTTCCCACGTATTAGGTAATCTATCACTACCCATTAAGTCGGCTCTATAGCTAGCACACTGCATAGCAGCATCAATAGGTAGAGCCCATTGTTTACCATGATAATGATATGATTCAAAACTTGGGCCAGCAGAAGCATTTTTAAGTTCATTTAAAGTATTTGCAGCCACTAAATCATTTAAAGGCAGTAAGCATTGAGATGCCTCCGCCACACCTACATGTGGATGATCCATTATTATTAAATCAAATTGTTTTGAAAGTTCTTCTAAAGACTGGTCTCCAAAATTAGTAAGAGATCTTTTATTCCATTCTACTTGAATACCTTTCTCTTTGAAATATAGCTCAGAGGCGGCTATCAGGGGATCAAATCCTCTAGCGTGATCCCATGTAATGCCTTTTAATGTAATCATAAATACTGCTTTATTTCTTTTCTAAACTCTTATTGTAAAAAGCTTGTATTTTCTCTTGACCTTCTTTTGATCTATAAAACTTACCAAGGGCAGCAGCTTCTTTAACTTGTAAAGCGGGTGTAATTCCATTAGCTGCTTCCTGTGTTAATTGTTTAATAGCTTGAAGCCTGTCTGGTAATTGAGCTACAAATGTTTGTGCAAATTCAGTAGCCTTCTCTATAAAATTTTCTCTTGGATAAATATAATTGATAACGCCTCGTGCATGCATTTCTTCTGCTAGTATAGTTCTGCCAGTCATCACAATTTCATTGGTTAAGTTAATGCCTATTTTTTTAGTGAGCCTTAAACTACCACCACCACCAGGAATAAGGTTTAATAAAATTTCTGGAAGACCCATTTTTGTACCAGCAGCAGCTATTATCATATCACAGGCAAGTGCAATTTCAAAACCTCCACCAAAAGCATAACCATTAATGGCTGCTATGATAACCTTTGAATTATTTTCAATACCTGCATATAAAGAATGTCCTTTTAATTGAAAAGCGTCAAACTGCGCATCTGTTTGCTGCGCATACTCTTTAATATCGGCGCCTGCCATGAAAGCCTTACCATTACCAGTTATCACCACTACCCCTATTTCATTACTTTCGGCCTTATTTACAAAGTCTAAGGCATGAATAATTTCATCCATCATTAATGCATTCATGGCATTTAACTGTTCTGGCCTATTAAATTTTATCCAAGCAATTTTATTATGTATCTCTAAAATGATATGTTCGTATTTCATTCTTTAAATTTCTTTATACATTTAATTTTTAGAACTAGTTTGTTTCAAATATTTCTTCTTACTTATTTCGTTTTCAGTTTTTCTACTGAAATTATTTTATCATTTAAAAAAGTTTCAATAGCTGCTTCATCATATCCTAATTCTTTTAAAATTTCTGGGCCATGCTCTCCAATCATAGGAGAAGGTCTGGTAATAGCACCAGGAGTTTCACTCATGGTAAATGGAATATTAGTCACTTTTAAATTACCTGCTTTAGGATGATGAATATTTACAAAAGTATTATTATGTATTACTTGTGGGTCACTAGCTACCGCCGATTGGTTATTTACTTGCGCCACCCATAAATCATAGCCTAACATAATAGTTAACCACTCTTCTGTAGTTTTAGTTATAGTGACTGCTTGTATGCGGTAATAAATTTCATCTCTTTTATCGAATAAAACTTGTTTATCGTTGTATACTAATAAGCTAGGCTCACCGAGCGCTTCCACCAGTGTATCAAAGGGGTTCATTGCAATAGCTAAATAACCATCCTTGGTTTTATAAGTACCAAATGGAGCAGGATTACCCGGATGACCAATACCCGATTCTGGTCTTTCAAACTGTACACCTAAATTTTGAATAGTAAAATAGTCTTGCATTTGAAATGCAATTGCAGAAGAAAGTAAATTGGTTTGTATTTCCTGACCTATGCCCGTTTTTTCTCTAAAATAGAGTGCCGCTAAAATTGCATACACACAATTAAAAGCATTAACCTGATCACATAGTGCGGTGCCTAAGGCAACCGGACCATCGGATTTTTTTCCACTAGTCATAATAGCCCCACTCACACTTTGTACGAGTAAGTCTTGGCCTGGTCTTGTTAAATAAGGGCCATCACTACCCCAACCCGATGCCGAACAATAAATAATTTTTGGATTTATTTTTTTTAGTGCAGTATAACCATAGCCTAATCTTTCCATCACGCCTGGTCTAAAATTTTCTACTACTATATCGGCCTGTTCAATTAATTGTAAAATAATTTTCTTGCCTTTTTCTTTTTTCATGTCAATAGCAATAGATCTTTTATTTCTATTCCATGCCATAAAACATGGCGACTCATCTTCTGCAATCCATTTATTAAAAAAAGTCATGCCTCTATAAATATCACCAGAACCATACCTTTCTATTTTAATTACATCTGCACCTAAGTCGCCTAACATTTGTGTGGCGTAAGGACCTTGTAATAATTGTGAAAAATCAATCACTTTTAAACCAGCTAATGCCTGCTTCATAGTATGCGCTATTATTTATATTTAATTATTCGGTGTATCTAGGTAGTGTACAAAGCCCACCATCTACTTTAATATCTTCTCCAGTAATAAAACCTGCTTCATCAGAAGCTAGGAAAACCGCTGTCATAGCCACTTCTGAAGGAGTACCAAGTCTGTTCATAGCATGCTGTGAGGCGCTTTTTTCTAAAAAAGCAGTGCCTTCTGTTTCTGCTCTTTTTGCATTCATAGGTGTATTAATGGCCCCTGGAGAAATACTATTAAAACGTACATTGCTTGCACCAAACTGTCCAGCTAACTGATTAGTCATGGCTAACATGGCTCCTTTGGCTCCTGCATAAGCCGTCCAATTATGCCAGCTTCTAAAAGCTTGTGTAGAAGAAATATTTATAATACTACCCGATTTTTCTTTAATCATATGCGGAAGTGTTTCCTTAATAGTTCTGAAAACACTTTTTAAATTAATATTCATTAAAGTATCCCAGTCGCTTTCTGGCATTTCCATAATATTTCCTCCAATTGCTACTGCTGCATTATTCACTAGTATATCTATTTTCCCAAATGCTTTAATGGTTTGATGCACTAAATTTTTAACATCCTCTGTATTACCGACATCGGTTTTTACGGCTAGTGTTTTAGCACCATTAGCAGCTAAGTGTTTTACTTCCTGATTTAATTTAGCTTCATCAATATCACTTAATACCACCATGGCCCCTTCCGAAGCAAAGGCGGTGGCAATAGATAAGCCAATACCATTTGCAGCACCCGTAACAATGGCTACTTTATTTTTTAATCTCATGCAATTATTTTTTTTCGTTAATTGTTATCCAATACTTTTCAATTTCTTCCAAACTCTTACCCTTGGTTTCAGGAATAATTTTAATTGATAAATATAAAGCCGGTGTAGTCACTAAAGCAAATAACCAAAATGTACCAGCGGGTGAAAGTTTTTCTAATAATAATGGCGTAAGCTGCCCTACGAGCGCTGTTCCTATCCAAAGTGAGAAAGTGGCTAATGCCATGGCTTGGCCTCTAATTTTAGCTGGGAATATTTCAGATAATAAAACCCAAATTACAGGACCATAAGAAAAAGCAAAGCAGGCAATAAAAAATAAAATAAAAGTAAGCAGCAAATAAGTATTATTAATATTAAAATAAAACAGCCCCCCTACAATTATTAAAGAAGATAAAATACCAATGACTCCAGCTATAAGTAATGGCCTACGACCTAATTGATCTATTTTCCAAATAGCAATCAAAGTAAATAATACATTCACGAGCCCAATAATAACTTGACTTCCTAAAGCGTCGGCAATGGGAAGCCCCGCCGATTCTAGAATGCCAGGACCATAATATATAATGGCATTAATACCACTAATTTGAGTAAGAAAAGCAAGTGAAATACCTATTAACATAGGCAGTCTAAAACTTCCTTTAAATACAATACTAAATCCACCGCTCTCTCTAGCAAGGTTAGACTTGATATCATTCATTTCTTTTTGAGCCTCCTCTGTATCTACAATTTTATGTAAAATAGTTAAAGCTTCTGATTCTCTATTTTGAATAGTTAACCATCTTGGACTCTCGGGCACAATTTGTAATAGCAATAAAAATAAAATAGCAGGTATAGCAGATGTACCTAACATAATTCTCCAAACTTCTGAAACCATTATCTGGTATACAGTTCCAGTAGTATGTGCAAAGCTTTCAGCATGAGAAAGTTTTAATAAATAAGCATTGCTAAAATAAGAACAAAGTATGCCAATAGTAATAGCGAATTGATAAAGCGCTACCAAGCGCCCTCTTTTATGTGCAGGAGAAAGTTCTGAAATATATAAAGGCGATACCATGGAAGCTACCCCAATTCCTAGACCTCCCACAAAACGGTAAAAAACTAAATCGGTAAAGCCTATGGCGAAAGTGCAACCAATGGCGGAGACTCCAAAAAACAAGGCCGATAAAATAAGCACTTTTTTACGACCATATTTATCGCTTAAAATACCTGCCATAGCTACTCCACTAATGCAACCTATTAAGGCAGAACTTACATACCAGCCAGTACTCACAGCGTCTAAACTAAATTGAGTGGACACAAATTTAATGGTACCTGAAATAACGGCGGTATCATAACCAAATAAAAAGCCCCCCAAAGAAGCAATGATGGCCAATGTATTTATATATTTTTTTTTAGATGACTGCATTGTTAAAACGGTAGTTTAATTTTAATAGAGGTAAGTAAATTCGTATCTCTAATATACGATTTTATGATGAGACTCAAAAAGCCCTAGATATTGACTGGCTAAGCTTTATCTTTGCCGCATGGGCCAGAAAAAACTGATTAAATTTGCAGCCATTAAGCAGTATGAGAATGTACTGGAATACCCACAAGGAATGCCAGGAAAATGGAAGACCTATTTTGAAAAGTTAAGCATGGGCGACTTCCCAATTTCTTTAGACAGTCTAGAAATTAGCACAAATAATAGTTCCCAAAACAATAAACCTATAAAGCCCCTAATATTGGAGCTAGCTTGTGGGCGTGGAGAATATGCAGTAGGTTTGGCAAGACTATTTCCTGAACAAAATTTTTTAGGGCTAGATATTAAAGGCAATAGAATTTGGAAAGGAGCTAGTATTGCAAATAAGGAAGCCATCAAAAATGTGGCATTTGTTAGAACACAAATAGAACAGAGCATTCAATATTTTGCCAATGAAGAAGTTTCTGAAATTTGGATAACTTTCCCCGATCCTCAATTAAGATTATCTAAAGCCAAAAAGCGTTTAACACATCCGCAGTTTCTAAGGCTTTATCAGCAATTTCTAAAGCCAGGAGGTATAGTACATTTAAAAACAGATAGCCCTAATTTATACTTATTTACCAAAACAGTCATTGAGCTCTATGACCTTACTCTATTGACTTCCACCGATGATTTGTATGGAACTCAATTTATGCAATCAGCTAAATGGGATGAAAGGTGTGCTATTAAAACTTATTACGAGGGATTAAACATTGCAAGTAGTAATCGTATTCATTATATTCAATTTAAAATTGACAAAGTTTTACCTAAAGATAAAGATGAAACCCTTAAAGAAATGATTGCTAAATTTGAAGTAACAGAAACACATGATGCAAAAAGAGAAAGAGGTGTTAAAGTAAATGAAGATTAAATTAAACAAAAGATAAAGTCAACAATAAATTAAAGTAAACTTAAAGTAAAGGAAAATTAAAAAATGACAGAGGGAGTACAATATTATATAGACGTTGATGGTAAATATGTATTTACAGAATTGTATCACAAAGAAAGAGGCTACTGTTGTGGTAATGCATGCAGACATTGCCCTTATAATTTCGAGGCCGTACCTGAACCAGTTAAAACAAGACTATTACTACTTAAAGAATTAGGCGAAAATAAAAGTCCCAATGCAATATACCCCAAAGACTAAAGATTTTTTTCAAAATGTATTTGATGTTGTACGTCTTATTCCTAAAGGGCGTGTTACAAGTTATGGCGCTATTGCAAAATATTTAGGTACTGGTGGGAGCGCTCGAATGGTAGGCTGGGCAATGAATGCATCGCATGGGGTAAAACCTAAAGTGCCTGCACATAGAGTTGTAAATAGAAATGGCATGTTAAGTGGCAAGGCGCATTTTGCAACGCCTACCACTATGCAAGAATTACTTGCCAAAGAAAAAATAAAGGTGAAAAACGAAACCATTGTAGATTTCGAAAAACATTTCTGGGACCCAATGATAGAATTAAGCATTATGAATTAACTTTAGGTGCAGTTAATACAAACGGACAAAGAATGATTATTAACCCTAAAGAGTCTTTAATACTTATTAATAAATATTTTCCCAAAAATATCTAGCTATGAAAAATATTATATTAGAACCAAAAGGTGTTGACTTTGTAATAGCACCCAGCAAAATGACTAAAAAAGATTTTCAAGAAATTAGTGCATATATTACAAAACATAAGAGCGAGCACCTAAAATCAAGTACTAAAGCTAAAAAAACAGCTAAATCCAATAAAGGAAACTAGCTATAATAAGGCGATATCATTAGGTACACCAAGGGGCCAGTTACTGCTACATAAAACCAAATAGGCCAAATTCTTCTTGCTTTTCTCTTATGGTCTTCAAATTCTCCCGTTAAACCACGGTAAGCTGTAAATAATATAAAAGGTAAACTAGTAGCCGCTAAAATAATATGGGTAAATAATAAAATAAAGTAGAAGGCTCTTAAATTACCTACTACTGCTTGTTCTGCAATGCTCACAATGCCATCATGGTCGGTATCACCAAACTTAGTTTCCCCTGCCAATAAATGGTGCGCTATATAAGACACTAAAAATAAAACCGATAATACTAATGCTGTAAGCATAATATTTTTATGAACAGTATACTTTTTTTGTTTCACCGCTATAAGCGCTGCCACTAATAAAAAGGCTACTGCCGTATTTAATAAAGCATTTAGTAATGCGAATATGTGTTTGTCAAAAGGAAGTTCTAAAGTAATGGTAAACTTGCTTAAAAAACTAACTGCTACTAGCACCACTACTGAAAATATTCCAATTAATAATTTCGCTTGTTTGTCGTTCTTTTTTAAAATAGGTTCTAGCATACGATTTTTTTATTTATCATTTAAAATATCCTTGAGAATTCGAATGGTTAAAGTTACTATCAAAACAACAAGCCCTACTCTAATTTCTTGTTTATATTTAGTTTTAAATTCATTCCAATTATGCATTGCTACTTTCTTTCTTATTAAACTTAGTATTAAAATAGTAAACAAAACTACTCACTAGCAAGGCTATTACTAGCCATAACCAGCTTAGGTCTATAATATCTTGAAATATTTTATTCTTCTTGGTCTTGTCTTTTTCTAGCATTAAATAGCCCACATCCTTCGCTAATTTTAAAAGCGAAGCAGAGTCTAAACCATTATAGTAACCACGAATTTGCATTTTTTTATCTATTAAAATAAAGCGACTAGTATGCACAAAATCGGGACTAATAGGTTCTTGACTAAATTGATCTACTTTCAATTCCTCAAAAGCAAAATTATAAATTGAATCGCGATTACCTGTAAGCAGCCACCAATTATCGGCAATTACGCCCGTCTTATTGGCATAGGCCCTTAATACGGGAACGCTGTCTCTAATAGGGTCTACACTAATGGACATAAACTGAACAATAGAAGTGTCTACCTTTTTACGAATATCACCTCCTCTAGTAAAAGATTGTTGAAGCTTACTCATATTATTAGTAAGTCTTGGGCAAATGCTACCACAGCTTGTAAAAAATAAATCAAGAATAATTATTTTACCTTGCTGGTCATATAAATGAACAGTATCCCCCAATTGATTCACTAATTCTATATTCTTGGTTTTATGCCAAATACTATCCGTTTTTTGCTTACCATCCACTACTTGCTCAATAACTGTATCTAATAAATAATGGCGAGGCATGATGACCGCTGTATCACTTGCAGATTTTAACCACAGGTAACAAGCCACAGGCATTACCAGTGCAATTAATAAACCGAAAATAGATTTCTTAGACATCTTTAATATTTAAAAAACCACCTCAGTTATCGAGGTGGTTTCATTTTATCAGTTATTATTTTAGATAAATTATTTAATAATAAGGTTCAACTGCTGGCTTAGCATCATGTTTAGCATCAGTAGTTTCATGTTTTGCTTCAGCGTCTTCATGCTTGGCATCAGTTGCTTCATGCTTTACAGCCTCATGATCTTCCTCTTTTTTCTCTACTTTAATAGTAGCTTGTTCTTTAAAATAAGTATCGTAGTCGTTACGCAAATTTCTGAACGAATTGCCATCCCATAAAAATGCGCCAATAAACCATACAAATAATAACAAGGGCACTATAATAGTCATGATTAAGTTTTTGACTTCATGTTTTAAGTGCATAAAATAAGCAACAATATAAAAAGCCTTAGCCATCATTAATATAACAATGGTTCCTTTAATAGCTAATTTTAAGCCCACTGAAGTCATGCTAATCATCCAGAAGCCTAAGATTAATTCAATAACAGTGAATACGGATAAGATAATCGTTACTTTCTTAATTTCTGCAATAGCTTCTGCGTTATGCGCTTCGTGGTCTAAGTGTGAATGTGACATATAAATTTTTGAATACTAATTATAATAAATAAAAGATAGTAAATACAAATACCCAAACTAGGTCAACAAAGTGCCAGTATAAACCTGCCTTTTCAATCATTAAATAATGACCTCTTTGTTCAAACTTATCCATAAGTGTCATGATAAGCATAATAATATTAATAACTACCCCGCTAAATACATGGAAGCCATGAAAACCTGTAATGGTAAAAAAGAAGTTGGTGAAATTAGTTGAACTCGCAGTGCCATCAGCATTTAAAAAAGGATTAGAACCCCACCATGCACCTTCATGAAATAAATGATTCCACTCCCATGCTTGACAACTTAAAAAGGCAAGTCCACCAATAATTGTTAAAATCATATTTCTAACTACTCCTTGCTTGTCCATATTCTTACCAGCATGTACTGCTAAAACCATAGTTACAGAACTAATGATTAATATAAAAGTCATTATACTTACAAACACCAAGGGTGCATGCACTCCAGCTGGCGCAAAAGGAAAACTTCTAAAAACTTCGTTAGAGTTAGGCCACCCGTTGGTTGAAAAACGGACAGTACCATAAGAGATCAAAAAAGCACCAAAAGTAAATGCGTCACTCATTAAAAAGTACCACATCATTACTTTTCCGTACTCAGAATTAAAAGGGCTTTTCCCTCCTCCCCACAATTTTGCTTCATTTGGCGAAGCGGTTGTTGTTGTTGACATGTTCAATTTCTATTTCAGTGCAAAAATATTGGCTATCAAGGATATTCGTATCAAAAAACCAGGTTTTTTTTGTATTTATATTTAACAATTTAGGGCCCTTTATCCGATCCAATGTAGGAAGACAAAAAGGTAAATCCAAAGTATATCTACAAAATGCCAGTAGGTCGATAGCAATTCTACCGGCAAGGTGTTTTCTGTGTTGTTTTTGGCCGAAAATGACTTAAATGACACCCCAATGAGTGCTATTACCCCACCCAAAACATGTAAAAGGTGCAAAATGGTGATGACGAATAAAAAAGAGGCCGCCGAATTGCTTCTTGGCCCAGTTAAAGCAATATTATTAGCCTGTATAGCCATGAAGCCTTGGACCTGTAAAATCATAAAAACAACCCCTAAAATGGCTGTTACACTCAAAAACCCACGGTATGGGTTTTGAAGGCCTTCTTTGGCCTTTTTAACCGCCATTTGTATCGTAAAGCTACTTATTAATATAACCCCCGTAGCAATAAAGAAAACTTTAGGAAGTTCAAAATCTAACCAATTGGCTTGACTTTTTTTAACTATATAGGCGCTGGTTAAACCTGCAAACATCATTACAATGCTGCCTAATCCAGCATATAAAACCATCTTATAAGGATGCATTTTATTTTTTTGGGCGTTTGTATTTAATTCTGTTACCATAATATAATTTTTATAATTTATCTGCGAGTAAGGCTAAATAAACAATAGGTAAATAAATATAACTGCTAAACATAACTCTTCTTGCTGCAGGCACACCCATATTTTGATATAGTCTTATACATTGTACGACCATAAAAATATTGGCCACTAGTAAAATCCACATACTTACTTGTCCTGTAAGATTTAAATAATAAGGTAGAAAACCAATTGGTATCATTAGCACTGCATACATAATACACTGCAATGCTGTAAAACGAGTAGGCCCTTCTTTAGCAGGTAATAATTTAAAACCTACTCTAGAATAATCGGTATGTGTTACCCAGGCAATTGCCCAAAAATGTGGGAACTGCCAAATAAATTGTATTAAGAATAAAGCTAATCCTGCATAGGCAAAATCGTCGTTGCCTGCTACCCATCCAATTAAACAAGGTAGCGCACCTGGAAAAGCGCCAACTAAAACTGCAATTGAATTTATTTTTTTAAGTGGCGTATAAATAAAAGCATATAAGAATAAACTAAAAGCAGAAAGTAGTGCTGAAGAAAAATTAAAATACTTCCACATAATAGCTATTCCAAGAATACCTGTTATAATAGCAAAAGTATAAGCAGTTTTTTGAGACATTCTACCAGAAGCCACAGGCCTATTTGCTGTTCTTTTCATTTGTGCATCGGTATCTTTTTCTACTGCTTGGTTAATAGCGTTCGCACTTCCTGTAATACAAAGTCCTGCAAATGTTAAAAGTAAAATCATGGACCAATCATAGGCCATTACTTTAGGAGCCAACATATAACAAATTACACAAGTAAACACCACTGTAAAACTCAGGGTGAATTTCATTAACTGCGCGTAATTAGTAAGTGTTTGTTTCAAGAATTATTTTTTTTCAAAATTTTAATTCAACAAAAAAAAGTTCGACTACTACTCTGTCAAATTACAATGCCCTGAAATCAGGGCATTGTAAAACTGAATATTGTTAACTAGTGTGTCTCGGTTTCATCCGCACCCACTGGTGTGGTTTGTGGAATAAAGTCATGTCCATCTTTACCGTAATCATAAGGCCAACGGTGTACTTCTGGTATTTCACCAGGCCAGTTGCCATGACCAGGGCGAATCGGTGTAGAGTCCACTCTAAAGTGTTTGACTCCCATGGATTCAACACTGTTACTTTACGTCCTTTGAATATTGAATAAAAGAAATTAATTAAGAATAAAATTTGTGTTGCAAAAACAATCATTGCTACTGTACTAATGAAACGATTTAGTTCAGCAAATTGTTTGAAACTTTCCCAAATGCTAAAATCAAAATAACGACGAGGCATACCAGCTAAACCTTGGTAATGCATTGGCCAGAAAATTAAATAAGCACCTGCAATTGTAATCCAGAAGTGAATATAGCCTAAAGAGTTATTTAAATAACGACCATACATTTTAGGGAACCAGTGGTATATACCTGCAAACATTCCAAACATAGAAGCCACCCCCATTACAATATGGAAATGCGCTACAACGAAATAACTATCGTGTAAATAAATATCTAAAGCAGCATTTCCTAACCATATACCTGTTAAACCACCAGAGATAAATAAACTTACAAATCCGATAGCAAACAACATACCTGGTGTGAAACGAATATTACCTCTCCATAAAGTAGTTAACCAGTTAAATACTTTGATAGCAGAAGGTACCGCAATTAATAAAGTTAATAATACAAACACTGAACCTAAGAATGGGTTTAATCCTGTAACAAACATGTGATGCGCCCAAACTAAGAAGGCTAATATGGCAATAGCAAATAAGGAACCCAACATAGCCATATAACCAAAGATAGGTTTACGAGAATTCACAGACATGATTTCAGAAACCATTCCCATAGCAGGTAATAATATAATGTATACCTCAGGGTGACCTAAGAACCAGAATAAATGTTGGAATAAAATAGCAGACCCACCTTCGTTAGATAAAGCCCCTACTCCATTCACATAAATATCAGATAGATAGAATGATGTGCCGAAG
>RFVO01000170.1 GCA_009928005.1 Chitinophagia bacterium | reverse complement strand
ACATCCATTGTGTACTACTTGTTTTGTTGTAATTTGATAAGTGTTCATAATTAATGGTTTTTGCAATTGGGTTAATTCCCTTTTGTTTCACAAAGATATATTAAGATTACAATACTAACCAAAAATTATTTAAATTATTTTAGTTAAAACTATGTTAATTAGAATATACTTTGATAATCAATCAGTTAGGTATTTATCGGTCAAAAATGAGCCAATTATCGGTCATTTACGGCTCAAAGTTGCCTTATTAGGTAACTTTTTATGATTGATAAAGTTTACTATTAGCGAACTTTTGTAATCAAATTGGGAATATTTGCATAAATTTTTCTGAATATTCAAGCATAATTTGTCAAATAGTTAGGGTATAATATGTAAAATGTTGTAACATATTTAGGGTAGATATGTCACTAATTTTCAAATAGTTGTGACATAATTTGTTAATTGTTAGTAGTAATACTACGCAATTGTTCACATTTTTAAACCTTTCACGTATTCGTGAACACTATAAAAAGTTGTTGTACCTAAATTATAAAATCAAGCTATTGCTTGACAAAAAATATAAATCAGTAAACTTATAACTTGACTTATATGAAACAAAAGCACATCAAAAAGTGCATTTTATGACACATTACGCATATTTACGAATGCATACGGATAAAAAAAATGGAGGCAGCGTAGAAACGCACCTCCGTTAAACCATTAGTATATCTATGAGCAAATATAAGTAAAATGTCAAGTAAATTATAAAAAAAACTGGACACCTTTTTAGGGATGCCCAGAACCTATGAACAAGAAAAAACAACCTAGATTGACCCATCTTGTAAAGGAAGGTCGATTGTATCATCAATTTTCCGATACCCTTCTTTCCACAAGACTTTAGTCAAAGTTACACTTTTGCGAATTATGGTTTTTTCATCATCCTTTGGGTTTAATAAATGTAATACCTCGTGAATCAATATCTCCATCATTTTCTTTCCTTTCAACCTTTCATCAATCTCTATAATACCATCACTAGATGATAAGCCGTAAGCCTGTTCCTTACCAAGTTTACGATATATAATTTTAATTTTCACGACTTTAATAAGGCTTCATCTGGTCTTTCAATTTCCTTTACCACAATTCTTTGTCCACCTCTTATTTTAGCTAACATACGAGAAACCGAATCTACATCGTTCATCATTTCTTGATATTTCTTTACTAACCATTGCTCTTGCTCATCAAGTTTAAGTTTGTTCCAATTCTTAGGCATACGCATATTCTTGTTATTTATCTGTTTTGCTATGATATTTGTGGCAAGTATTACATCTATATTGAATCCTAGTTAATCCTGTTGCAGATACCCTTTTATTATTTCTAACAAGGTCATCACTTCCACATTCAGGACAAGTGCCTCTATCCTCACCAAATAATACTCCGTAATGTGTTTTAGGCTCTATATGGTTCTTTAATTCAGAAAATACTTTCTCAAGCAAAACAACATCTTTTTTGCAATATTTTATCATTTTTTCCATAGCAACTTTATCCTTGTGTAAAAGAATATCTTTCCACAATGAATATTCGGTCTTTATCTTTTGACCTAAGCCTAAAAAATCTGCTATGTAATTAAGTCTATTTGAATTAAATCTAAACTTTTGTCTGGCTACCTTTAAAGTATCAATAGTTAAATATTTAGGGAACATTGGGATATGATGAAATAAACATCTTGTTCTAATCCAAGCCAAGTCAAACTTGTCGCCATTGTGTCCAACCATTTCAGTAGCTAAATTTGCTACCTCAATAAACTTAAGAAGCATTGCTTTATCGCTTTGCTTATAATCCCATTGCAAAGAATAAACTTCTTTTTCATCTTCCCATTTATAACAAATGCAAATAATTGCACGTTCTTGAATA
>RFVO01000169.1 GCA_009928005.1 Chitinophagia bacterium | reverse complement strand
CAAATAACTTTACTATTTAATTTTTATTTAAAATATTGGCATGAAAAAAATATTATTAGCTGGGGGTGCAGGGTATATAGGAACTGAACTTTGTAAAAGATTGCAAAGGTTAGAATATAAAGTAACTGTTATTGACGAACTATGGTTTGGGAATAATTTGAATCCTAAAGTTGAATTAATTCAAAAAGATTTACTACAAGTTACACATAATGAATTAAAAGGATTTGACACAGTAATTTTTTTAGGTGGCGTTTCAAATGATCCAATGGCTGAATTTTCTCCTTCTGAAAATTTTATACAAAATGCTGCTTGCCCTGCCTATTTGTCATATGAAAGTAAAAGAGCAGGGGTAAGACGTTTTATTTATGCTTCTTCTTGTTCTGTTTATGGATATACTGTTGATGAACTATATGATGAAAAGTCACCTACTACTTGTTCTTATCCATATGGCATTTCTAAGCTACAAGGTGAGAATGGTGTAATGCATTTAGCGGACGATAAATTCTCGGTTATTGCCTTAAGACAAGGAACGGTATGTGGCCATAGCGATAGAATGCGTTTCGACCTGGTAGTTAATACCATGTTTAAAAATGCTATGACAACAGGTGAGATTACAGTAAATAATCCTTCAATTTGGAGGCCTATTTTCCATATACAAGATGCCTGCTCCGCCTTTATAAGATCGATACAAGCCCCTGATAATATTTCAGGTGTATTTAATGTAGCTTCTGATAACTATACCCTAGGGCAGATAGGAGATATAGTAGGAGCGGAGATGTCTAAAAACTTAGGGAAAGAGGTTAAAGTTCATATTAATGATGTACAAGATTTTAGAAACTATAAAGTATCTATTCAGCATGCTAAATTAGCATTAGGCTTTACGCCTGTTTATGGAGTAAAAGAAATTATTAATCAGTTATTTGAGAACGCGGACAAATATGGCAACTACGAAGATGACAAATATTATAATATAAAAGTTTTTAAGAATTTAGGAAAGTAACATCTAGATATTTCTTCCCCCAATGTTTATACTATAGATTAGTAAAATGCCTCCCAAAATATGGGGGGCATTTTTATTTAAACCGCTTTATGATAAGCAAGTACCCAGCCATTTTTTTCAGAGGCATTAATAATAGAAAAATCGCCTCTATTTTTAATGATATCATAGCCTCTAAAATGTTTTAGATGATGCGTGTCGTCTAAAAGAATATAGTAGTTCTTGTTTTTCATTAATTCATCTGTTATTTGAAACTCCATATGACCAACACCACCAGCCGAGTCTAGTACAATCAACATTTCATGACCTTCAAACTTTTTAATTAAACTAGGTAGTAAATTATAAGTAGGTTT
The DNA here is from genome assembly GCA_009928005.1 of Chitinophagia bacterium. Lineage (GTDB taxonomy): Bacteria > Bacteroidota > Bacteroidia > Chitinophagales > Chitinophagaceae > Sediminibacterium. The sequence goes on along the minus strand of RFVO01000169.1, from coordinate 540 downwards.
AGTATTGGCATTTCTACTAGGCCTTAATACTTTTTTTAAAAATTGCTTTATAATATTATTACTACTATCATTTAACCTACCCTCTAATTCATTCACATAAAAATTAATAGGGTCTTTTGCATTATCAATAAATACCTCAGGATATTTTTCATGATGCAGTATTGCCTCATCTTGTTTCACATATTCAATGGCATCATTTAAATCTAAAGAACAACCATAGCAGCAATTCACAAAAATAAATTGGCTTAGATTCTTTTTAGCAAGGGTATAATTGGTATAATCAATTTCTATTGTGTTTAAGCTTTTAAGTGAACTAGAATTTTTAAAAGCATTACCTAACATGGTAGTTGATCCTAGGCCACGATGTGTACCTGTTTCAATTATGTATTCAATTGTATTTTTAGAAGCTAATTCGCCTAAACTATTTATCAAATCCATGTCTTTATTCATGGATACTGATGTGTATTTATAATCTCCGTATTCTTTCAAGGGTCAATTTTTTAATTTAGTTATAAGTTCTATTTCAATGCACTAAAGGTA
>RFVO01000168.1 GCA_009928005.1 Chitinophagia bacterium | reverse complement strand
GAACAAAAAATATTATTAATAGCTCAAAGAGAAATCAACAAAAAATCTGATATTCATTTTGAATTTGAATTGCCTGATTAATAATCATTACCCATTCTAGATAACCAATTTCTCCAGCGTTTAATTTTTTAGTAGCAGTTTCTATAAGCAAGTTGGCATTGGGTATTATGGTTCTTTGATATTTGTTTACCAAGCTTTTATTTTGAACATACTGAGCTGCTAAATTTTTCAAATTAGAGCTTATTTGTTGTTGCTCCGCTATTTGTTCTAATTTATTTTGTTGTACACTAATACTTCCTGCAGCAATTCTTGCACGTTGAGCCGATGAAAATAAAGGTATAGACATTCCCATATTAAAAGCATTAAAACGATAATCTTTTCCAAAATACTGTTCTGTAGTCTGCGTAGTAGGTTGCCAACCAATAATAGTAGAGCTTATATATCCCATATTAAAAGAGGGCTGCAGCTTCCCCTTTTCAAGTTGAAGCTGGTTTTCTGCTAGTGTAATTCTTTGTTGACTCAATTTTATTTGGGGGGTTTCAACAACCGACAACAAGTCAGGAATTCGCTCTAATTCAATAATATTATTTTCAGCGAAAGGGACCTGCACAATTTTAGCATTTAAAAGAATATTGAATTGATTCAATTGAACTCCATACTCAGTAGTTAATAATTCTAATTGATTGGATATTTGTGCTAACTGACTTTCTGCTGTAATTTTTTCCAAGATATCGGAATTGCCTGCCTCAAAGCGTTGCTTCGCCTTATTAGCAAATGAAGTGTAAATACTATCGGCACTAAGCAAGAGTTGCTTTCTTCTTTGAAGTAGTAGTAATTTATAAAAAGAACTTTTTACTGCCGCCTTTAACTCAATTTCTTTTTGCAATTTAGATAGTACACTTATATTAATATTTGTTTTATTGATAGCGCCTTGACTCTTGTATACAGCAGGAAATTGTATATTTTGAGAAACAGTCATTCTATTGTCATTTTGGAAACCATTCATTTTTCCATAACCAAAATCAAATAGTGTTTTATCAATATCAAGGTTGCTCTTTTTTAAAGCTTGATAATAGTTCACCTGCATTGAACTTGCTTTTAAAGAAGTATTATTTTGAATAGCACTATCCATAGCTGCATTTATACTTATTTTATTTTGCGCTGAGGCAGTTGAAGAAAATAAGATAATTGCTACAATAACCAGGTTCACATTTTTATTCATCTTTAAATATTGAGTTCCTTTTTCAAAAAGTAAATACATAACGGGTAGTACAAAAAGAGTAAGCATAGTTGAAATAATGAGCCCTCCAATAACTACGGTGGCTAAAGGCTTCTGCACCTCACCTCCTGCGCCAGTACTTATAGCCATAGGTATAAAGCCTAATGCAGGCACTAAGGCTGTCATTAAAACTGCCCTTAATTTAGACTTAGTGGCATGTATTACAATGCGAATGGAATCATGCCAGCCTTCTGCCTTTAGCCTATTAAATTCAGAAACTAATAAGATACCATTTAAAACAGCAACTCCGAATAGAGCAATAAAACCAACACCCGCCGAAATACTAAATGGCATTTCTCTTGCCCACAAAGCAAGAATACCCCCCATGGCTGATAATGGTATAGCTGTGTATATTAATAAGCCTTGCTTAACAGAGCCAAAAGCAAAATACAACAATAGGAAAATTAAAAATAGCGCAATGGGTACCACTATACTTAATCTATCTTTTGCAGCTGTCATATTTTCAAAAGAACCCCCATATACAATGGTGTATCCTTTTTGTAATTTTAACTGATCATTTATTTTAGCCTGCAACTCTTTTACAATGGTTTGCACATCTCTTCCAGTAATATTAAAACCTACAATAATTCTTCTTTTAGCATCATCGCGTTG
>RFVO01000167.1 GCA_009928005.1 Chitinophagia bacterium | reverse complement strand
AAACAGGATATGGTTACACACGTAATGAATAAATGTGGCACAGGAATAGAGGCCTATCGCAATGTAATAAAATGTCTTTTATTATATAATTTAAAAAGAATACACAAAATCGTAGAATGGGATGATGCTCCCAATACTCCCGGAATACCTGTATATGATTCAAGTCCTAATAATATATTTAAACATATTAATGTACAGAACGTTTTTAACGGTGGTACTCTCAACACACACGAAACAGAATTTGTAAGAATAATGAATGAGGAAGCATACTCGTTATATTCGCTATCCAGTAATACAAATATAACACCACAGAGTTCGCCATTCATAGATATGAATAACTTCGATGAATTGAACAATGATGCCTTTTTTACTCTTACAAACACCAATTTCCGCATATTTTTAAATAGAGTTACTATTAAATTCTGGAAATGGTTAAGATACAATAAACAGATTTAACACCCTCTAAAAGTTTAACGGTTTATTATTGATTTTTTTTAATTTTTTTACTACTAAATTAAACTCTTTATTAATTAGCATTTCTGGCATTTTCTTCATATCATCCGAAGATACTGCTAATCTAATTTTAACAAGCCCTTTATTTTTATTTTCTTTTTTTTTCAAAAGCTCTTCCGTAGTCATCAAGCCTTTCATAAAGTTTTTAACTATTGATTTAGATACAGGAGATGAGTGTGATGCTGAAGCAGATTTTGTAGTTCTTGCCGATTTTGAAGAATCCTTACTTGTACTTTTCATTCTCATTTTATCCATTTTATTTATATTTTCAATTCTAATATATATACATATAAATATTACGCATTTGCCTTTACAGTAAAATATATATATTTTTTAGCATAATCTTTTACATTGTATATCTCATTGCTCTCTACTTTTTCTATACTTGGAGTTCTATCGTCATTTGGCACATCTTGATATGATATATATTTTTTATATTTATCACCGCCAGCTCCGCCAGCTCCGACAGCTCCGACAGCTCCGACAGCTCCTGTTTTTATGGCTTCTGTTATATTTATTTCGTTATGATATACTTTTGAATTATTATCATCTCCCGAGTTATTTATATTAGCCATATTATAATAAACGGTCTTGAGCTTATTTATACTTATATCATCGACGTACTCTTCAATATCTCTTCTAATACTTAATATTGTTTTGCCATACTCATCCCTTTTAACAATGCTCTTTTTTACTAGCGATAATTCCAAATTATCTATCTCGTCCTCCTTATCAGTTATATCAAAAATGTCTTTTACACCTTTGGACATTTAAAATGCCGATTTAACAGCAAAATAAATATCTATAAGTAGTAAAAATTTGGTTATTACATAGCGTGTACTATGTATGAATTCTCGTAAATATGTCCGGTCTTCTTCCTATTGTAAATATACTCTTTACAATATTTAACATATTTTGAACAGCGTTCTTATCTCTATTATGAATTATCTCGCATTTATGCTTATCCTCTTGATGAGAAAGTAATCCATTAATAGTTATTTTTTTATTAACTTTTATATCATTAGGTTTATGACTTTGCCTTATCATAAAGGGTGATATCTCGCTATGGCAACAATTGCATAGTTTAGATGTCCTAAACTCATTCACTAAATAGGTTCTAAATCCGGCATTCTTAAATATTTTTCTAAACTTTTTACAAATTGCAGGTTCTAACCCTCCTATATTACTACTACCCTTATCATAATCACCCATTATAAATACTACATCATTAGGTTCTCCAAACTTTTTAGTAAAGTTTTTAATCATTTTACTCTCGCTTTTTTGTGTATTGATATACCTGTTTAATTTGAACTTTCTAAAAAAGATCTTTTCATAATGAGAAAATAACAATAGGTTCAGTTTATTTTTTTCAATCATGTAATTCTTGAATTTTTCATAATTACAAGT
>RFVO01000166.1 GCA_009928005.1 Chitinophagia bacterium | reverse complement strand
TGGTTTAACAACTAGATGTGATTTCAATTTTGGTACCACAAATTTGAATGTTTGTCCTAATTGTATATATGATGTTAGCTTAAAAAAATCATCTGGTAAATATAAAAGTGGTGGTCCAGTACCATTTGTGTTGGGTAAAATATGTCCATACTGCAATGGCGTTGGATCGTATGGTATAGAAAAAACTACCATAGGTTATTTAGGAGTAATATGGGATTATAAGAAGTGGATTAATCCTCCTCCTCAAATTAGTAATCCTAATGGTTTTATTCAAACTATTTGCGATAAAACTTATTTATCAGATATACGACAGTGTAAGGATATAACTGTAATTTATAATACTAATGGATCTAATCCAGTATTTAAATTATATGGAGAACCTAATCCTGCTGGTCTTGGGGACAATAATTATTTATTTTGTATGTGGGAAAAGATAGGTGTTAGTAATAAGGTTCTAGTTACATTGACTCCAACTCCAACTATTACGCCTACTATTTCATTAACACCAACTCCAACCCCCACTCCTACACCAAGTTCTATTCCACCATTATGGTCTCAATTAGGATTAGATATAGATGGTGAAGCAGCAGGAGATCGTAGCGGATATAGTGTTAGTTTGAATGATAGTGGTACAGTATTAGCTATTGGGGCTATACTCAATAGTGGCAACGGAACTTATTCTGGACACACTAGAGTTTATGCTTGGAATGGTAGTACTTGGATTCAACGTGGTAGCGATATTAATGGAGAGATGGCTGGAGATTATAGCGGACATAGCGTTAGTTTAAGTAATGATGGAAATATTCTAGCTATAGGTGCTAAATTTAATGATGGTAATGGTAGTAATAGTGGACACGTGAGAATTTATAGTTGGAATGGTAGCAATTGGAATCAATTGGGCAGCGATATAGATGGTGAAGCAGCTGGAGATAATAGCGGCTTTAGCGTTAGTTTAAATAATAATGGCACAATACTAGGTATTGGTGCTATTTATAATGATGGTAATGGTAGTAATAGTGGTAGTGTAAGAGTGTATTTTTGGAATGGAAACACTTGGAGTCAGAGAGGAAACGATATTGATGGAATAACTCAGAGTGGATATAGCGTTAGTCTCAATGATGATGGAGATTTATTAGCAATTGGAGAAAGAAATTATAATCTTAGTAGTGGTAGGACAAGAGTTTATTACTGGAATGGAAGCTCTTGGATTCAGAGAGGTAATGATATAATTGGAGAATCTAATAATGATTATAGTGGTCATAGCGTAAGTTTTAATGGTGATGGTTTATTATTAGCAATTGGTGCCATTTATAACAATGGTAATGGTAATAGTTCTGGTCACGTAAGAATATATTATTGGAATAGCAATAGTTGGATCCAAAGAGGAAATGACATTAATGGTGAAGTAGCATTTGATAATAGTGGATTTAGTGTTAGTTTAAATGGTGCTGGTAATATCGTAGCTATAGGAGCTAGATATAATGACGGAAGTGGTATTGATAGTGGGCATGTTAGAATATATTCTTGGAATGGAAGCTCATGGAATAAATTGGGAGCTGATATAGATGGCGAGGCCGCTACTGATGAAAGTGGATATAGTGTAAGCTTAAATGAAAATGGAACAGTATTAGCTATTGGAGCAATTTATAATGATGGTAACGGGATTGATTCTGGAAGTGTAAGAGTATATAAATATGCTTAATTTTAAACTTAAATTACTTGATACAGATAAACAAATTAATACTAATATTTTACAAGCATTAATACCTGAAATAGATGATTATCTAAAAAAGAATTTAAGTAAATTACGTCAATCATTACCAAATCTTATCAGATCAATACTTATGAATACTCCAGAATATAATTCTTTAATGGGTGGTCAGTTACAATTTGAATTCGGCATTCCTGATCCATCGAGTG
>RFVO01000165.1 GCA_009928005.1 Chitinophagia bacterium | reverse complement strand
GAAACTTCTAAATTTATTTCTAAAATTATATAAAACAGAAATATTCCAATCAAAATTTACACTTCCTGTAACGTTGGAACGAATTTCTTTATTGATCATTGACATTAATACAAAAGGAGATTTTGCTTTAGCTAAAACTAGATTGGAGGTAAAATAATAACCGACTTGTTGATCCGATTTTAAGTAATACACTTGAGGTGAAAAGTTAAAACTATAGCCATAAAATAAAGGTATTTTAGAAATACTTGTGCTAAAGTTTACATAATGAATGTTCTTCGGGCCATCCTCTTGTAATCCGTGTCCATTTAAATAATAGATACCAAAATTTAAATGATCATTAACTTTAAATGAAGGCACAAATTCAGTAGCTATAAAACGCCTAGCTTGAGTAATCTTCCATGATTTACCCTCTTCAGTTATAGTTCGTAATCCAAAATTATAAGCAGGATGAATTCCTACATTTACTTTAAACTTTCCTTCTGTTTTTAACTTATAACGAAACCATAAAATGCCACCGCCCTTTTTACCATCAAAAGTTAAACGAAGGTCGGGGTCAATACTAAATCTTCCCCCTCTTGATAAAGAATAACTTAGATTAAAGGCAGGTTGTTTTAATGAAAAAGTAGGTATAATAGATATACCATTATTAGTTACACCAATATTACCACTAACATAAAATTCTTTGGTTGTAGTATCCTGCGAAAAGCTGAATAAGTAAACCATTAAAAAAGAAATAACCATTAAGCTTTTACGCATCTATTGAACAATTTTTTGCAAAGGTACACCCTTATATATCAATAATAAGACATATTAGAGCATATTTTTTACATTTTAGCTTGTGTCAATAACTTGTTAAGTTGATTAATTTGTATAGCTAATTCTGCTTTTAACTCATCGAATACTTTATAAGAGCCATCGGTAGGTTTATAGTCGCCCGACTCTACTACACGCATTAAAGAAGCAAGTTTATTATTTAATTTAATAGGAAAATTTAATGGGTCTTGTGAGCTTTGATTACGCACCTGATATAAATTTTCTTCTATTTGTGAAATAGCTGCAATGAAAGATGCTGAGGTTTTTGATAGTCCTTTTTTATTGGCTTTTGCTTCTTCATTTAATTTTTCTTTAATAGCTCTTATTTTAATAACTGCATCATTGGCCACCGTTACCTGATCTCTAATTTGAATGGCTAAGTTAAATTTCTCTTGCATATCGGAAGTAGTTACATCCTTTACCCTTGGGTCCATTTTAATTTCAAAATTTTCAGTAGCCACTTGACCCCCTGAACTTATTCTTACCTGATAATTACCAGGAACAGCAGTTGGTCCTGAATAAACAGGTGCACTCCAAAAAATCATCCCTTTAAAATAACTTGCAGAAGGATATTTTAAATCCCATTCAAAAATATTTAAACCCGTTTTAATAGTGGGTGGTTTTGGCTTACGATCTTCATCATCTTCATCGGCTTCTCCATTTTCTTTTTTAGCTTTTGCTAACTCACCTACAAAAGTATTCACCAACTTACCTTGAGCATCTAAAATTTCAATTTTTAAATCTTTCTTGGTTGAATCTAAATAATAATGAAATACAGCTTTTTGAACAGACCTTACTGCATAATAAGGTTTAAATAAATGCAGCCCTGCCTTTATTCCAGCATCCTTTGATCTCACCGGAGAAATATCGTCTAAAACATAGATAGACCTACCATGGGTTCCAATGACTAAGTCTTTATCGGTTACTTGTACATCTGACACTTGCACATCTGGTAAGTTTAAACTTAATGACTCCCAACTTGCACCATCGTTATATGAAATCCAAATACCATGTTCTGTACCTGCATATAATAAGCCTTCACGTGTAATATCTTCTCTTACAGAATGAACATAATCATCGGCACGTATACCAGTAATTATTTTTGTCCATGTTTTTCCAAAATCATTGGTCTTCCA
>RFVO01000164.1 GCA_009928005.1 Chitinophagia bacterium | reverse complement strand
GTTTTTTTAGTGTACTTACGTTTTGGTTTTACTTCTTTGATTTGAGACTGAATTTTATTCAAATGTTCTTGCCATTGTTTTTCAGTCAGCTTTTCTTCTTCCGATTGATTAGTTGCGATAGAATATAATTCTTGAAAATGGCTCTGCAAATAAATATGAAATTTCAAGTTCCAGATAATATTCAACCAAAAAGCTTAGCTGCTGAAATGGAAAGAGTTAAACTTTGTCAATTCGAAATCTTGGGACACCACGTTTATTTCCGCGTGCACGAAAGTCACGAGCCATATATTCAAATGTACATCGAATCAATAAAAAATGGAAAGCCCGATAAAGAAGGAATTATTGATAGAACAGGTTTAATAAATTAAACATAATTTTATGAAAACACAAAGTAAATATTTGCAAAATGCAAAGTTTAGAATTGAAAATAAGAAATGGCTTTCTTATTCAAGCAATATTGCATTAAGGGTCTTGGCAGCACTAGAAGAATCTGAGGAAATGACACAGAAATCTTTAGCTGAAACGGTTGGAGTAAGCCCACAATACATTAACAAAGTTTTAAAAGGACAAGAAAACTTATCTCTTCAAACCATTGCCAAATTATCTGAAGCATTAAATATTGAACTTATTACATTCCCTAAATTCTTATTTGATCAACCAATTAACAAAGTATTTAAGACTATTTCAAGTAAAAACAGAGTAATGAAAATAGAAAAATAGATACTTTTTATATTAATTCTTTAAAATGATAAAATAACCCTTTTAATCAAATTATATATTATGAAAATTAACGAGTCAGTACCAAAAAACTTTGATTCTGTAAACTTCTTCAGAAAAATTAAGGATAAGATTTCTAAAGAAACCTTTGGCTTATCAAATGAACAATTGAAAGAGTATTATAAAGATGCTAATAAAGAAGCTTTCTTTAAAAGACTTGATGAGGCTAAGTTAAAGTTTAAAAAATAATACAATCTCTAAAAAATATTATTAAGCCCACTTCATTCAAGTGGGTTTTTTATTTAGAATACTTTTTCAGAAATAGAAATAAACTCTAGGCCAACAACTTCTCAATCGTTGTTGCGAAATGCGCATGCTCAAGTGCATGAATTTTATTAGCTAAGCTTGTGGGTGTATCGGAAGCGTCAATAGAACATTTTGCTTGAAATATAATAGCGCCCTCATCGTAATACTCATTCACCCAATGTATTGTAATACCTGACTCTTTTTCTCCTGCAGCTATAACTGCTTCATGCACACGTGCACCATACATGCCCTTGCCACCATATTTTGGAAGTAGTGCCGGATGAATATTTATAATAGCTTTTGGATATGCCCTCACCAATACTTCAGGTACCTTCCATAAAAAACCAGCTAGTACTATAAAATCAATGCCTGCATTTTTTAAACTCTCTACATAACCATTAGCAGCAAAATCGGTCTTATTAATCATTAAACTAGGAATGCCCTTTTCTTCAGCGATATCTAAAACCCCGGCCCCTGGAACATTGCATACAATTAAAGAAACTTTTATAGAAGCAGCTTTGGAACCTACATTGTTCAAAGAGCTATTAGTGCCCACAGCCTTATTTTCAAAATATTCTATAATTTTTCTAGCATTACTTCCAGCGCCTGAAGCAAATATGGCGATATGGACGGGCGGCGCAGCTCCCAACAATCTTCTTCCAACCCTGCTTAAATAGCCCTTAAAAAAGCGAAATTGTCCTGTAAAGAAACTTACGAAAATCACCGAAAAAGGCCATAAAATGGTCAAAAATAGGGGATAAATGAGCCAAAATGCCCAATTTTTCTCTAAAAACACCAATTTTAGCAAAAAGCTACAAAGCCTTCCACTGAGGCTACCGCCTAGGGCAAAAGTGAGAATAATTAGCCAAAATTGACCTGCTCCCACTTTCCACTTTTCCTGTAAACTTTGTATTGATTTCATGCAGT
>RFVO01000163.1 GCA_009928005.1 Chitinophagia bacterium | reverse complement strand
ATGTCTTCTGTAAATGGACTTGGTTGATCTCCATATCTTGCCATGGATGAACAATAAATAATTCTTTTAACTTTATTTTGAATAGCTGCTGTTGCAACACCGACCGTTGCCATAATATTATTTTGTGTAATTGTGTAAGGAGAGAATACTGATAATCCTTCGTGAGCTGTTGCTGCACAATGAAACAATACATCAATGCCTTCTGTAACTTTAAGCATTGTTTTAAAGTCAGCACAATCTGCTTTATAAAAATTATTTAAGAAAGGAATATTATCTTTATCCCCACCCAATAAATTATCTACACCTCTAACTTCGTATTTTCTATTAAGTAATTCTTTACAGATATGTGAGCCTAAGAATCCTGCGGCTCCTGTAACTAAAATTGTTTTGGTCACTATTCAATGACTTTCTTTTCTCTTTTGATATGACCTAATACAGTTCCTTTGTGCTCACCTTCTTTAATGGTATAGCCAGAAGTTCCATTAGCATTAATTTCAACTTCTTTTCTACTTCTAAGTAAAGCATTATTTTTCTTTTCTATTTCTTTATTAGAAAAGTTTTTAGCTATTAAGTCTTTTAATCGTTCTAACATTAGAATGCTTTTTCTATTTTTAATATTGGTTTATCTGTATTTGGTGAATTTATATTATTGCATGAAAAAAGCAATAACAAAATAACTATGTATTTCACTATCCGTTTTCTTGGTCTTTTGGCTGAGGTTTATTAGCCATTGTTCTGGCAACGGATTCTGCGGATCTTCCTACCACATATCCACCAAGACCTATTTGTAATAACGTCCAAACATCTCCTGGTAAAGTTATAGTAATAGAAGCTTTAAAAAAGAATAAGATTACGGGTCCTAATACATAATTCCATACAAGAATAAATATAAGCACATACATTAATAAAGGTCTCCAGCTAGATGCAAACCAACCAGCTTTAGCTTCTGCCTCTATAATTTTAGCTGCCGCAGTTAACTCTTGTGTATGTGACTGCATTAATTGAGTTTGTAAATCAGCTTTTAACTTTGCTTGTAAATCTTTATCAGGTACAGATTTTTCAATTGTACTAAATAATATTTTAGCTAGTGGTGCAATTGCATTTAACATAGGTAACATATTATAGCTTCTTTAAATTTTTATCTACTGGTGGTATTTGTGGCATAGGACCTTTTAATGGTGGTGGCCCAAATCGTTTACCTAGTTTTGGTTCTTTTTCTTTTTTAATCATTTATTTTGTTTTTCTCTGGCTAAGTTAATTTTTTCTTTAGCAATATTTAAACGATCATTAGATTGTCTATCTTTAATTTGAATCTCTTGTTGTTTCATTAATGTATCTACTTTAAATTGAGAAGCATTCAATGCATTATCTGTCAAAGTATTATTTTGTTTAATTTGTAAATCCATAGCTTTCAAATCTAATTCTCGTTGTTTCAATGCAACAAGTGGATCTACTTTTTGTTCGCCCGCAGCTTCTGCTTGTTGTAACTGTGCAGTAAGTTCTACAGTACGTTGAGCAATTGCTCCATTCATTTTAATTGTAAACATTTCTGGATTAGCTTGTGCTAGCATTTGATCTTCTGGATTCATAGCCATAGCTTCTACAACTTCTTGTGAAGCCTTTTGTGAAATGTGTTCTGATATATGTCCTTGTAGTAGTGCGTATACTGCAGGATTAATTTGTACCATTCTTGTTTTAATAAACAATGAGTGAGCTGTTATATGTGCATCATGATCTTGTTCTGGAAAAGCAGTTGGCATTTTCATTTGTAACGCTTCCATGTTTTCAATAGCAGGATCTTTTGGAATCTTTAAAGGTTCTGGTTTTAATAATTCTTCTATGTTCTGAGTTCCTAATGCTTGATAGACTCTTCTGTATGCTTCTCTAATATCATGAATCTCTGGAGCTGAAATTGCAATCTTTAATGTTTCATTAGCAAGAGTTACTCTTTGTGCTAAAGAAAATACATTTGGATCTGCAACTGGAATAACATCTACTCTGTCATCAAAGTCTGTAAGTTTTACAAAACGATCTCCACCATAAACTGCATATGGATATACAGGTGGTAAGTACGTTGCAAATATTTTATGTAACAATCT
>RFVO01000162.1 GCA_009928005.1 Chitinophagia bacterium | reverse complement strand
CTTTCGCAGCGATTAAGCCGCCAATGAAGGTCAATGCGTGGCGCAGGAGGGGTAAAATTAGGTTTTTCATCCACTATTGAAAGTCCTATTAGTTTTGGATGGATAGAGCCAATAATACTTTTACCCATTGCCATAGTCAATCAATTAAGCGTAAAAGAAATTCAAAGTATTATTATACATGAATGGGCACATATACTAAGAAATGATTATCTCGTCAATCTATTGACAAGCTTTGTACAATTGGTTTTATTCTTTAATCCCTTTACATATTTATTCAATAAAGAAATTAGCCTACAAAGAGAAATTGCCTGCGATAGTTTTGTAATCAATGCTTCAGTGGGAAAACTAGATTATTTAAATACGCTTTATAAAATGGCAACAGGATTGCGTGAAAAGGAAATAGCTATACTAAATACAAGCAAGTGGACTATGGGAATTTTAAATATGCCCAATGAACTTTTGTATAGGGTGAAATTTTTGACAAAAACCAAAAGGTTTAACTTTATTCATTCTACTAGAGTTATACTTACTTCTTTGTTAGTAAGTCTTTTATTTTTATTCCCTTTTGATCAAAATCAAAATAAGCAAATATTAAAAAATCAGCCAAAGGTTTTATTCACATCAAAACTACTAATTAGTGGAGGCGTAATTAAAAAAACAACCCCTTTCAAATCAACACATTTATATACTTCTATTCACAAACATAGTCATCTTCTTCAGAAACGCAATCATGAAAATACAGCAATGTTAAATTTGAATGACGAAAGCCGTTCGAATGAATTAATTAATAAGTCTTACAATGAGATGGTTGAAAAAACAATGAAGTGGATAAAAACACGTGAAGTGATGAACCAATTTGCTAATTATGAAGAAAGTTTAGAAGATATAGAATTTGAAGTGGCGGAAAGATTATTAATGCGTGCCATTTTTACCAACTACCAATTAAAAAGAGAGTTGTTAAATGAACGTTTAACTAAAGCTACATATGAAAAGGAAGCCATGGATTATTTGGTAAATAGTAAAGAATGGGAACAAATGCAACAATTTGAAAAGTGGACTGCTGAATTTTTGAAAAAACATCCCCAAAATATTGATACTACTACTAACTTTTCTACATTAAAGGATCGCTTAATTGTTTACTAATTTCTTTCCCACCTACACAAAACAACCAGTCTAGTATACTTAGGTTAGGAATAAAGCCCTTATTTGACTTAAATACCTGCAAATAAGAATGCTGTATAGCAAACTTATCAAAATTATTGGGATGCCATGGAAGTATTTCTTTTATAGTTTCTTCATTTTTATATTCTTTACAATCTATCAGTTCCCATTTTCCCTTAATTGATTTTTGTAGAAATTGATGACAGTCATCTAAAAAATCTACTAAATATTCTTTTTTTCTTGCATAAAGCTTTTCGATATCAGCTTCATAGTATTCAAAATACGGGGCTCTTTTATAGCAAGTTTGAAGGGCCTTAAAATGTTTTACCCCCCAAGGAGCATCATATGAAATGAGTACATCCTTAATGGCTGTTTTCTGTTCCCTTCCCCCTAATATTGGAATGGTTAAATTCAATGGCCCTTGTGCGCTTAAAATGACCATTCTATTTTTAAAACTCATTTTAGTGAATGGAGCTTCTTTATCAAAACATAGCTGCTTTTGTTTATAGATTAATTCTACAAAGCAAATAGGCCCAAAATATTGATAATCGGTTAGCATCATGTCTTAACAAAAACTTATGTAAATATATTTTTACATTCTCCAATTAACTAATATTTTTAAATAATTTTATATAAATCTTTTATGAAGTATACAACTTACCTATTATTTACTATTATTTTATTTTTTTCATCCTGCGCTGAGCCTAAGCCACTTGTTTTTAAAGGTGTACAATCTATTAAAATAGAAAAAGCAAGTTTTGGTAAGAATATTTTTAAAGCAGAATTTACTTATCAAAATCCCAATAGTTTTGGACTTGTCCTCAATAAATTAGATTGTAATGTATATATCAATGATGAGTTGTTTACCCAATATACATTAGATACAAACTTTTCCATACCTTCAAATGCTGAATTTGCATTACCTGCAACCATGGAAATAGAACTAAGTTCTTTATTAAAAAATAGTGTTGATATTTTATTCAACAATCCTATGAAAATA